>NZ_CP148048.1:0-309807 GCF_037482165.1 Parvimonas micra
ATGTTTGAGAATGAAATAGTGGTTGATAGCTTATGGCTTGAAGTTTGCAATGAGTTAAAAGATAAACTCGGAGAAAGTCGATTTGCGACTTGGATTGAAGTTTTAAAGCCAATTTGTTATGAGAATCATAAGTTAATGGTGCTTTGTCAGTCTAATTATATTAAAACTTTTATTAATGGAAATTTTAAAGATTATATTGAAGATGCAATAAATAATCAACTTTTTCCTTTAACAAAAGAAAAAACTGAGCTTTTACCTGTTGTCGCTACTGATGAAATCTATCTAGAAGCGATTAAAAATTTAGGAGGTCAAACTTCTTTCTTTTCAAAATCTTCTGAAAAAGGCTCAAAAAAGGGAAAATTAAAGAAAATTTCTTCTTCAAATAATTCTTCAGCTTTTTCAGAGAGATTTACTTTTGATAATTTCGTAAAGGGTAAAAATAATGAATTTGCTATGGCTGCAGCTGAGGCAGTTGCCAAAAATCCTGCTGGTACTTACAATCCTCTTTTCATTTATGGAAATTCAGGACTTGGAAAAACTCACCTTATGAAAGCTATTGGTTATGAAATTCACAAAAATTTTGATTGTAAGGTCTTATATTTGAGTAGTGAGAAATTTACAATTGACTTGATTGACTCAATTAGGGATAAAAATCAAAATTCAGAATCTGAATTTAGAAAGAAATATAGAAATGTCGATGTTTTGCTTATAGATGATATTCAATTTATTGCAGGAAAGACTGCAACACAAGAGGAATTTTTCCATACTTTTAATGAATTATACAGTAGAAATAAGCAAATTATAATTTCATCAGATAGACCACCAAAGGAGATTAAAAATCTGGAGGACAGACTTAAGAGTAGATTTAATATGGGTCTAACTGTTGATATTCAACCACCTGATTTTGAGACGAGAATGGCTATTTTACAAGATAAGGTAAAGTATGAGCCTATAGCTCTTTCAAATGAAGTTTTAGAATTTATTGCAATGAATATAAAGACGAACATAAGAGAGCTCGAAGGGGCTTTAATTAATGTTTTGGCTCATTATAAATTGAAACAAGATGCTCCAATGACTGTTGATTATGTAAAGGGAATTTTATCCCAAAAACTTAATGAACTAAATAGGAGAGAATTGGATATTGATTTGATAAAGGAAACTGTAAGTGAATATTTTAAAATAGAAGTTTCCGATTTAAGCTCTAAAAATAGGGCTAACTCAATTGCTTATCCAAGACAGGTTGCGATGTATCTTTGTAGAAATATGTTAGACTGTGCTTTAGGAAATATAGGTTCAGCCTTTGAGAAAGATCATACTACCATAATGCATGGGGTTAAGAAAATTGATGAAAAGATAAAGACTACTGAATCTGTAAGAAAAGATATAGAAAACATAAAGAAAATGTTAGAAGATTAATATTACAAAAAAGTAATATTATTTTTAAAGAAATTTTTAGTTATTCGACTTATACTGTTTATAAGTATGTTGATAAGTTGTTGATAACTTTGTAAGATTTTTTTAGTTGTTAATATGTTTATAAGTCTATAATTATTTTGTGATTTATACAGTAGTTATACAGTAAATAAATATTGATATTTCAATGTTTAAAAGGGTTGTTTAAGATATCCACAGCCCCTACTACTATTACTACTAAATTATATATTTTTTATATGTGAAAAAAAGGAGAAAATTATGGAAATAAAGATAATGCAAAATGAACTTTTGGGTTTGATAAATATATCTTTAAGAGCTATAAGTTTAAAAAATAACACTTCAATACTAGAAGGAATTTTATTTATTGCAAAGGATAATAGATTAACTTTAAAGTCAACTGATTTGGAACTTGCAATTGAAACTTCAACTGAATGTAAAGTTGAAAAAGAAGGAGAAGTTTTACTTAATGCTTCAATGATTTCTAATATAGTGAGAAAATTACCTAATGATGAAGTATATATAAAGGTTGATAGAGAAAAAGTCTTTATTCAAAGTGAAAATGCGAAATTCAATATAATTGCAATGGATATTTATTCATATCCTGAATTTCCAACTTTTGAAAACAAAGTGGACTTTTATGTTCAAGAAAATTTGCTTAAAGTTGCAACTAAACAAACTATTTTTGCAACAGCTATTGATGATTATAGAATAGTTTTAAATGGTGTTGATGTTGAAATAGAAAATAAAAATGTTGATTTTGTTGCACTTGATGGACATAGAATTGCAAAGAGAAGTTTTAAGATAGAAGAAGATATTGAGAAAAAAGTTATAATTCCACCAAGAGCTTTAAACGAAATTTCAAAGATTGTTCCTGAGGGCTCTGTTGTTGGAGTTTCACTGGTAAGAGGAAGTGCGATTTTCACTTTTGAAAATACAATCTTTTCAACAAGAGTAATTGACGGAGAGTATTTGAACTACAAGGCACTATTCTCTTATGAACATAAGACAAAAGTTATTGTTTCAAGACGTGATTTAATAAATGCAATTGAAAGAGCAAATATTATCTATAAGGCAGAAAAGGGCGATTTAGTTACTTTTACAATAGATGATAATAGTATTTTAGTTGAGGGATCATCTGAAATTGGAGATTTAAAAGATATTATCGACATCAAAAAAGAGGGAGATAATTTAAAAATAGCCTTTAATTCAAAATATGTTTTAGAGGGATTAAAGACGATTGAGCAGGATTTTGTTGAAATTACATTTAATGGTAGAGCAGGAGCTTGTATCATAAGACCTGAAGATGAAAATATAGATTATACTTATTTAGTTTTACCTGTTTTGTTGCAAGATTCTCAATACTAGGAGTTTAAAATGGAAGAAATTATTATTGATACCGAATTTATAAAATTGGATTCGTTGTTGAAATATGCAGCTGTTGTTCAAACTGGAGCTGATGCTAAATTCTTTATTTCTGAAGGATTAGTTTTAGTTGATGGAGAAGTTGAAACAAGACGTGGTAGAAAAATTTATGACGGAATGACTGTTAAGATATTGTCAGACGAAGAAGTAAATTTGATTGTTAAAAAGAGGTAGAGTTGATAGTTGAAAAAATACATTTGACCAACTTTAGAAATTTAAAAGATATTTCTTTTGAGTTTAAAGAGAATATAAATGTTTTTGTCGGAAAAAATGGAATCGGAAAGACGAATGTTTTGGAGGCGATTTATATTTCTCTTGTTGCGTCAAGTTTTAGGCAGGCAAAACAAGAAGATTTTATAAGTTTTGGAGAGAATTTTACGAAAGTTGATACTTTCGTAAATGAAAAGGGATTTGAAAATAAAATTTCTTTTTTATATACTGACGATAAGAAAAAAGTTTTTAAAATTGATGATATTAAACTTAAGAGTATAAATGAACTTTACGACTTTTCAAATGTTATTGGATTTTTCCCTGATGAACTTAAAATCATCACAGAAAGTCCAAATTTTAGAAGGAATTTTTTTGATAGCTTTATTATGAAGATGACAAAGGGCTATAAACAAAAATTAAATTTATATAGAAATGTTATTTTCAGAAGAAATTTACTCTTAAAGGGAATGAATTTATCCAGTTTTTATAAGCAGGAGATGAATGCTCTTACAAAAAAACTTGCTCTTTTGTGCTATGAAATAAGTATGGAGAGAAAAAAGCTGATTGATTTGATAAATATGGAAATAAATTCAATTCATCAACAATTATCAGGAGAAACTCTTTCTATAGAGTATGAGTCAATTTTATCAGATTATAAAAAATCAGAAAATGAATGTCTAAAGGAAATTTTAGAAAATTTTTCTAAGTCCTATAAATTGGATAGTGAAAACAAGACTACAAACTTTGGTATTCACAAGGAAAATTTTAAATTTATCTTAAATGGTAAAGATGCAAAGAGTTTTTCTTCACAAGGTCAAAAGAGAAATATTATAATTACAGTTAAGATGTGTCAAAAGAATATTTTTGAAGAGTATAAGAGAGTAAAGCCAATAATTTTACTCGACGATCTATTTAGTGAATTGGACGAAGATAGAAGATATGAAATTTTGGAATATTTAACGGATAATCAAGTCTTTATAACGACTACAGATAAATCTTTTGTAAATAATTTTAAGAATATTAATGTTATAGAAATGGAAAAAGTGAGAAAGGAAAAATATGAGTAAAGAAAAAATTAGAAATTACGGGGCGAAAGACATTAAGGTTTTAACAGGTCTTGAACCAGTTAGACTTAGACCTGGTATGTATATAGGTTCGACAGGAGTAAAGGGACTTCACCATCTAGTTTATGAAGTTGTTGACAATAGTATTGACGAAGCTTTGGCAGGAGTTTGTGATACAATTACAGTTACAATCTTTGAAGATAATTCTGTAAGAGTTGAAGATAATGGTAGTGGTATTCCAGTAGAAGTGCATCCACAAACAGGAAAATCAACACTTGAAACAGTTTTGACAATTCTACATGCCGGAGGTAAGTTCAATAACAATGCTTACCAAGTTTCAGGGGGACTTCATGGAGTTGGGGTTTCTGTTGTAAATGCTCTTTCAGAATGGCTTATTGCAAATGTAAAAAGAGATGGAAAACTTTATGAACAACAATTTTCAAGGGGAAATGCGACTTCAAAGCTTGAAGTGGTAGGTACTTCAAATGAAACTGGAACAATAATAACTTTTAAACCTGATTCTGAAATTTTTGATACAATTATCTATGAAAAAGAAATTTTAAGAAACAGATTTAGAGAAATGGCATTTTTAAATAAAGGTGTTAAAATTATTTTTACAGATGAAAGAGAAGATTTTACAGAAACTTTTCATTATGAAGGTGGAATAAAATCTTTTGTTGAGTATATGAATAGAAATAAAAATAGTCTTCATAGCGAAGTTATTTATTTTCAAGGACAAAGAGGAGATTCACAAGTTGAAATTTCTATGCAATATACAGACGGATATTCTGAAAATGTCTTAACTTTTGCAAATAATATCCATACACCTGAAGGTGGAAGCCATTTAGTAGGATTTAAGACTGCTCTTACTCGTACTTTAAATGACTATGGAAGAAAATACAATTTAATTAAGGATAAGGATGCAAATCTTCAAGGTGACGATACAAGAGAAGGTCTTACTGGAATTGTTTCAATAAAACTTCCTAATCCACAATTTGAAGGACAAACTAAGGCAAAACTTGGAAATAGTGAAAGTCGTGGTATTGTTGAAGCTTTCTTATATGATAATTTAATGACTTTCCTAGAAGAAAATCCAAAAGTTGGTAAAATTATTATAGAAAAGGCTCAAAGTAGTGCAAGAGCGAGAGAAGCTGCAAGAAAGGCAAGAGATTTAACTCGTAAAAAATCCATTCTTGACAATACTACTTTACCTGGTAAATTATCCGACTGCCAAGAAAGTGATATTTCTGTAAATGAAATTTATCTTGTCGAAGGTGACTCTGCGGGTGGCTCTGCAAAACAAGGTAGAGATAGTAAATTCCAAGCAGTTTTACCACTTAAAGGTAAGATTATGAATGTTGAAAAGGCAAGAATTGACAAGATTTTAGGTTATGAAGAAATTAAGTCAATGATTACTGCTTTTGGAACAGGAATCGGAAAAGATTTTAACTTAGATAATTTAAGATATGGAAAAATAGTTATAATGACAGATGCCGACGTTGACGGTGCACATATTAGAACTTTGATTTTAACATTTTTCTATCGTTATATGAAAGAATTAATCGAACAAGGTCATGTATATATTGCACAACCACCACTTTATGGAATTATTAAAGGTGTTAAGGTTGTAAAATATTGTTGGACTGATGAAGAATTACAAGCAAGTTTAGATGAACTTGGTCGTGATTCACATAGAATTCAAAGATATAAAGGTCTTGGGGAAATGAATCCTGCACAACTTTGGGAAACAACTATGAATCCTGAAAACAGACTTTTCCTACAAGTAAATATTGATGATGAAGAACTTGTGTCAATAGATGAAACTTTCTCAACTCTTATGGGAGATAAGGTTGAACCAAGACGTGAATTTATAGAACAAAATGCGAAATATGTTGAAAATATTGACGCATAGGAGGAATAGATGGCTGATATAGAAAATAAAATGAATATAGTCGATGTAGATATCGAAAAGGAAATGAAAAAGTCATACCTTGAATATGCCATGAGTGTTATTGTTGCAAGAGCTTTGCCTGATGTTAGAGATGGTTTAAAGCCTGTTCATAGAAGAATTATTTATGCAATGCAAGGTCTTGGACTTTTACCAGACAAGCCTTATAAAAAATCTTCAAGACTTGTTGGGGAAGTAATGGGTAAATATCACCCTCATGGTGACTCTGCAATTTATGATGCAACAGTTAGACTTGCGCAAGATTTTAACTTGCGTTATCCTCTTGTTGACGGTCAAGGTAACTTTGGTACTATTGACGGAGACGGTGCTGCCGCTCCTCGTTATACAGAAGTTAGAATGCAAAAACTTGCTCTTGAAATGTTAAGAGATATAAATAAAGATACAGTTGACTTCGCACCAAACTATGACGAAAACGAAAAAGAACCGGTTGTTTTGCCAAGTAAATTTCCAAATCTTTTGGTAAATGGAGCAGCGGGTATAGCCGTTGGTATGGCTACAAATATGCCACCACATAATTTAAATGAAGTAATTGATGCAACTTGCGAATATATCGACAATTTCGACATTTCCGTTGAAGAACTTATGAAATTTGTAAAAGGTCCTGATTTTCCAACAGGTGCATATATTATGGGACTTGAAGGAATCAAACAAGCTTATCATACAGGACGTGGAAAAATTACTGTAAGAGCTGTTGCAAATATTGAAGAACATAATAATAAAACTAGAATTATAGTTACAGAAATTCCATATCAAGTTAATAAAACTAATTTGATTATGAAGATTGTTGAACTTATCAAGGATAAGAGAATTGAAGGAATTTCAGATCTTAGAGATGAAAGTAATATGAAAGGGATTAGAATTGTAATCGAATTAAAGAGAGATGCTAATCCGAATATTATTTTAAATAATCTTTATAAACATACACAAATGCAAACTACTTTCGGGGTAATAAATCTTGCACTTGTAAATGGTGAACCTAAAGTTTTAAATTTAAAGGAATTAATCGGACATTATGTTGAACATCAAAGAGATGTAATCACAAGACGTTGTAGATTTGAACTTAAAAAAGCTGAAGACAGAGCTCATATTGTTGAAGGACTTTTAAAAGCGATTGATCATATCGACGAAATAATTAAGATAATTAGAGCTTCTTACTCAGACGCGCAAGAAAAACTTATGGAACGTTTCGGTTTTACTAAAATTCAAGCTGAAAGCATCCTTGAAATGCGTTTAAGAAGACTTCAAGGTCTTGAAAGAGAAAAATTACAAGATGAATATAATTCTTTGATTAAAGAAATTGCAAGACTTAAAGAAATTTTAGGAAATGAAAGATTAATCTTAAATATAATTAAAGAAGAATTAATAGAAATTAAAGAAAAATTTGGCGATGACAGAAGAACTGAAATCAAACCTAATTTTGATGAAATTGAAATTGAAGAGTTAATCAAAGAAGAAGATGTTGTAATAACTCTTACAAAACAAGGTTACATCAAGAGAATTCCTTCCGATACTTACAAAGTACAAAACAGAGGTGGAAAAGGTGTTGTTGCCCTTACTACAAAAGAAGATGACTATGTTGACAGTCTTTTCGTAACTTCAACTCATAGCTTGATTTTATTCTTTACGAATAAGGGAAGAGTATATAAACTAAAGGCTTATGAAATTCCTGAAGGAAAAAGACAAGCAAAAGGTCAAAATATTATAAATCTTTTAGAATTAATGCACGGAGAAAAAGTAAATGCAGTAATTCCAGTAAAAGATGCAGAAGCTGATGAATACTTGATTATGGCTACAAAGAAAGGTACAATCAAGAGAACATCTGTTGAACTTTTCAAATCAATTAGAAAAGTTGGAATGAAAGCAATTAATTTAGTTGACGATGACGAACTAATCCAAGTTAGAGTTTCACCAGTTGAGGACTCAGCAATTCTAGTTACAAAAAAAGGTCTTGCTATTAAATTTGCACTTTCAGATCTTAGAGAAATTGGAAGAACAGGACAGGGTGTAAGAGGAATTAAACTTGATAAAGATGACGAAGTTGTTTCAATGAATCTTGACTCTGAAGGAAAACACCTACTTGTATTCTCTGAATATGGCTATGGAAAGAGAACTTTAGCTTCAAACTACAAAGTGCAAAACAGAGGCGGAAAAGGTGTTAAAACTTATAAAGTAACTGAAAAAACTGGTTTTGTAGTTTCATCTAAAATGGTAAATCCAAATGATGAAGTCATCGTACTTTCACAAAGTGGAGGAATTATTAGACTTCTTGTTAAAGACATACCAGTAAAAGGTAGAGATACACAAGGTGTTATAATAAAAGATGTAAATAAAGACGAAGATAAAATCGTTGCAGTTGCAAAATATGTAAATGATGTTGAATAAGGAGATGCTATGGAATTAAAAGTTGATTTAAGACAAGATGGTGAAAAACTTTTTGTAGACTTACAAGGTGATTTGGATATAAATTCCAATAAAGAATTTAAAGAAAAAGTTAATTCCGTTCAAGGAGTAAAAAAAATAACAGTGAATTGTGAAAATCTTTCGTATATTGATTCAACAGGACTCGGTGCTTTTATAAGTATCTACAAACATATAAAAGAAAAGGGAGAGAAACTTGTTATTACAGGCTTAAAACCACATATCAAAAAAATCTTCCTTATAACTGACTTAGATAAAGTTTTTGAAATCGAGGGGTAATTATGGATAAAATATTTGTAAAATTTCCTTCAGAAAAAAAATACATTTCAACTTTAAGACTTTCAATCTCTTCCATAGCTAATACAATCTCTATGGATATTGAAAATATTGAAGATTTAAAAGTTTCAATTTCTGAAGTTGTAAATTTATTTGTAGATGAAAGTGAATTTTTTGAAATCAGTATGGATGTCTTTGATGATAAAATTGAAATTGAAGTAATGCCTGACATTTCCCTTTTAGGAATTCAAGAAAAAGAAGAAAATAAATTCGCTTTACTAATTTTGGAAAATTTAGTTGATAAAGTAGAATTCAGAGAAAATAGTGTACTTTTAGTTAAAAATAAAGGATAAAAAAATGAAAAAGGTATATAACAAACCGGACTCAGAACAAATAAAAGCTCTATTTAAAGAGTATTTTGAAAATCCCACACCAGAACTTAGAGACAAACTAATAGAAAAAAATCTATATATGGCTGAAATCTTAGCTAAAAAATATGTAAATCGTGGAATTGATTATGATGACCTATTCCAAGTTGCAAGTCTTGGCTTAATCTATGCCATAGATAGATATGACATCTCAAAAGGCTTTGAATTTTCAAGTTTCGCTATGCCGACTATCGTTGGAGAAATAAAGAGATATTTCAGAGATAAAGGTTGGGTAATTCGGGTTCCAAGAAGAATACAAGAGAACTCTAAAAAAGTTAATAATGCAAAATATCATTTAACACAAGAGCTTGGAAGAACTCCAACAATTAAAGATATTGCCGACTATGTAGAACTTTCTGAAGAAGAAGTGTTGGAAATTATGGAAGCTAGTAAAGTTTATACACCTCAATCATTAGATCAAAGTTTTGAAAATTCAGATAGTGAAGACAAAGACACAAACTTAATTGATATTGTTGGAGAAGAAGACAAAGAATTTGACTTTGTTGACAATCAAGATTTTATTAAAAAAACTTTAGAAAAACTAACTGAAGTTGAAAAACAAATAATACTTGGAAGATATTTTGAACAAAAAACACAAGTTGCCCTTGCAAAAGAGCTCAACATTTCACAGATGACAGTAAGTCGTCTCGAAAAAAAAGCCCTTGCAAAATTTAGAGAAGAATTAAATATGTAAATTTAGGAGAAAAATCAACGGAAAGCCGTTGATTTTTTTGTTTTTAGGAAATTTGTTTAGGAAAGATTGTTGATTTAAAATAAATATTTCACGTCATATAAGTTAGCAAAGGAAAGCCTCCAACACGTCATCTCGACCGGAGTGAAACGGAGTGGAGAGATCTCAACTATTGCTTGTAAACAAGCAATAGTATTTCTGAAAGAAATCCTAATAAATTATTTTATGTATCTTCGATACATTTACTTTTGCTGATGCAAAAGTATGAGATCTCTCGACTACGCTCGAGATGACGTATAAGGAAAGTACCTTCGTTTAATAGCTAGACGTTAAAAGTAAATAAGCTAACGAAAACGAAAAATAATTTTATAAAATTACAATATCTTTAGTACGAAAAAACATTGAATCTACTCAATTATTGTGATATACTTCTTATAAGTTTTTAATTAATTACAAAGGAGAAAAATAATGAGTTTTTTAAAAAAAGTTATTAACGGATTATTTAATGATTCAAAAGAAAAGAAAGAAGAGCATTCTAATGACGAGTATTCTCCTACTTTGATTAAAGAAGCACCTCTTACTTATTGGGAAGAATTTTCATATATGTTGGCTTTAGTACCTGAAAATTACACAATTACAGAAGATACTTTTGCTAATATTAAAGCTATAGATGGTGTTGAAATTAAAGAAAAAATTATGCCAAGTGAGGATTTACCAGGAAAACTTGTTATATCATACGATGGAGTAGAATATGATGTAGGATTTTATCTTGGAGATTTTTATACAGAAGAAATGTATCAATGGCAATTACAATATTTTACGGAAGAGGAAAAAGAAGAGATTTTAAAAGTAAAGAATGCCTTAAATGTTTATATGAAGTTTGAAGGCAATCCTAAAAAGTGTTATCATTTACAGCTAAAACTTGTATATGCTATGATTCCTGAAATGGTGGCTCTTTGTGATGAAAGTGCTGAGAGAATGTTAAATAAAAAATGGGTTGAATTAGTAGCAAATTCTAATGTACTTCCTGCTCCTACAAGTTTATATACTGTTCAAGCTGTTTATGATGAAAATGAAGTTTGGCTACATACACATGGATTATGTAGATGTAATTTGCATGAAATTGAAATTTTAGGTTCAAATAAGGACGACTCCGGAACACATTATGACTTAATTTCAAGTTATGCTTGTAGATTGTTAGATGAAAATAATCCTGTTGAAGAGGATGATGGAAATGAAATTGGTGAAGAAACTATAAATATGGGAGTTTTTTACGATGGAGAACCAATAGTTGCTACATCTAAAAAATGGATAAATGTCTTGAAATATTATCATAAGGATATTCTTGGAGGTATTGAAGATAGAAAAGAATCACATAATTCTAAAACAAATATACTTTTCCTTTATGGGAGTGAAGAAGAGTTTAATAAAAATTATTTAAGAAAGCCTACAGAGTTCACAAAAAAACTGGAGAATAATCCTCTGTATTATATAAGTTCTGAAGAAACTGCAAGAATGAGTTCTTTGGCGAGAGAAAGATTTTCTTATGTTGAAAGAATGCTTAAGGAAAAACAAGATGGTAAAGATATTGGGATTATTATTAAATTAGGTCTTGAAACAATTGATGAAGATGGTAATTTGGATAGTGAAAATCGTGAACATATTTGGTTTGAGGCTCTTTCTATGGAAGGAGATAGTTTTAAGGCAAGATTGACTCAAGAGCCTTATAACATTCCTAATTTACATGAAGGTGATGAAGGGACTTATTCTATAGATTATGTGAGTGATTGGAGAATTCATACTGAAAATGGTGTCGTAAGTCCAGAGACTGTATATTTATTGGATTTATAAGGAGAATAATATTTAAAATAGTGAAAAAATCAACGAAAATTCGTTGATTTTTTATTTGGATAAATATGTAATTTAAATAATTTTATGTATTTACGATACATTTACTTTTGCTAAAGCAAAAGTATAAGATTTTCACAGTCGATTGTACTCAAATCAAAGATTTGAACAATCTTTGCGTCAGACCTACTTTTGTTTACAAGTAAACAAAGTTAGGGATAGATTGACTACGTTACACTTCGCTCAAGATGACGCATAAGGAAAAAATCTTCGTTTGACAGCTAGACGTTAAAAGTAAATAAGCATCATATTAAAAAAGAATAGAATAAAATATTTTACGTCATAATACTTTGCTGACAAAAGTCCCCAACACGTCATTTCGACTGTAACGTTAGCGAAATGGAGAAATCTCAACTATTGCTTGTTCACAAGCAATAGTATTTCTGAAAGAAATCCTAATAAATGATTTTATGTATCTGCGATACATTTACTTTTGCTAACGCAAAAGTATGAGATCTTTCGACTACACTTCGCTATGCTACGTTTCGCTCAAGATGACGTATAAGGAAAGTACCTTCGCTTAATATTTAGACGTTAAAAGTTAATAAAATTGCCCTTAAATATTGATTTATCCCTTAAAATATACAATATTTAAGGGCTTTTTTACATTGAAGATTTATGTCCGATGTATTCATATATTAAGACTTTTATATTTTTTAGTAAGGAATAATGATTAAGTAAATAAGGTTGGATAATAAATTTTAAAAAAATGCTCCTTTTTTATTGTGTTTTTAGAAATATTTTTTAAATTTTATCACGTCTTCGGAAATATTACTTTAAATAGTATATACAAAACTAAATAAATATGTTATACTGATAAAGTAGTATATTTTATACTCAAGAAATTTATTTATTTTTACGTTTAAGGAGGATTTTTCTATGAAGAAAAGATTTTTGACTCTGCTATTAACGTTTTCATTATTATTAGGAAGCACAAGCACTCTTTTTGCTAATGAAAAAGTTAATACAGCTCCAAAAATTACAAAAACTGAAAATAAGTTTAAAGGCGACGAAAACGAAGAAAAAACTTATATTGTAGTTTTAAAAGAGGATTCTAAAGTAGATTTTGAGAGCTTAAAGACAGCAGAAGGAAAGAAAGCAAGAGAAGCTAAAAGTAAAGCATTAATCAAAGCTTTTAAAGATGAGCTTGCTAAAGCTGAAATAGGTTATGAAGCATATTATGAATATGACTTATTATTTGCTGGAATTGCCTTAAAAACTAAGGTTAAAAATATTAAAACAATTTCAAAAATGAATTCTGTTGAATCCGTTGAAGTTTCAAATGAATATTTAAAACCTACAGTTAAAGAATCTAATAAAGAATTTAATTCTAAGAGAAGAACAAGAAGTTTAGATTCAAACAATCTAATGAAAGTTACAGACGAACTTAGAAAGAAATATAATGGTCAAGGTCGTGTTGTATCTGTATTAGACACAGGTGTTGATATAAATCATGATATCTTAAGAGTTACAGATGTTTCAAAAGGAAAATATCCAACTAAAGCGTCTATGGATGATAAGATGAAAGAAGCTGGAATTAGTTATGGTAGCTGGAGAACTGACAAAGTTGTTTATGCTCATAATTACAGCACAAACGGAAAAAATGTAAAAGAAGAAATCAGAGAAGAATCTCACGGTATGCATGTTTCCGGTATTTCAGTAGGTAATCCTAAAAATGAAGCTGAATTTAATAAAGAAGATGGAACAACTAAAAAAGAAAGAATTATAGGTACTGCTCCTGAAGCACAACTTATTTTTATGGGAGTTTTCCAAGGACAATCAACATTTACTCATATCTATGCGAAAGCTGTTGAAGACTCTGTAAAACTTGGTGCTGACAGTATTAACTTAAGTTTAGGTGCTCCTAACGGATCTATCGCATCTGTTGGTAAAGCTATGGAAAAAGCTATTGCTTATGCAAGAAAAATGGGAGTTATCGTAGCTATCGCAGCTGGTAATGACGGCCATTTTGGTGCATTCAATGACAAACCTCCTGTTACAAATCCTGACTATGGTACAGTTGGAAGTCCAGGGGTTGCAAAAGACGCTTTGACTGTTGCAGCTATGTATACTGATGTTGAAAGAGTAAGAACTATAAGTATTGAAGGAGTTAAGGGTGGATTAAAGACAGGTGATTTCTTCCCTGCTTATGATGATGAGGGAGATCCTATTCCTGAACAAAACTTTATTCCTTCTGGTCAAGATTCACAAAGCTATAATGTAGTTGATGCAGGTCTTGGAAATTCAGAAGCTGACTATAAAGATAAAGAAGTTAAAGACAAACTTGTTATTGTAAAAAGAGGTGGAGCTACTTTTGCAGATAAGATTATTATGGCTCACTCTAAAGGTGCAAAAGGTGTTATAATATACAACCACGAAGACGGTGGAGATGATATCATCAATATGGCATTTGGAGAACAAATGTCACAAGTAAAGATTCCATCTGTATTTGTTGGAAACACAGCAGGTAAGAAAATTCTTGCAAATTTAGATAAAAAAGTTAAATTTACAAAACAATTAAGCATTATACCTTATGCTAATGGTGGACAACTAACAGATTTCTCATCTTATGGTTGGGCATCTGACGGAACTTTTAAACCTGATATAACTGCTCCAGGTGGACTTATTTATTCTTCAATAAATAATAATAAATATACAACAATGAGTGGTACTTCAATGGCAACTCCTCATATAGCAGGTGCTGTTGCTCTTATAAGAGAAAGTTTAAGCCAAAGACATCCTGAAATTAAGGGAGAACAAGAATATGATATTCTAAAGGCAATGATGATGAGTACAGCAGATCCTGTTAAGGAAGCTGGAACTGAAAATTATGTTTCTCCTAGAAAACAAGGTGCTGGTGCTATCAATGTTGAAAAAGCTACTTCAAGTGAACTTTATGTATTAGATAGCAATAATAATCCAAAAGTTTGGTTAAATGATGTTGATAGTAAATTTGATATCAAATTAAAAGTTGTAAATATTGGAAATGAAGCAAAAACTTTAAAATATAAGACAGTTTTAGGTACTGATGAAAATGATGGTAAAAAATTTGCTTTAAAGACAAGAACTCTTGAAACAATTCAAGGGAAAGAAATCACTGTACCTGCAAAGGGTTCAGTAGATGTAACAATAACAGTTGATGCAAGTAAGTTTGAAGAAAAATTAAGTAAACAAATGCCAAACGGTTACTTCTTAGAAGGCTTTGTATTCTTTGAAGATGCAAAAGACGGAACGAAAGAAGTTAATATAGCATTTAGTGGATTTAAAGGAAAATGGGCAAATGTACCTCTTTGGGAAAAACCTATTTATGAATTTGATTTAAACAAAGAATTTCCAATGTATATGTTACAAGGAAATACTTATACAGGAGATGTTACATCTCTTGTAACTTCTGAAAATAATCCTTATGCAAGAGGAAAACAATGGAATGACGGTAAAGGAACACAATATAATTTTGTTGGAAGCAAGGGAGAAATTCCTTTAGGTTTCGATGCTGGTAATTTCAAATTTTCAAAAGAAAACTTGGCAATCTCTCCAAATGGAGATAATAATAAAGACTTTGTTGCATTCAAAGGTGTGTTCTATAGAAATGCGCAATATATAAAAGCTAGTGTTTACGATGAAAAGGGAAATCTTGTTTATGAAAATGGCTCAGGTTATGCATATAAAAATAGTGATAACTACAGTGCAGATGCTTCAAGATCAAACTATGTAAATCAAACTTATTGGGCTGGAACAACAACTGATGGCAAAGCTCTTCAAGAAGAAAAGTACAAATATGTTATAAGTGCTAACTCTGAAACAGGTGGTTCTGCTTTTGCTGAACAAAAAACAGAATTTGAAGTAAAAGTTGACGTTACTGCTCCAAAGATTGCTAAACCTAAGGTTGAAGGAAATATCTATAAACCAGAAATTACAGATAATCTAAGTGGTGTTGAAGAAACATTCTTAAGATATATTGATAAAGATGGAAAAACTCAATGGATTACTGCTAAAGATGATGGTACTTTTGAAATTCCTGAAGGAATAGATCATAAGAATATTTATATTCATACTTTTGACCATGCAGGAAATATCGCATCACTTAATTTAGATGGCTCAGAATATGGTGCACCTGAACAACAACCAGAAGATTTAGGAGCAAATATTAAGCCAGTATTTAGAGTAACAAATTATCAAGACTTTGAAGGAAAACATATAGAAGGTTCTGAAAAACTTAATATGTTCCCAATTGAAATTAATTGGAGAGAAAAAGTTTGGATTAACTCTAATGGACAAGGTTGGAATTCTATGAGTGCATTTAACTATGTTAATGGATTACTAAATGTTACTCCAGGAAGTCATGAATTCTATATAGACCAAATTCCTGATGTTTATGAACCTTTGAAAGAACAATCAAAGACTGTTAAGGTTGAAAAAGGTAAAGAAGCAGAAGTTGTTTTTGAAACAAAACAAAAAGAAGAAAAGATTCCAAAGGGATTTGGAGAAGTTAATATCAGATTACAAATAAACGACTATTCTGATAATTATATGGGACCAGGCGCTACTTATGTAATCAAAGATAAAGACGGAAAAGAAATTAATAGAGATACTTTAAAAACATATACTAAACTATATGAAACTGCAGTAAAAGATAAAAATGGAAAACTAACAGGACTTAATTTCTTTAAAGATTTAATGACTATTTTACCTGTTGGAGAATATACTGTAGAAATTAAAACAAAAGATGATTCTCTAAAATTTGAAACAACTTCAATTAAATTTACAGTTGAAGAAAACAAACCAAAGAGAGTAGTTTTCAAAACACAAGAAACTATCAATGATATTGTAAATATTTCCTTTGAAGGTTTAGATAAACTTCCTGAAGGAATCAAAGTAACTCTTGAAAATCTTGAAACTAAAGAAAAAATTGCTCTAAAAGAAAGTAAATTTAATAAAAAAGTATTCTATGGAGATATTCCAAATGGTAAATACAAAGTTACAATAAAAGTTCCAGAAGGATACAAAGTTGATAGAGATTCATTTGATATTACAGTTAATAATGCTAAAGTTAAAGAAATTGTAAATATTAATAAGTTAGTAACATTAACAGACAAAAACAAGAAAGTTACAGTTTCAAGTTTTGATTTAAAAGAAGATTGGACTTTAGTTGCTGAAGTTAAGGATAAAAATTCAGTTGAAAAACTAAAAGATTCTGAAGCTGATTTATACGACATTTACTTCCTTGATAAAAATGGTCAAAAGATTAAATTACCTAAGGGAGAATATAATGTTTCTATAGTAAAGGCTGAAGGAAAGACTGCAAAAGATGTTTACTATGTAAATGAAAAAGGCGAACTCGATGCAGAAAAATTTAAAATTAAACAAGACGATAAAAATGTAACATTTACAACAACTCACTTCTCAGGTTATGCAGTTGATTACGGTAAGATTAATCAAGATCCACAAAAACCAGAAGACCCACAAAAACCAGAAGATCCTCAAAATCCAAATCCTAACCCAGGACAACCAGGACAACCGGGAGATGATAATAATCAAAAACCTGGACAAGATGGAAATAACCCAACAAATCCACCTAAAGATAATAGTAGAAAGGGTTCTAAGAAAAAAGGACTTGTTAAGACAAATCTTGATTCTAAAGTTTTAGGACTTGTTGTAGTTGCAATTGGCTCTTTGGGAATGACAGTAGTTGTAGGTAAAAAAAGAAAAAATAAATAGAAAAAGATAATTTAAAAAGTGGTTACAATGTAACCACTTTTTTGTGTCTTTTTGTAAATATTTATTAAAGGACTTAAAAATAAAAGGATAAAATAATTATGAAAATCTCTTAAAGTCATATTTAATAAGAAAGTTTTACTTTTATGTATCTACGATACATTTGTTTTACTTGTAAACAAAAGTAGGTCTGACGGAGTCGTTGTATATAAAAATGAAATAACTCACGTCACAATACTTTAAATAGAAATTTTCCTTAACACGTCATCTCGACCGGAGTGTAACGGAGTGGAGAGATCTCATACTGTTATTTGTTTACAAATAATAGTAAGTCCTGCAAAGGACTAAAAAATAAAGTTATTATGTAAGTCGTTTAAATGCTTATTTATTAATAAAGTTGCTTATTTCCCAATTTTATATTAAAATATTGTTAATGAAATGAGTTTTTTAAGGAGTTATTATGATTTATTTAGATAATGCCGCGACTACAAGAGTTCGCGATGAAGTTATAGATATTATGGTCAAATATTTAAAAGAAAATTATGGAAATCCATCATCTCTTTACGATTTTGGATATTCTGTTTCTAAAGATATAAATTCTTGTAGAGAAGTTATAGCAAAATATATAAATTGCAAGGCTGAAGAGGTATTTTTTAACTCCTGTGCAACAGAAGGAAATAATACTGCAATTTTTGGAGCGATTTCAACTGCAAAGGGGAAAAATATAGTTTCAACGGAGATTGAACACTCCTCTGTTTTTAATGTCTATAAATTTTTAAAAGAGAAAAAAGAGATTAGATTTTTAAAATTGGATGAATTAGGCTATATCGACATTGAGAGTGTAAAAAATCTCGTAGATGAAAATACTGAAATAGTTTCAATAGCCTATGTTCATAATGAGCTTGGCATTATTCAAGATGTTGAAAGCATTGGAAAAGCTATTAAGGAAAAGAATAAGAAATGTATTTTTCATGTTGACTCTGCACAGGCTTTTGGGAAAGTCAATATTGATGTAAAAAAATCCAAGATTGATATTTTAACTTTGAGTGGACATAAAATTCATGCTCAAAAGGGAATTGGAGCAATCTATGTAAATAAAAATATAAATTTAAGACCTTTTGTTTTAGGTGGAGGTCAGGAAAAAGACTTTAGATCAGGAACTGAAAATGTTGCTGGAATAATGGGTTTAAAAGTCGCTACCGAATTTATGTATGAAAATCTGGAGAATAGAAAAAAATATTTGGAAAATTTAAGAGATATTTTGATTTCAGGTATTTCAAAAATTGAAAATCATAAATTTTTAACTAATAAAGACGGAGTTCCAAATATTGTAACAGTCGCTTTTGAAAATATCAGAAGTGAGGTGCTTTTACATTTCTTGGAGAGTGAAAAGATTTATATTTCAACAGGATCTGCTTGTAGTAAGGGTAAAAAGAGTAGAACTTTTGATGGAATAGGTCTTGATAACAAATATAATGATGGAGTTGTAAGGATTTCTCTTTCCGAGTTTAATACAGAAGAAGAAATTAAAGTTTTTATTGAAAAATTAGAAAAGTATGTAAATGAAATTAGAATGATTATGAAAAGAGGAAGATAATGGATTATTTAATCAGTGTCAGCTTTGGAGAGCTGACTTTAAAGGGCGATAATAGAAAAGATTTTGAAAATAGAATAATAAGAAAGATAAAAAAGGCGATAGCGGATTTTGAAGTTGAAGAATTTTACAAAGAGCAGGGAAAAGTCTATATAAAGGCAGATAGAGAGCTTTTTGATGAAATGATTGAACAAATTAAAAAAGTTTTTGGAATTTTTTATATCTGTGAAGTTTTAAGAACTGAAAAAAAGCTTGAAAATATAAAAGAAGCTACAAGAGTTTTAGTGAGTGATTTAGGAATAAATGAAGAAAAGACTTTTAAAGTTTTTGTAAATAGAGTTGATAAGAAATTTACTCCAAAATCTCCTGAACTTTCAAGAGAGCTTGGAGGAGTTGTACTTAGAAATTTTGGAAATCTTTTAAAGGTTGATGTTCATAATCCACAAATGCCGATTTTCGTAGATGTTAAAGAATATGTTTATGTTTATGTAAAGAGATATAAGGGCTTTGGTGGGCTTCCAATAGGCTCAAGTGGAAGAGGACTTTTGCTTCTTTCAGGTGGAATCGACAGCCCCGTTGCTGGTTTTGTCATGGGTAAAAGAGGTATGGAAATTGGTGCAATACATTTTCATTCCTATCCTTTTACAAGTGAAAGAGGAGAGGAAAAAGTTAAAGACCTTGCGAAAATCCTTTCAAATTATGTTGGAAAATTCACAATGACAAGCATAAATCTTTTACCTATTCAAAAGGAAATTGCAAGTAAATGCCCTGAAAAAGAAATTACTATTCTAGGTAGAATTTTTATGATGAAAATTGCAGAAAAACTTGCGATTAAACAAAATTATCATGCACTAATTACAGGAGAAAGTCTTGGACAGGTTGCAAGTCAAACTATTCAAGGAATTACAGTTGTGGATAAATCTACTGAAATTTCAATTTTAAGACCTTTAATTGCAATGGATAAAACTGAAATCATTGACATTGCAAGAACGATTGACACTTATGAAACAAGTATCTTACCTTTTGAGGACTGTTGTACTGTGTTCTTGCCAAAACATCCGGTAACAAAGCCAAAGATTGAAGATATAAATAATAGTTTAGCTCTTTTAGAAGTTGATAAACTTATTGATGAAGCATTGGCAAATAAGAAAGTGTATGAAATAAACGAACTATAATATAGAAGAATTTTATATACAATTATGTGAATAGCTTTATTAAGGATTTGAACTAAAATAGTGTTTTTTAAGAATAATTTCAGATAATATTAAGTAAATTAATTTAATCACTTTACTTTTTATTAGAAATGTATTACTATATAGTTATACATTTATTAAGGAGGTGTATTATGAAAAAAATACAAAAAATAATGATGGCTCTTGCTCTTTGTTCAATTTCTATTGGAGCGGTTGCTTGTTCATCTAGTAAGATAAGCAATGAAGACCTTGTTAAAAAAGTTAATGAAGCTACAAAATCAGTAACAAGTTTAAAATCTAAAAATGCAAGTACAGTAAGTATAGATGTTAATAGTAAAAAAGTAACAACTAAATTTGATTTAGAAACTGAAATGACTAAAGAACCATCAGTGGTAAAAATTAGTGGAAAGTCTGAAACTTCCGGAAATACTGTTATTAATAATCAGTATATTACTACAGATACTTATTATTTTCAAAATAATTATAATAAACAGTGGTATAATCTTAAAGAAGAAAGTACTAGAAAATTATATGATGGTCAAAAAAATTCAGCTGATTATGCAAATATAGTTGAACTTTTGACTGCTTTGGAAAAGAATTTGAAAATAGAACAAAAAGATTCAAACTATGAAGCTACTTACTCAGGAACTGATGATGCAATTAAGGAACCTTTGAAAAAAGTTATAATAGCTAGTCAACCTACTTCAAAAGGTGTTCTTAATAATGATATAGAATTGGAACAATTTGATGTAAAATTTATAATTGATAAAAAAACATTTAACCCAACAGAATTTAATATAAAAACTAAATTTAAAGTTCTTGTTGCAAAACAAACATTAAATATAGATGTAGATTTTAATATTAAATATTCTGATGTAAATGGTGTTAAAGAAATAACTATTCCTGATGAAGTTAAAAATTCTCAAGAATGGAATAACAAAAAAAATTAAATATAAAAAATTTTTAATACAGATAAGCTCTAGTTTGTCTGTATTTTTTTACGAAATTTATTTTAAGTCTTTACATTTTTAAAAAAATATATTACTATATAGTTGTACATTTTATTTAGGAGGTATAATATGAAAAAAATAAAAAGAATTTTAATGGCATTAGCTATTTGTTCACTTTCTATAGTTGCAGTAGGATGTTCTTCTGATGAAAAGAAAAATACTACTAACAATACGAATGAAACAAAAGAAACAAAATCTGAAAAATTATCAAATGAGGAAATTGTAAAGAAGATAAATGAAGCTACAAAAGAAATTAAGAGCTCAAAAATACAAGCTGAAAATAAGATGGTTATGAATTTAGCCGGTAACAAAACAGAAACAGCTATAAATATGAATATGGAAACAAGCTCTGATCCTGTTGTTGTTAAAATGAGTGGCTCAATGAATGCAATGGGACAACAAGTTAGCTTAGATATGTATTTTACAGAAGATGCTGTTTATTCTAAAAATGTTATAACAAAAGAATGGGTTAAGATTACAGATCCATCAATGAGAAAAACAATGGAAGCTCAAAAAAATGCTTCAAATATGGATCAAATGTTAAGTATTATGGATTCTGTTCAAAAAAATCTAAAAATTGAAGATAAAGGTTCAGAATATGAAATTTCTTACTCAGGAAATGATGAATCAGTTAAGGAAGCATTGAAAGAAGCTATAGCTAAGAGCCAACCAAACTTAAAAAATTATATGCAAAATGTAAGTATTGAAAAATTTGATTTCTTCTATAAGGTTGATAAAAGTACATTTATGCCAAAAGAATATTCAATGAAAACTGTTATAAAAATTTCTCAAGGTGAAAAAGAAATGTCTTTTGATATGGATTTAAAAGCAACACTATCAGATATCAATAAGGTTGCTCCAATTACATTACCTGATGAAGTTAAAAATGCAAAAGAAATGAAAACTAATCAATAATTAAAAAATTAATGCAGATAAACTCGTGTTTATCTGCATTTTTTATGCAATATTTTAAGTCTTTACTTTTTTAAAAAAATATATTACTATATAGCTAGATATTTATTTAGGAGGAGTTATGAAAAAAACACAAAAAATTCTAATAATGCTAGCAATTTTTTTGATTTCTATTGGGGTAGTTGGTTGTTCTTCAAATAAGGAGGAAGATAAGAAAAATATAGCAACTCAAAAAAAGGAAAATAAATCTAGTAAATTATCAGGTGAAGAAATTTTTAAAAAAGTTAATGATGCCACAAAAGAAATTAAGAGTTCAAAAAGAAAAATGGATTATAGCGAAATTATGTCGGCAGCTGGTAAGAAAACTGAAACATTAGTAAATACAGAGGCAATAACAACTGATAATCCAAGCATTACTAAATTGTATAGTACAGTGAATTTACTAGAAAAAAAATCTAGTGTTGAATCATATTTTACCGATGGAGTTGTTTATGCTAAAAATGAGAAATCAAATGAATGGTTTAGTATTGAAGATGAGGAACTAAAAAAATCATTATACACAGAAAAAGAATTTACAGAAATTAATGGAATTATGGAAATTATGAATTCTGTAAAAGATAAGTTAAAAATGGAAGAAAAAGATTCTGAATATGAAATTACCTATTCAGGTGCAGATGCATCCATTAAAGATTATTTAAAAAAAGTTACTTTTACGGATGAAGATGTTTTAGAAAAACTTCTGGATATAGTGGATATAGAAAAAATTGAGATAAATTATAAAGTTGACAAAAGTACTTTTATGCCAAAAGAATATACTCTTCAAATTAAACTAAAAATATGAGAAGGCAAAGAAGATGATCATTTTAAAATAAATTTAAAAGCAGTATATTCTGAAATCAATAAAGTTGAACCAATAAAATTACCAGATGAAGTAAAAAATGCACAGGAATATAAAGGTAATTAAAATTTTAAAATTTTAAAATTTTAAGCAGATAAACTAGAGTTTGTCTGCTTTTTGACTTAAAAATAATCAAAAACTTTACTTTTTATTAGGTATGTATTACAATATAGTTGTACATTTTATTTAGGAGGTATAATATGAAAAAAGTACAAAGAATATTAATGGCTCTTGCTATTTGCTTAGTTTCTCTTGTAGCAGTAGGATGTTCATCAAAAGATAACAACAATAATAACAACAATAATAACAATAATTCAAATAATAATCAAAAAAAAGAAAATGTTATATCAGCTGAAGAACTTTATAACAAAGTTTTAGAAGCTTCAAAAAATGTAAAGAGTTCAAAAGTTAAAGTTCAAAGTAAAGTAACAAGTGATATTTTTGGGAAAGGTGCGACTAGTAATTCGGAAATTGAAGCAACCATTTCATCAGAACCACTTATAGTTAAATTAGATGGTAAGACTACTATAGTTGGACAAAAATCTAGTGAATATGGGATGTATTTTACTAAAGAAGAAATGTATTTTCTATCATCATTGGATAAAAAATGGTATAAAGTTAAGGAAGGAAATTTCAAAAAAATTTTTGGACAACAAAAGAATGTTGGAAATTTAGATGCTATTCCTGAATTAATTAAGGTTCTAGGAGAAAATCTTTCAATAGTTGAAGAGGGTTCAAACTATGTAGTTTCTTATTCTGGAAAGAACGAAACAGCTAAACAAGCACTTACAAAATCCATACTTTCAACTCAACCTACTTTGGCAAAATCATTTGAAAATATGACAGTTGAAAATTATGAAGTAAAATATGTAATTGATAAAAAAACATTTTATCCGGTAGAATCTGAGACAAAGATAAAAGCTACTGTTAAAAAAGAACAAGGGTCTGTATCATTTGATTCAGAAACGAAATTTACCTATTCTGATATAAATAAGGTTGAGTCGTTAAAAATACCAGATGAAGTTAAAAATGCAAAAGAAATGAAATAAAGGAAAAAAACAGAAATATTTTAATGCAGATAAAATTCGATTTATCTGCATTTTTTATATTAGTTTAAGGCTTTACTTTTATGAAAAAATATATTACTATATAGTTGTACATTTATTAAGGAGGTTTAATATGAAAAAAGTACAAAGAATTTTAATGGCTCTTGCTATTTGTTCACTTTCTGTTGTCGTGGTAGCTTGTTCATCTAAAGAGGATAAAAAGAAAACTACTACAACAGAAAATAAAGATAATAGTAAAAAAGAAGAAAATAAAAAAGAAGAAGAAAAAGGAACTAAAGTAGATAGTTCAGAGTTTCTTCAAAAATATACTGAAGCAATTAAAACAGTAAAAAGTTCAAAGGCTGTTGTTGAAAAAAAACAAACAATAAATGGTGATAATGGAACATTTGTTTCTACTGTAACTATGGATATGTCAATGTCTGATAATCCAACTATTATAAAAATTTATCGTACTAGTCTAAGTTCTGAAAATAAAAAGACAGATAATGAGCAATATATTACAGATAGTGTAATTTATAGTCAACATTATCAAACTAAAGAATGGTCAAAAGCTACATTTGAAGCCATTAGAAAGCTAAGTGATGGAAGAAGAGATCTTGTAAACTATAAGAATGCTCTAGAATTTTTGACATCTGTAAAAGATAATTTGACTGTAGTACAAAAAAGCTCAACTTATGAAGTTACTTATTCAGGAAATGATTCTTCATTTGGAGATGTAATTTCAAAGGTCTTAATTTATATTGATAGGAGTACAGAAAAATTACTTAAACAGGTAAAATCTAGTGGTTTTGAATTTAAATTTATAGTAGATGCAAAGACTTTTTTACCAACAGAATTTTATATTAAAGCTAATTATGATTATTATGAAAACGGGCAAAAAGTTGATGGACTTGGAATGGTTGAAGAAATATCCGCAAAATATTCAGATGTAAATAATGTTGAAGCTATAACAATTCCTGAAAATGTTCTAAATGCGAAAAATGCAGATCCAAATTTGCCTGAAGCACCTTCAGTTCCAAAATAATGATGTGAACCCCTAAATCTGAACAAAGACTTTGGGGGTTTTTGTATGTCAAAATATAAATACTCCAAATATAGCAATTCATTCCTTATATTTACTTTTTATTATAAATATATTACAATTTAGTGGGGGTTTTATATGAAAATAATGAAAAAAATTCTTTTTGTTTTTTCTATTTGTCTATTTTTTACCATAGCAGTTGGCTGTTCATCTAAGGTTGACAATACTAAAAATGATGAATTGGTCAAGAAAGTAACAGAAGCTACAAAATCAGTAAAAAGTGCAAATGCAAAAATAGAAACTATACAAAATTTTACAAGTCCAGATCAAAATGCCCACTCAATTATAAAATTAGATACATCAATGACAGTAAATCCAGCCATTGTAAAAATAGAACGTAATGCAGAAAGAGATGGACAGAAGTTTGAGAGCATATTATATATTACAGATGATACTATCTATATAGAAGATATTAAAAATACAAGTTGGAAGAGGGCTACTAACGAGAAGTTTAGAGAAGGATATAATGGAAAAAGAAAACTTACAAACTTTGAAATAGTAACGGAATTTCTAACTGCTATTCAAAATAAAATGAAAGTAGAAGAAAAGGAATTAAGCTATGAAATTACTTACTCAGGAAGTGAAACCGTTGTTAGTAAAGTCCTTAATGAAATTCTAGACTCTGTTCAAACAGGAACTGAAAAAATAAGAAAGCAACTATTGGTTGAAAAAGTTGAAGTAAGATATATAATTGATAAAAATACATTTTTACCAACAGAATGTGAAATAAAAGCTAAATTTGCATATTTCAAAGATGGGCAAAGAATAGTTTCCGTTTCTTTAGACGAAGAATTTACCGTAAAATATTCTGATATAGACGAAGTTAAGGAAATAATAATCCCTGAAGATGCTAAAAATGGAAAACTAATTGAAACTGATTTATCTTATAATAAGAACCCCACCCTTCCACGATGCTTTGCATCGGGAGGGTACCCGGGAACCTTGTTGTTTCACAATAAATAAAAAATTATCGAAAAGGAGTTAAAATCTGATGTATATTCTAGAAGGAATTGTAAAAGCAATAGGATTAGTTGTTTTAATATCAATTTTAATGTTCTTTGCAAAGAAACCAACAAAAGAAAATAAATTTGAAGCAAAAAAATACATAAAATGGATTATTTTAATAGAAATTATCTTGATTTTTTATGTAATATTAATGCGATTATATTTTGAATACAGTTTTCTTTCATATACATTTGTTATTGGAATAATCATATCCGTAACAACAGCTTATAGACTTATGGTTTATGTTAGAGAAATGGCTTGGTTATCGTTTTTTAAAAAATATGGAGATTATAGTAAAGGAAAAGCTCCATTATACTACTTTAAATATCATCTTTACAGTCTCTTTTTTGGAGAAAGAGATGGTGGGTTCCTTCTTTTTGGCTTTGTTGAAATAATACTTATACTATTTCCAATGGTAATATTTTCTAACTTACTAGCTTTTCTAATATCAAATTTGATTTTAGGAAATGGCTGGAGTATTGTAATATAAATAAAAAAAATTTTTTATAAAAAAGCAGATATGAAAAATACCTGCTTTTTGTGATAATTCTATGTTCGATGTATCTACGATACATTTACTTTTGCTAAAGCAAAAGTATGAGATCTCTCCGTTGCACTCAGCTTCGCTTCGTTACAGTCGAGATGACGTATAAGAGAAAATCTTCGTTTTATGTCTGGACGTTAAAAGCAGATAGGCATCAAATTATATATAAAATAAAATAGTTCACGTGAAAGTGCTTTGCAAAGAAATGCTCCTAACACGTCATCTCGAGCGTAGTCGAGAGATCTCAACTATTGCTTGCTAGCAAGCAATAGTATTTCTGAAAGAAATAAAAATTAAAATTTCTATATGTATCTACGATACATTTACTTTTAATTCTATGTACTACAAAGGACTTTTATAAAATTATAATTAATCAAATAAGAACCCCACCCTTCCACGATGCTTCACATCGGGTGGGTACCCGGGAACCTTGTTATTTCACAATAAATAAAAAATGCAGACTTAAATCTGCATTTTTTGTTGTTAAAATTATTTTTTTAATTATTAAATTTTTCACTTACTTTTCTCATCAATTTATGAATAAGCATTAAGTTAATTAGCATTATTATAAAACACAATAAAGAAGCTATAATTACACTAAATGTTGAATAATGAAGCTCAACAATTACTTTGTTTATTAAAAAGATACTTATAGGTAAAAGTAGAATACTAGTTGCAAGTGCTGGAATATATCTTCTTATTATAATACTAAGGATTATATGGATAACTAGATGTACTGCAAAAGCAATAAATACTCCAATCCAAAGAAGATAGATTTTAAAATAAATACTTAGAGCAGTTATGATTATAGATAACAAATACTCCTCTAAAACAGCAACCGAAAAAGCTTCTGTAGTTACATTTTGATAAATTTTTGAAATTCTGCTATATTTTTTTGTAATATCTATATTTTTTTCAAGCCAAATTCGAAGTCCTATTATCTCTTCCATTTCATGAACCATAAAAACAACTGGAAATAACCATAAAACATCTTGCATTTTATCACCTCTATCTTTGTAATTTTCATAAAAAGGGAGTCTATTGACTCCCATAATTAATTATCTTATTGTGGAATAAATCCTATTTTATATCTTGTTTTTGAAAAATTAAAATAGTTAAAGCTGAACAAACTATAATCCATACAAACATTGCAATAATAAATATTGTGGTACTCTTCGCTGTTGAAGCTCCGCTAGCAATAGTTGCTATGAAATTAGGGAAAAGTCTTGATATGCTCTTTGATTTTAAAATTAGTTGTTCAACTAAAGTTATAATTATTGTTGAGAATATACTTAAAATTATAGAAATTGCAATAGCGGCTCCTGAACTTTTAACTATAAAAGTAATTAGTGTATAAATTGAGCTAAATGCCCAAAGTGAAAGAATTGAAAGTCCTGATAATTTTAAAATTTCTATTAGTTCACTAGATTTTATTGAAGTTTTTGTAAATATAATCATTGTAACTAAAGCTGTAGCAACTGTTAAAGCTACAAAAACTATTGCTAATATATAACTCCAAATTAATTTTGAAAGAACTATTTCATGTCTCTTTATTCCTTTGGATGCAACATTTTTAATCGTTCCTGTTTTAAAATCAGTTCCTATAAACATACAAACAATTATCAAGAATATTAATGTTGAAGGATTTGTTACAGTTCTATAATAGGAAAAAGGAATAACTTTAGCTCCCAATTTTGATGCTCCAGCCGCAAATGTGAATATAGTCAAATCAGCAATAGCCATTGAAATTAATATACAAATCCACCAAAATTTTGATTTGTGTAATTTAAATCTGTCATAACTTAAAACTCTATTCATGTTTACCTCCTATAAGTTCCATAAAATAATCTTCCAAGTCAACATTCTTAAATCCATAAGATGTAGGAATTACACCTTTTGCAGTTATTTGTTTAAGAATTTCATCTGAATTTTCATTTTTGGAAATTGTAAACTTACATTTTTCTTTATCAAATGAGTAATCAATATTACTTTCTTTTAAGAAATCTTCTGCGCTCTGAACATCATCTTCTTTAACTTTTATTTCAAAGCCATCTTCTGTTTTTTCATCAAGTTCTTTAGCAGTAAATTCTTTAATAAGTCTGCCTTTATCTATAACTCCATATCTTGTTGCCAATTTATGAAGTTCTCCTAAGATATGGCTTGAAACTAAAACAGTAATATTCTTTTCTTTATTTAATCTTAAAATCAAATTTCTAACATCTCTAATACCTTCAGGATCAAGTCCATTTGTAGGTTCGTCAAGCACTAAAAATTCAGGATTTCCTACAAGTGCAAGAGCTATTGAAAGTCTTTGTTTCATACCAAGAGAAAAATCTTTAGCTTTTTTCTTGCCTGTAGATTCAAGTCCTACAACACTAAGCAAATCGTCAATTTCTGAACTGCTAAGTTTAACTCCTACAGCCTTAGATTGAGCAATTATATTATCTTTTGCTGTCATCTTAGGGAATAATGCAGGATTTTCTATAATACAACCTGTTTTATCTCTTCCTTCGCTTAGATTACTTGAACCAAAAAGCTCAATTTCACCACTATTTTTTTCACAAAGTCCCAATAAAATTCGAATTAAAGTAGTCTTACCAGCACCATTTCTTCCAATAAAACCATAGATATCACCACGTTGAATATTCATATCAACGTTATTTACGGCATAATTTTGTCCGAACATTTTAGTAAGACCTCTTATTTTTAAAATATCGTCCATAAAAACCTCCTTATAAAGTTCTTGAACTATATTTTAACACAAAACAGTATCTATATCAATATTATTGTGAAGTAATAAGGTTAATCTTGTTTATATGATGTAGAGCAACAATGAAGGTAGAGATTCTACTTATTGAATGCTGTACTTCTACTATTTTCAAGCAGTTTTGAACTCATTCCTACAAACCAAGTTAATACCATTGGAATTACCCAACCAAGACTTAAACTATAAAAAGGAAGACTTGAAACTAATTTAGTAACAAAAGGTAAAGTTAAATTTACACTTTGTAAAGATTCTACAACAGCTATAAAAGTTACTGTATAACAAACTAATCTATAAGTAAATTTATTGTATCCAAAATATTTTTCTGTAAGTCCAAGTAGTATTAAAACTATTGAAACAGGATAGATTGCAACTAAAACTGGAACTGACACTTTTAATATTGTGTTAAGTCCGAAGTTTGCAACTAGGAATGATAAAAATGTCCAGAAAACTATCCATTTATTATAAGATACTTTTTCTTTTGTCATAGTTTCGAAGAATTTACTTATACTTGTTATAAGACCTATACAAGTTGTTAAACAAGCTAGAGTGAATATACTTGCAAGTAAAACTATTCCGAATTTTCCAAATACATATTGTGAAACTGTTGTTAATATTTCAGCACCATTTTTGGCAGTTTCTGTTAAACCTGAAGTTGTCATTCCTATATAAGCAAGCATTGCATAGATTACAAAAAGGAATGAACCAGCAACTAAACCAACTTTTACAGTATAACCTATAACTTTTTCTTCATCGTCAACTTTGAAAGACTTTATTGCAAGTGAAATTACAAGGCCGAAATTTAAAGCAGCTATTGTATCCATTGTATTATATCCTTCTAAAAATCCTTTAACAGTTGAAGAGGTTGCATAATCTCCAACTGGGCTCGTTACTGCATTAGGATTTTTAAATAAAACTCCTATAAACATTACTGTTATAAGAAGTAAAAGAGCAGGAGTCAAAAATTTTCCCATTCTTGAAACCAATTTATTTGGCTTTAAACAAACTAAATAAGCTACTAAAAAGAATACAAAAGTGTAAACAAGTCTTGACACATTTACTGATACATTTTCTGGTAAAAATGGAGCAACTGCCATTTCAAAAGGAAGGCTTCCTGCTCTTGGGATTCCAAGTCCAGGTCCTATTGCCATATATATCATAGTAGTAAATATAACTGCAAAATATTTATCTACTTTTCCTGCTAGATTTGAAAGACCTTTAGTCTTTGCAACACAAACAACACCTAATATTGGGAATACAACTGCTGTTACTCCAAAGGCTAATAAACTTTGAAAACTTGCAGAACCTGCTTGTTTTCCCAATAGAGGAGGGAATATTAAATTTCCTGCTCCAAAAAATAAACCGAATAGCATTATTGCTACACTAAAAAATTGTTCTCTTGATAAATTGTTTTTCATAAAAACCTCCTAAAATTTAATCTTGGACATTTTGTTTAAATAATCTCATTATATAAATGGTGGTAAATTATTTCAAAAAAAAGTCCTTTGTTCTAATAGAACAAAGGACGAAATAACTTTCCGCGGTACCACCTTAATTTTTCAAAAAATGAAACACTCAAACATCTAACAATGTCGGGTTTTTGTAACGCAAACCACTGCGGGATTCCTTACTCATTTCACGAATCCTTTGTAAAAGATGATTTTCAAAAATTTTCCGTATTAGTTCACACCAACCACTAACTCTCTTAAACTTTCAATTTTCTACTCTTTCTTTCAAATTTAAAATTTATTTTCATTATTTTATCATCTAAAAAAATATTTGTCAATACTTTTTTAAAATTTTTTTGTCCAGAACTTTAAAATAATACAACATTAAAATAATTATTCTCTCATCAAGCGAAAAAATATGAATATGTTGATTTTATTTATAATAAATGTTAGAATTAAAATTACAAAATAGTCAAGGAGGTTTAAATGAAAAACAAGGATATTAATTTACAAAATTTGCTAATTTTTTCTGATTTATCAACTGAAGAGATTGATACTTTTAAAGATGAATTAAATATAATGAGATACAAAAAAAATACATTTTTATTTAAACCTGGAGATAAAGCCAATACCATGTATATAATTGTAAGTGGTAAAATAAAAGTCTTTACGATAAGTAGTTCTGGAATTGAACAAATGCTATATATCTATCAAAAAGATGATTTTATAGGTGGACTTAATCTTATCAAAAAGACTGGTTATATCTACTATGGACAAGCTATTGAAGATACTTATGTAATCTCTCTTTCTAAAGAAAACTTTGACAAGATTATAAATAAATATCCAAAAGTTACAATAAAGATTTTGGAAGAATCCTTTTTAAGAATCCGTCATGCAGAAGACTTAGTAACAAGACTTATAGAAAACAGCGCAGATGTAAAAGTAGCATCACTTCTTTTAAGTTTAGCTAGAAACTTTGGAGTAAAAAAAATAGACGGAATAATGTTGGAATTAAATATAAGTCGTGAAAATATGGGCTCATTCGCAGGACTTACAAGAGAAACCGTAACTCGAAAACTTGCAGAACTAAATGCAAAGGGAATAATAGAACTGATTGAAACGAAAAAAATACTAATAAAAGATGTAGATTATTTAAAAGATATTATAGTACAGAGATAATGGAAATTATCTCTTTTTTATTGTGAAAAATAATAGTAGTACTGACGAGATTATTATATGAAACAAAATAGTTCACGTCATAGCACTTTGTAAAGAAATGCTACCAACACGTCATCTCGAGCGTAGTCGAGAGATCTCAACTATTGCTTGCTAGCAAGCAATAGTATTTCTGAAAGAAATAAAAAATTTCTAAATGTATCTACGATACATTTACTTTTGCTAAAGCAAAAGTATGAGATCTTTCGACTTCGTTACACTTCGCTCAAGATGACGTATAAGGGAAAAATCTTCGTTTAGTAGCTAGACGTTAAAAGTAGATAAATATCAAAATATCATTATAAATATAATAGTAAAAAATAAAAAATTTATATAATTATTAAAAACCCCACACCTGCAATGGTTATTTTAATAAAAAACGTTCGATTTTTTTTAAGACAACTTAACCATAGTTATTGACTTATTTTCCTTTAGATGATAAGATATATTTGACTAAAAGTCAAATATATCTTAAGGAGTATTTTATGAAAAAATTACTAAGAATATTTTTAGTTTTAACTATGATTCTTGGAATTACTGCTTGTTCTTCAAACCCTGCAGAAAAGAAAGAAACTACAGTTGAAAAGACAGAAAAGAAAAAACTAAATGTTTATTGTGCAGCCTCAATGACTGAAACAATGGAACAAATCAAAAAAGTATATGAAGAAAAACATAAGGATATTGAATTAGTTTATACTTTTGATTCTTCAGGAACTTTAAAGAAACAAATCGAACAAGGAGCTGAAGTAGATATCTTTATTTCTGCTGCTCAAAAACAAATGAATGCTTTGGATAAGACAAAAACTCCAGAAGCTAATGTAGTTATTGATGAATCTTCTAGATTTAATCTTTTGGAAAATAAGGTTGTTCTTGCTGTTGCAAAGGGAAATTCTTTAGGTCTTAAAGATTTTACAGATTTAACAAAGGCAGAAATTTCGAAAATCGCTCTTGGTAACTCTGATGTTCCAGTTGGACAATATTCAGAAGAACTTTTGAAAAACTTAAAAATCTGGGATGAAATTCAAAAGAAAGTTACTTTCGGAAGTAATGTTAAAGAAGTTACAACTTGGATTAAAGAAGGGGTTGCAAACTGTGGTATAATTTATGCAACTGATGCTTATTCAGCAGGACTTGAAGTTGTTGCAACTGCAAAAGAAGGAATGATTAAGACTCCCGTTTTATATCCAGCTGCAATTATGAAAAATTCTAAAAACTCAAAAGAAGCCAAAGAATTTTTAGAATTCTTAAAAGGTGATGAATGTAAGGCAATTTTTGAAAAAGTTGGCTTTACAATGGCGAAATAATTTAAATAAAAATACAAAATAGTAATAAGAAAGGGAAGTGTTTATGGATCTTTATCCTCTTTTAAATTCGCTAAGAATTGCATTAATTTCTTCAGTGATAACTTTTTTTATCGGGATATTCTTAGCATATTATATTTCAAAACTTAATAGATTTGTAAGAGGAATTTTGGATGTTATCTTAACACTTCCTTTAGTATTACCACCAACGGTTATCGGCTTTTTCATTTTGAGATTATTATCTCCGAAAAGTGCAATCGGAAGTTTTTTCTTGGAAAAATTTTCAATAAGACTTGTTATGAATTGGTATTCTGCAATCTTTGCAACTGTAGTCGTAACTTTTCCTCTAATGTATAGAATAGCCAGAAGTTCTTTTCAAAATTTCGATATGAATTTAAAATATGTTGCTCAAACTCTTGGAAAGAGCAACACTTGGATTTTTTGGAGAATAACTTTACCTAATTGTAAACAGGGAATTTTGGCAGGACTTGTTTTAAGTTTTGCAAGAGCTTTGGGCGAATATGGAGCGACAAGTATGGTTTCAGGCTATACTCCAAATGATACTGCGACAATTTCTACAACTGTTTATCAACTTTGGAGAACGGGAAATGACGCTTTAGCTTACAGATGGGTGCTTGTAAATATTGTAATTTCATTTACAGTTCTTATCATTATAAATATGTTGGAAAAGAAAGCAGTTAAAGATTAAATAAAAATTGGAGTAATTTATGATTTATGTTGATATTGAAAAAAATTTCGGAAAATTTAATTTAAAAACGAAATTTGAATTTGACAATGAAGTAATGGGACTTTTAGGAGCATCAGGAAGTGGAAAAAGTCTTACTTTAAAATGTATTGCAGGAATTGAAAAACCCGATAAAGGAAGAATTGTATTAAATGATAGAGTTCTATTCGACTCTGAAAAAAAGATAAATGTTTCTCCAAAAGACAGAAAAATAGGTTATTTATTTCAAGACAATGCCCTTTTTCCTAATATGAATGTCTATGAAAATATTAAAGTGGGTATAAGAGAAGGAGAAAATTTTGATAAATTAATTATGGAAAAACTTGAAGAAATGAGGATTTCCCATTTAAAAGATAAAAAAATAAATGAAATTTCTGGTGGAGAAAAACAGAGAGTTGCTCTTGCGAGATTACTTATAAATAAACCGGAAATTATCCTTTTAGATGAACCTTTTTCTGCATTAGACGACTATTTAAAATGGAAAATAGAATTGGAAGTTTCTGAAATTTTAAGAAAATACAAAATTCCTACAATTCTAGTTTCACATAGTAGAGAGGAAGTCTATAGGCTTTGCAATGAAATTTGTGTAATGTCAAAGGGAAAAAGCGAAGAGCTTATGAAAAAGAAAGAACTTTTTAAAAATCCAAAAACTTTTTCATCCTGTCTTATTTCCGGTTGTAAAAACTTTTCTGAAATTGAAAAGATTTCTGAAAACAGACTTAGAGCAAAGGACTGGAATGTTGAGCTTGAAACTAGCGATATGATTTTAGAAAATCATAAAGTTTTAGGAGTTCGTGCTCACTTTATCGAATTTATAAAATCAGAAAAAAACTCATTTGAAGTTGAAATCGACAAGGTTATTGAGGATGTTTTTACTTTTATAATCCTAGTTCGTAAAAAAGGTGCAAGAAAATCCATAAGAGTTGAAGTAACTAAAGACATTTGGAAAAAGGTTGAACACGAAAAAAATCTTTTTATAACTTTAAGAAAAGAAGATTTAATTTTGTTGGAAGCAGAAAATAATTAAAAAATCTAGATAGGAGATTATATGAAAGATAGATTTGGAAGAAATATCACCTACCTTAGAATTTCAGTTACTGATTTATGTAATCTAAGATGCAAATACTGTATGCCCGAAAGTGGAGTTGAAAGTCTTTGTCATAGTGATATTCTATCCATTGAAGAAATTGTTGAAATAGTTAAAGTCGCATCGAAAAACGGAATAAAAAAAATTAGGTTAACAGGCGGGGAACCTTTGGTTCGTCGCGGTTTTATTAATTTGTGTAAACAGATTTCTGAAATTAATGAAATTGAAGATATTGCAATAACGACAAATGGAGTTTATCTAAAAGAGATGGCAGATGAACTTTTTGAAAATAAAGTTAGAAGAATAAATTTCAGCCTTGACACTTTGATAAAAGAAAAGTACAATGATATAACAAGGAGAAATGATTTTGATAAGACTATGGAAAGTCTTTTTTATGCAATAAAAAAGGGCTTTAAGGTCAAAATAAATGTTGTTCTAATCGGTGGCTTTAATGATGATGAAATAGAAGACTTTCTAAATTTAGCAAATAAATACGATTTGGAAGTTCGTTTTATAGAGCTTATGCAAATTGGAGAAACGGCAAATTGGTCTAAGGATAAATTTGTTTCAAACAAAATTGTTTTGGAAAAAGTGCCGAAATTGCAGTTTGACGGAGTTTCAGGAGTTGCAAAAATTTACAAAATAAAGGGGCAAAAGGGGAGAATCGGACTTATAAGCCCGATAAGTTGTTCTTTCTGTGAAGATTGTAATCGTATAAGATTAACAAGTGATGGAAAACTAAAACCTTGCCTACATTCAAAAGATGAAATAAATCTTAAAGGTTTGAGTGGAGAAGAGCTTGAAGAAGTTTTTAAGAGAGGAATTTTTGAAAAACCTGAAAAACATCATCTTGAAGACGGAAAAAGTGAAAGTGCAAGAGATATGAATAAAATCGGAGGTTAAAATGGAAGAAAAAGTTTTAACTCATATTAATGATCAAGGTCGTGCAAAAATGGTCGATGTTGGAGAAAAAGAAAAAACTAAAAGAATTGCTAAGGCTTTTGCAAAAGTTAAATTAAATGAAGAAACTTTTAATATAGTTGTAAATGGAAAAGCTAAAAAAGGTGATGTTTTAGCTGTTTCTCAAGTCGCTGGAATTATGGGAGCAAAAAAAACTTCCGATATAATTCCGATGTGCCACCCGATAAATTTAGTAGGCGTTGATATAGAATTTAATATGAATTATGAAAACTTTGAAATAGAAATAATTGCCACAACTAAATGTGTTGGAGAGACAGGGGTTGAAATGGAAGCACTGTCAGCAGTTTCAATAGCTGCTCTAACGATATATGATATGTGTAAGGCAGTTCAAAGAGATATTGAAATAACGGAAATAAAATTATTAGAAAAATCTGGTGGAAAAAGCGGAGATTTTGTGAGGGGTAAGTAATGAAAGTTTTAGCAGTAAGTATAAGTGAAAGAAAGGGAATAAAAAAACATCCCGTAGAGTACATAGAATTAATTGAAGATTACGGAATAGATGGCGATGCACATGCAGGAAAATGGCATAGACAAGTAAGTTTGCTTGGAGTTGAAAGTATGGAAGCTATGAAAGAAAAACTTCCGGAACTTTCAGCAGGAGATTTTGCAGAAAATATCTTAACTGAAGGAATTGTCCTTTACAAATTGCCAATTGGGACAATCTTAAAAGTAGGAGACTGTATTCTTGAAGTTACACAAATAGGAAAAGAATGTCATTTAGGCTGTGAAATCAGACATATTGTTGGCGACTGTGTTATGCCAAGAGAGGGAATTTTCACAAAAGTTTTAAAAGGCGGGAAAATAAAGGCAGACGACAAAATTGAAATCGTAGAAAAATAAATTATACTTAAGACATCTAAAATTTAGATGTCTTTTTTGTGTGAAATTTTATGAAAATTTAAGAAATTAATTTCACAAATTTTTTTAATTAGTTCAAAAAATCACAAAAAATTCTTTGATTAACTTTCTACAATCTGTAAAATTATTCAAAATTTCATTTTTGTATGGGATATCTTAAATCAATATAATTGGTTTAACACTTAATGTAGTATATTACAAAAGTTATGACAAAATAAAAATAAGAAAGGAATAACAAAAAGATATTATATTTTTTAGATTATTTTCATAAAAAAGCATAATTATACATTTTTGAAATTACCTGCTATTTAGAATAATAAACTTAAAAAATGTTTTCAAGGTACTTGATTATTCATTTTAAATATTGTATAATTATAATTGAATTTATAACATAGATACATTGATTGTTAAAAATTGATTTATTTGTTAGGTTGATTTTTGTTTCATAAGGAATTATTTTTTAAACTTTTTATTCCTTTTCACTTTAGTTTTTTAAAAACGAATTTAGCTATCAAGATGTATTTATGCTTTTATAGAGAATAATACCAAAACACAAAGTTAGGGGGAGAGAATCAATGGATCAAAAGGAATTGCTTTTGGAAATTAAAGATTTACACACAAGTTTTAGAATCCGTGATGAATATTTTGACGCAGTTGATGGCGTTGATATGAAATTATTCTCTGATGAAATACTAGCTATAGTAGGAGAAAGTGGTTGCGGTAAATCGACTTTAGCTACTACTGTTATGGGTTTACACAATCCAAACTTCACTCGTTCAACAGGAGAAATTTTGTTTGAAGGAAAAAATTTAGTAGGTTTGTCAGAAAAAGAATTTAATGAAATTAGAGGGGAAGGGATTGGAATGATTTTCCAAGATCCGCTTTCAGCTTTAAATCCTTTACAAAGAATAGGAAAACAAATCGAGGAAGGTTTGATTTATCATACAAAAATGAATGCTGAAGAAAGAAAAGCGAGAGTTTTGGAATTGATTGAACAAGTAGGTATTCCTAATCCTCCTCGTGTTGCAAGACAATATCCACATGAATTATCAGGTGGTATGAGACAAAGAGTTATCATCGCAATTGCTCTTGCTTGTAAACCTAAGATTATTATTGCAGATGAACCAACAACTGCACTTGACGTAACAATTCAAGCTCAAATCTTAGACCTTTTAGTTCAAATTCAAAAGGAAATTAATGCAGGAATTATTTTGATTACTCACGATTTAGGAGTTGTTGCTCAACTTGCTGACAGAGTTTGTGTAATGTATGCTGGACAAATTGTAGAAGAAGCACCAGTTGTAGAATTATTTACAAATCCAAAGCATCCTTATACTAGAAGTTTGTTGAACAGTATTCCTCAAATGGACGCAGATGATGAAGATTTATATGTAATACAAGGGATGGTTCCTTCACTTAAAAATTTACCAAGACAAGGTTGTAGATTTAAGGCTAGAATCCCTTGGATAAGTGAAGAAGAACATGAAGAAAATCCTACAATGCATGAAGTATCACCAGGGCATTTAGTAAGATGTACTTGTTATAAGAATTTTCATTTTGATGAAAAGGGGGGTAATTAATGAGCTTTTTAGAAATTAAAGACCTAAAGGTTCACTATCCAATAAGAGGAGGCTTTTTCAATAGGATAATCGACCATGTTTTAGCTGTTGATGGCGTAGATATGGTTATTGAAAAGGGAAAGACTTATGGACTTATCGGAGAAAGTGGTAGTGGTAAAAGTACTATCGGTAAAGCTATAATTGGTCTTGAAAAAATTACAAGTGGAGAAGTTATTTTTGAAGACAAAAAACTTACTAAAAGAATGGTAAGAAAAGATAAAGAGTTTACAAGGGATGTTCAAATGATTTTCCAAGATAATATGGCGAGTTTAGACCCTAAGAAAAGAGTTATTGACATCATTGCAGAACCTTTAAGAAACTTCGAAAAGATGACTGTAACAGAAGAAAGAAAAAGAGTTTTAGAACTATTAGATATAGTTGGTATGCCTGAAGATGCATTATACAAATATTCATTCGAATTTTCAGGTGGACAAAGACAAAGAATAGGGGTTGCTAGAGCAATAAGTTTAAATCCTAAACTTATCATAGCTGACGAACCTGTTTCAGCACTTGACCTTTCAGTTCAAGCACAAGTTTTGAACTTTATGAAAAAGATTCAAAAAGATATGGGATTATCTTACCTTTTCATTTCTCACGACCTTGGTGTTGTAAAACATATGTGTGATTACATAAATATTATGTACAGAGGAAGACTTGTAGAAAGAGGAACAAAGGAAGATATTTACAAAGATCCACAACATATCTACACTAAGAGATTAATTGCAGCGATTCCTGAAACTGATCCTAGAATTAAGGAACAATTAATTGCAAACAGACTTAGAGTAGAAGAAGAATATAAAGAATTAGAAAAAGAATATTATGATGAAAATGGTAAAGTATTTGATTTGATTAAACTTACAGATACTCACTATGTAGCAAAAAAGGAGGTAAAATAATATGTGGAAAACCGTATTAAAGAGATTTCTTTTAATGATACCTCAATTAGTAATATTAAGCCTTCTTGTATTTATTTTGGCTAAGATGATGCCAGGGGATCCATTCTCTGGACAAATTACACCAACAACTGATCCTAAACAAATAGAAGCTTTAAGAATAAAATATGGTTTCTATGATCCATGGTACCAACAATATTGGAGATGGATTACTAATATAATGCATGGAGATTTTGGTACTAGTTATACATTTAAGTTACCAGTATCTACTCTTTTAGCTCAAAGAGTTAGCAATACATTTTGGTTAGCTTTACTTTGTGTAATATGTTCATATGCTGTTTCATTACCACTTGGTATGATATCAGGTAGATATAGTGGAGGCAAGTTTGATAGAGCAGTTACATTGTATAACTTCGTAACTTATGCGATTCCAGGTTATATCTTCTACTTAGTTATGATTTTAGTATTTGGTTATACATTACATTGGTTCCCAGCATCTGGTTCTGTTGATCCAGGGGTTGAAGGCTTTGCATATGTTATAAGTAGATTTAGACATATGATATTACCTGCAATATGTTATACTTTAATTGCTACAACAGTAACAGTTCAATATTTGAGAAATGAAGTTATAGATGCTAAAGGTTCAGACTATGTAAGAACTGCAAGAAGTAAGGGAGTTCCTATAGATAAAGTTTATTCACATCATATCTTTAGAAATTCTGTTTTGCCAATAGCCGCATTCTTTGGTTTTACATTAACAGGACTTATTTCAGGTTCTGTATTTATGGAAACAATCTTTAGTTATCCTGGAATGGGGAAATTATTCTTTGAATCAATTTCATCAAGAGATTATTCATTGTTAACAGCATTAATTATGATTTACGGATTTATGACTCTACTTGGAAGTTTGTTATCAGACATCATTATGAGTATAGTTGATCCAAGAATAAGAATAGACTAATAGGGGGAGTGATAAAATGAGTAAGAAAAAAGAAATGGAAAAAGATGCTTCCCTACATAATCAAGAAATTACACCAAGTGCTTTTCACGTAATTGTTAGGGAATTTAGAAAAGACAAATTAGCGACATTTTCACTTTTAGTATTTATTACGATAATATTAGTAGTGTTTATAGGAAGTTTGTTCTTCAATTTAGAAGAAGTAATGAAAGTAAATCTTATGGAATCATTCCTAAGACCAGGAGAAGGTGGACATTTGCTAGGAACTGACCAAGCAGGACGACCACTTTTAGGACAACTTTTCCTTGGAACTAGGAATTCAATCCTTATAGGTGTATCAGTAACTATTTTAACTAATTTAATTGGTATAATAGTTGGTTTGATTATCGGATACTATGGTGGTATAGTTGATAATATTATCATGAGAATTATAGACTTTATTCAAGTATTACCAATTCTTATGCTTATTATCGTATTCATAACATTAGTTCCTAGATACAATGTATTTACATTCGTAATCATAATGACTGTATTCTACTGGGTTGGTATTGCAAGACTTGTAAGATCAAAAGCTCTTTCTGAAGGAAGACGTGATTATATAAGTGCTTCTAAGACAATGGGAACGCCAGCTTGGAAGATAATGTTCGGTGGGATCTTACCAAATATCAGCTCAATTCTTATAATTAGTTTTATCTTAGATTTAGCTGGTAATATGGGAATTGAAATTGGGCTTACATTCCTTGGTTTCGGTTTACCAGATGGAATACCTTCACTTGGAACACTAATCAACAAGGCGTTAGATCCTATAGTTTTAAGAGATAGAATGTACATTTGGTTACCTGCATCATTATTAGTACTTGTACTAATGCTTTCAATTAACTATGCTGGACAAGCATTAAGAAGAGCATCAGATGCAAAACAAAGATTAGGTTAAAAATAATTTAATATAAAAAATTAAGCGTAGAGTGTTCTACGCTTTTTTTATTGTGAAGCTATTATATAAAAATAGATATATCGTAAATATTTATTATAAAAAGGTGCAAAAATCTGTTTACAATCATCATTTAATATGATATAATTTAATCACAGTATTAATTTAATTAAATGCTGTAAGTGGTTTATTTAAAGGAGGATTGTCAATGAAGAGATTTATTAAATATTTGTTAGTTTGTTGTTGTGTATTAGCTTTTTCAGGATATGTTTATTCTGAATGTATAACTTATGAAGAAATGAAACCTTTTACAAATAGAGACTATTTTTCCTATAAGGGATATCTTAGAATTTATTTAAATTCTACAGCAGTAGAATATAATAGAGAGGAAGATACTCTAAAGGTTGCCAAAAAACATGCTGATTTTATAGAGATAGATACAGATGGAGAAGATGAAAAAGGAGCTTATTCAATTCCTAAACTATATTATAATCCAAGAATAATTGAAAAAAATGGTAAAAAATATATAACAGCAGATGGAATTCCTGAAGACATCTTAATAAAAGACAAAAATTTATTAGTTATTGAATCAAAGAAACTTGAATATAATTTTGTTGATTTATTCGGAGATGCAGATTAAAATAAAATCAAAAAAAAATGGATGCTTTTGCATCCATTTTTTGTTTAGGAAAGTTAAATATCACAGTAAGTTAATTTATCTTTATAAAAATTGGGAGGATTTAAAAGGATTAATAACTATACTGTTAATATGTAAAATGTGGTAGCGAAGAAAAGGAAAACTTATGGGAGGAGTTTATTATCTTTAAACACTACCACACAGTTTATATATACCATAAAAATCAATTTTAAAACACAAAAAAATTTATTATTAAACATATTTAGCTGTGAAATTAAAACTGTACTATAATAAAATATGATAAAAGGCAAAAAAATAAAAAAAGAGTGATTTAATTTTCTATGAAATTCTTGCATGTTTTTTAGAATTTTTACTTATAGGAAAAATTTTTTAATCTTCATATCATATATTAAGCAGTTACAATTTTTTATATGTTATCTCGAACACGGTTAATCTAGCCCTAACTTTGTTTACTTGTAAACAAAAGTAGGTCTGACGGGGTAATTGTATCGTTAGATACAATTGATCTGGAAATCCCAGCTATTGCTTGCTGGCAAGCAATAGTATTTCTGAAAGAAATAAAAATTACAATTTATATATGTATCTTTGATATATTAAACAAAAAACTCCACTTGTGTGGAGTTTAGTCAATTCTTATTTTTTGCTGTCTTTATATAAATCCGGTAAGCATCTATAATTTACATTATCTTCTTCGTCTAAAATTGTATTTTCATCTACAACAACTAGTTTATATTTTAAATCTTTGGCAACAATATATTTTTTGCCATCTCTTTCTTCGATTTTTACACCAGAATATTCTTTATTTTTACTTTTTTCATATTTATCTCTATTTTTTTCAATTTGTTCGGGATTTGTATTAGGTTTAATTAGACTTGGGCCATGAAACATAAGTTTTGGAGACTTAAATTTTTCTTTTACTATAACCAATTGCGCTCCGCCATCTCCTTCATAAACCTTGTTTTCAATTTTTTTCAACATTCCTGTAGATGCACAAGAACATAATGCCAAAGAAACTAATAATAAACTAACAAGTTTTTTAAGTCTAGTCATAAAATCCTCCCTTTGTAAAATAACTATTTAAATACCTTTTACTTTATTATAAAAACAAAGTAAAACATTAATACTTTGACAAATACATTTTAACATATATTTAAACTTTAGTCAAGCAATTTCATAAATACAATTTTAGTATTTTATATGTAATATTCATAGTTTGATTGACTTTTTTTTATGTTTTTAGTATAATTATTTGAATAGTATTGTAGATTTTTAAGGAGAGATATTATGGACGAAAAAGAAATATTTTTAACCGCTGAAGGGTTAAAAAAATTGGAATTAGAATTAGAAGAATTAAAAACTGTAAAAAGACAAGAAATTGCAGAAAAAATAAAGATTGCTAGAGATTTTGGAGACCTTTCTGAAAACTCTGAATATGATGAAGCTAAAAATGAACAAGCTCAGATAGAAGAAAAAATAGTTAAACTTGACAATATGATTGCAAATGCAAAGATAATTGATGAAGTTGAATTAGATACAAAAACTGTAAATGTTGGTGCTACAGTTACTTTAGTTCAAGTTGAAAGCAAGAAAAAAATAGAATATACTATTGTAGGTTCTGCTGAAAGTAATCCACTTGAAGGAAAAATTTCAAATGAATCTCCGGTCGGTAGAGCTATTTTAGGAAAGAAAAAAGGAAATAAAGTTCAAGTACAATTACCTAATGGAAATGTTGTAGAATATAAAATACAAAATATTAAGGTAAATTAAGAGGTGATATAGTGGAAGAACAAAATTTAAATGAAATGCTCTTAGTTAGAAGACAAAAATTACAAGAGTTAGTTGATGCAGGAAAAGACCCACATGAGATAGAAAAGTTTGAAGGTACTATTTATTCAAAAGAGATAAAAGATAATTATGAAAATTATGAAGGAAAAGTTGTAAGACTTGCTGGTCGTATTAGAACAAAAAGAGGACATGGTAAAGTTTGTTTTATGGACTTGCAAGATTTTTCTGGAAAAATTCAACTTTTCAATAAGCTTGACGTTTTAGGCGAAAGTTATGAAGAAGTTAAGACTTTAGACATTGGAGATATTGTAGGGGTTGAAGGAGAAGTTTTCACAACTCATGCAGGAGAAATTTCAATAAGAAGTTCAAAGGTTGTCTTACTTACAAAATCTTTACAACTTTTACCAGAAAAGTTTCACGGCTTAAAAGATGTTGACTTAAGATATAGACAAAGATATGTAGATTTAATTGTAAATCCTGAAATCAAAGATGTTTTTGTTATGAGAAGTAAAATTATTTCTTCTATTAGAAAATATCTTGATAGTAGAGGATTTTTAGAAGTTGAAACACCTATTTTAAATACAATTGCCGGTGGAGCGAATGCAAGACCTTTTATAACTCATCACAATACTTTGGATATTGATATGTATCTTAGAATTGCAAATGAATTATATTTAAAGAGATTGATTGTAGGTGGTTTCGATAAAGTTTATGAAATGGGAAGAATGTTCAGAAATGAAGGTATGGATAAACTTCATAATCCTGAATATACTGCAATTGAGTTATATCAAGCCTATGTTGACTATGAAGAAATGATGACACTTTGTGAAGAAATGGTTTATACTGTTTGTATGGAAGTTGTTGGAAAGTCTGAAGTTGAGTTACAAGGTAAAGTTATCGACTTTAAACCACCTTGGAGAAGAATTTCAATGGTTGACGCTGTAAAAGAATATGCAGGAGTTGATTTTGAAACAATTTTAACTGATGAAGAAGCAAGAAAGCTTGCTATTGAAAAGAAAATAGAAGTTACTGAACATACTACAAGAGGAGAAATTATTTCTTTATTCTTTGAAGAATTTTGTGAAGAATATATGGTTCAACCTACTTTTGTTACTAAGCATCCTGTGGAAATCAGTCCACTTGCTAAGAGAGATCCTAAGGACAAGAGATATACTCAAAGATTTGAGGCTTTTGTAAATTGTGGAGAAATTGCAAATGCTTTTAGTGAATTAAATGATGCGATAGATCAAAAGCAAAGATTTTTAAAACAAGTTGAAGCCAGAGAAAATGGAGATGATGAAGCACAAATGATGGATTATGATTTCATCAATGCGCTTGAAATAGGTCTTCCACCAACAGGTGGTATGGGAATCGGAATTGATAGACTTATTATGTACTTGACTAATCAAGAATCCATAAGAGATGTATTACTTTTCCCAACAATGAAACCTATGGTTGAAAAGGATAGTGAATAGGAGTTCATTATGAAAAAAAGAAATTTAGTTGCGATTTGTTTAGTTTGTCTTTCTTTTGTTGGTTGTTCAAGTTTCCATACAGGAAAAGTTGTTGTAGACGATGAAAAGAAAGAAGATAAAGTTGAAAATGTTGAATATATTCTTGTTGATGAAGATGACAAAGAATCTTTAATTAAAAATATTAAAGAAGGCAAAGGTGCTGTTATAGATAAGAAGAAAAAATCATCTTCTGATAAGACTAATGAAAATACTGATAACAACAATAACAGTAATAATAGCAATAATAAAAATAACAGCAATACTAACAACAATAGTAATAGAAATAATAACAATACTAACAACAATAACAATAACAATAACAACAACAATAATAGAAATAATAATAACAACAATAGATAGGACAGTGATTATATGAGAATAGAATTTTCTCCACCAGATATTACCCAATTAGAGATTGATGAAGTTGTTGATACTTTAAAATCAGGTTGGATAACAACTGGTCCGAAAACTAAAAGATTAGAACAAGAACTATCTGCTTTTACAAATACAGATAAGACAGTTTGTTTAAACTCTGCAACAGCTGCAATGGAGCTTACTTTAAGAGTTCTTGGAGTTGAAGAAGGAGATGAAGTTATAACTTGTGCATATACTTATACTGCATCTGCAAGTGTTATTCATCACGTTGGAGCAAAAATTGTCTTAGTTGATTGTAATAAAGAAGATAAGTTTATGGACTTAAAAGCTTTAGAAAATGCTATTACAGAAAAGACAAAGGTAATTATTCCAGTTGATTTGGCTGGGAAGCCTTGTAAATATGATGAAATTTTTGAAATTGTAGAAAAAAAGAAAGCTTTATTTAAGCCTAATAATAAATTACAAGAAAAAATCGGTAGAGTTATAGTTATGGCTGATGCTGCTCATTCACTTGGAGCTGTATATAAAGGCAAACCGAGTGGAAGTATTGCTGATTTTACTTGTTTTTCTTTCCATGCAGTTAAAAATTTTACTGTTGCTGAGGGTGGATCAGTTACTTGGAATAGAGATTTAGGCTTGGATAATGATGAAATTTATAGAGAATTTCAACTTTTATCTTTGCATGGGCAATCAAAGGATGCTCTTTCAAAGATGAAACCTGGTTCTTGGGAGTATGATATTGTTGCTCCTAATTATAAATGCAATTTAACTGATATTGCTTCAGGTATTGGTTTAGCTCAGTTAAAGAGATATCCAAATCTTTTGAAAAGACGTTTTGAAATTGTAGAAAGATATAATAGAGGATTTGAAGGAACAAGAATTAAACCTTTTGTTCACTTTGAAGAAGATAGAAAATCTTGTTGTCATCTTTATATTGTAAATATCGATGGTGCAAGTGAAGAAGAGAGAAATGAAATAATTATAAAGATGGCTGAAAGAGGAATTTCAACTAATGTTCATTATAAGCCTTTGCCTATGCATACTGCTTATAAGAATTTAGGTTTTGACATCAAGGATTATCCAAATGCCTATGATAATTATAAATCAGAAATTACTTTGCCACTTCATACTTTATTGACAGATGAACAAGTTGATTATGTAATTGAAAATTTGAAGGCGTTGGTGTAGTTATGAAGATAAAAAAAGTCGTGATTCCAACTGCTGGACTCGCTACTAGAATGTTTCCTGCAACTAAAGGTGTTCCTAAGGCAATGTTGCCGATTTTTGACAAACCTACTTTACAATATGTTATTGAAGAAGTTGTAGAGGCAGGAATTGATGAGGTAATTCTTATTGTAAATGAAGATTATTTTACTATTGATAAGCATTTTAACTCTGAAATTGATCTAAGAGTTAAAAATTCGAATAATGTATCAAAAAGTGATATTGAATCTTTAGAAAAAATATTAAAATGTAAGATAAGTTTTATAATTCAAAAAGAACAAAAAGGATTGGGACATGCAATTCTTTGTGCAAAAGAAGCAGTAAATGGCGAAGATTTTTCAGTTGTTTTGGGGGATGTTATAATTGATTGTAAAGACAGTTCATGCACAAAAGAGCTTGTTGATATTTATAACAGATACGGAAAAACGGTAGTAGGAGTTGAAGTTGTGCCTGATGAGAAAAGACACAATTATGGCATTTTGGAAGGAAAAGAAATCGAAAAAGATGTTTTTGACTCAACTAGACTTATAGAAAAGCCGAGTATTGATGAAACAAATTCAAATTTAGCAATGGTCGGAAGATACATTGTTAAAAATGAAATCTTTGAAATTCTTGAAAATCAAAAAGCAGGAAAAAATGGAGAAATACAATTTACAGACTCCTTAAATGAATTGACTTTAAAAGGAGATTTATTAGGATATAAATTTGACGGAAAAACTTATGACGTTGGAAATAAACTTGGAGTTCTGATTGCAAGTGTTGAATATGGCTTAAAAGATGAAACAAATAAAAATGCTATTAAGGAGTATTTGAAAGAATTAGTTTCATCGGATTTTAAAATGGGAGAATAATAATGGTCAGAAAAATATTTTTAATAATACTGGATATTATAGTTATAAATCTTTGCTACTATTTAGGATTTTTATTAAAATTTGACTGGCATATTCCTGCAAATTATTGGTATATGTATAGCAAATGGATAATTCCTATAGTTTTAATAAAAATTATAGTTTTTGCTCTATTTGGATTATATAGAATAATGTGGAGATATGCTGATTTTAAAGAATTGTCTAGAATTTTTATGGCAATAGTTGTAGCAAATGTTCTAACAGGAATATTTTTGATTTCAATGAATGTAGGATTTCCGAGAAGTGTTATGGCACTTGTATTTGTAATTGATATGTTCTTTGTTACTGGTACAAGATATCTTTCAAAAGCTAGAAAAAATTTAGTTTTTTCAATCCCTGTTGAAAAACTTAAAAGAGTTTTAATAGTTGGTGCTGGAGATGCAGGGGTCTTAGTTCTTAATGAACTTAGAAAACATAAAGAATTAGGATATAAGGTTGTAGTTTTTATTGATGACGATAAAAATAAAATAGGAACAGAAATTTTAGGAATTCCAGTTGTTGGTGGAAAAGAAAAAATAATTTCAGCAATTAACGAATTTAGAATTGATGAAGTTATTTTGGCAATGCCTTCAGCAAATAGGGAAATTCAACAAGACATTTCAGATATTTGTTCAAAATTATCTATGAAGATTAAAATAATTCCTGGAATGTATGAATTAATTGATGATCAAAAATTAAATATAAGAGATTTAAGAGATGTTGAAATTGGAGATTTACTTGGACGTGATGAAGTTAAATTAGATCAAGAAGTCCTAAATGATTTCTTGAGAAATAAAACGGTCTTGGTAACAGGTGGAGGCGGTTCAATCGGCTCCGAGCTTTGTAGACAAATAGCGAAATTCAGTCCAAAAAGATTGATAATTTTAGACATCTACGAAAATAATGCCTATGAAATTCAAATGGAACTTGTAAGACATTATAAGGATTTGGATTTAGTTGTAGAAATTGAATCAATAAGAGATGCAGTAAGAATGGATATTATCTTTGGAAAATATAAACCGGATGTAGTATTTCATGCAGCTGCTCATAAACATGTTCCACTTATGGAAAACAGCTCAACTTCTGCAATTAAAAACAATGTTTTTGGAACATTAAATGTTCTAAGAGCTTGCGATAAGCATGGTGTTTCAAGATTCGTTTTAATTTCAACAGATAAAGCTGTAAATCCGACATCTGTAATGGGAACTACAAAGAGAATTTGTGAAATGTTAGTTCAAACATTTAACGAAAAATCTAAAACAGAATTTGTTGCAGTTAGATTCGGAAATGTTTTAGGTTCAAACGGATCTGTAATTCCACTTTTCATCAATCAAATAAAAGAGGGTGGACCTGTTACAGTTACTCACGAAGATATAATAAGATACTTTATGACAATCCCTGAAGCTTGCCAACTTGTATTACAAGCAGGAGCAATCGCCAAAGGGGGAGAAATCTTTATACTTGATATGGGTGAACCAGTTAAGATACTTGATTTGGCAAAGAACCTTATTAGACTTTCTGGCTATGAACCTTATAAGGACATCGACATAAAGATTACAGGACTTAGACCGGGCGAAAAACTTTATGAAGAAATACTATTAAATATGGAAAATTCAGTTGCAACTGAATATGAAAAAATATTTATAGAAAAACCGATAGTTCACGATGTAGAAGCTCTAAAAGATGGACTTGAAAGACTTGATAAAGTTAAAAACACTCTGGATAAAAAAGAAATTACAGACATCTTAAAAGATATGGTTCCGACATTTAAGCCGGACTTGTTGAATAAGTAGAATACTCCACCAAAAAGGTGGAGTTTTTTTGTGAAATCTTTTAAAAATGTATTGACAATATAGTTCTATTATTGTATAATAGTCAAAGAAAATTTGACGGAGGTAAATTTTATGACAAATTCAGTTAAAATGTCGGTTTTTAATAGCAAGAATAATTGTTTAATTGACTCTTCTGTTTTTGGTCTTAAATTTTCTCTTTTTAATAAACTTAGTAATTTAGCTAGGAATTCATTTTTTAAAAAATGTATTTCTAGCATTTTTTTTAAGTTTATAAAATTTCCTTTTATCAAAGCTGTTAAGGACTTTATAAAGGAATTATATTCAATATTTTTCGTTAATATTTTAAATTTTAGGAAATAACTTTTTGTTATTTCCTTTTTTTGTGATTATGACAAAATGACTTAATAGGAGGGATTGTATGAAAGAATTTAGAAATTTAGTTAGTAGTGAGGACTTTTCTTGTGAAGAGTTGCTTGAACTTATGGAGTTAGGAGCAGAGATTTATAATAATCCTGAAAAATTTTCAGAAAAATGTAGGGGAAAAGTTTTAGCTTCATTATTTTTTGAACCGTCAACAAGAACAAGATTGAGTTTTGAAGCAGCTATGCTTAGACTTGGTGGAAGTTGTATAACTGTTCCGGATCCTAAAGTTTCATCAGCAACTAAGGGAGAAAGCCTACAAGATACAATAAAAACAGTGGGTTGTTATTCAGATATTATAGCTATGCGTCATCCTCATGAGGGTTCTGCAGAGCTTGCAAAAGAAGTTACACTTGTTCCTTTTATTAATGCGGGAGATGGTGGACATCAACATCCAACTCAAACTCTTACAGATTTACTTACAATTTCTCAATATAAGAAAAGTTTGGAAAATATGACTATTGGTCTTTGTGGGGACTTAAAATTCGGAAGAACTGTTCATTCACTTGTTAAGACACTTTCAAAGTTTAAGGGAAATAAATTTATCTTTATTTCACCTGTTGAGCTTGTTATTCCAGAATATATTAAGATGTATCTAAATGATCATAATGTAGAGTTTATTGAAGTTAGAACAATTGAGGAAGTTATGGATAAACTTGATATTCTATATATGACAAGAGTTCAAAGGGAAAGATTTTTCAATGAGGCTGATTATGTAAGACTTAAAGATACTTACATTTTAGATAATAAGAAGATGAAAACTGCAAAGGATGATATGATAATTCTTCACCCATTGCCAAGAGTAAATGAAATTGCGACAGAAGTGGATTTAGACCCTAGAGCAAAGTATTTTAATCAAGTTAAATTCGGTATGATAATCAGAATGGCATTAATCTTAAAATTATTGGAGGTAAAATAATGTTAAATATTAATAGTATTTCAAATGGAATTGTAATAGACCATATTAAACCGGGTCTTGGCTATGAAATTTTTAAACTTTTAGAATTGGATAGTGCAGATTTTACAGTTGCACTTATAATGAATGCAGATTCTAAAAAATACGGCAAAAAAGATATGATAAAGATTGAAAATGTTATGGATATTGACCTTGCGATTTTAGGTTTAATCGACAAAGATTTGACTGTAAACATCATAGAAAATGAAAAAATCAAGGAAAAACTTTCAATGATTTTACCTGAAAAGGTAGAGGGCTTTATAAAATGTAAAAACCCACGTTGTATAACTTGCCATGAAAATGTTCAAAATAAATTTATATTAGTTAATAGAGAAAAGGGAATTTATAGATGTAATTACTGTGATAATTTATATTCTTGTGGAGGACATAGTGAAAAAAATAATTAAAAATGCAATTTTAGTGGATAAAGATATAAATAGAGTCGGAGAGATAAAAATTGAAGACGGAAAGATAGTAGAGATTGGTGAAAATTTAAGTTTTGATGATAGTTTTGAAATTATAGATGCAAAGGGAAAAACTGTTATGCCTGCATTTGTAGATTTGCATGTGCATTTTAGAGATCCAGGTTTTACTTATAAGGAAGATTTAAAAACAGGCTCACTTTCAGCTTTAAGAGGTGGATATACAACTGTAAATACAATGGCAAATACTAAACCGATTTGCAGTGATTTAGAAACTTATAATGATATAATGAAGAGAGCAAAGGAATTGGATTTAGTAGATATAAATCAAATAGTTGCAGTTACTAAAAATTTTGACGGAAAAAATTTGGTTGACTATTCAAAATTTGAAAATGCAAAATTTTTATCCGATGACGGTAAGGGTGTGCTTTCCGAAACTACAATGTACAGAGCAATTTTAGAGGCGAAAAAATACGATAAAATCATAATGATACATGCAGAAAGTGAACTTTCTCCAATTGATTATAGAATAGCAGAAGACCTTATGACTTTAAGAGATGTTTATCTTGCAAAGAGATTGGATGGAAGAATTCATCTTTGCCACGTCAGTACAATCGACTCTTTGGAAGCTGTAAGACGTGGAAAAAAAGAGGGAGTAAAGGTTACTTGCGAAGTAACTCCACATCATATTGCACTTTGGGATAATTCATACAGAGTAAATCCTCCGATAAGAACAAAAGCTGACGTTGATGCTCTAATTGATGGAATTTTGGATGGAACAGTTGATGCGATTGCAACTGATCATGCACCACATACTGCAGAGGATAAGGCAAATGGAAGTCCGGGACTTGTTGGACTTGAAACTGCCTTTGTGATTTGTAATACAAAATTGGTTAAAGAGAGAAATATTGACATAAGAACTTTGTCAAAAGTAATGTCCTATGGTGGAGCTAATTTAATGGGAATAAAAAAAGGTCTTTTAAAAGAGGGATATTTTGCAGATTTGGTTATAGTTGATACTGATAAAAAAATTGTTGTAGATTCAAGTAAATTTGCATCAAAAGCAAAAAATACACCTTTTGATAAAATGGAACTTTACGGAGAAGTGCTTATGACAATTAAAGCAGGAGAAATTAAATATAAAGGAGAATTTTAATGATAGTAGATAGATTATATGAAGCAGTAAAAGAAAAGGGATTTGTTTGTGTTGGACTTGACAGCCATTTAGATTATATTCCAAATTATATTAAAGAAAAGCACGAAAAACTTTCAGATATAATTTTTGAATATAATAAGACAATAATTGATGCAACAAGTGATATTGTAGCAATCTATAAACCACAAATTGCATATTATGAAGCAAACGGACTTGAAGGCCTTATTGCTTACCAAAGAACTTTAAGATATCTTAAAGAAAAGGGACTTTTAAGTATCGGGGATGTTAAAAGAGGAGATATTGCAAGTACTGCAAAGGAATATGCAAAGGCACATTTTAAAGGAGAGTTTGAAGCGGATTTTATAACTCTTAATCCATATATGGGAATGGATAGTATCACACCTTATTTAGATTATTTAAAAACCGGAGAAAAGGGAGTTTTCGTTTTACTTAGAACTTCAAATGAGGGATCAAAGGATATTGAATGTCTTGACTACAATGGAGAAGCTCTATACTTCAAAGTTGGAGACGAACTTAAAAAATTTGCTGATGAATTGACTTCTGAATGCGGATATTCTCCTTTGGGATTTGTCGTAGGAGCAACTCATAGTGAAGAAGCTAAAAAGATAAGAGAAAGATATAAAAATATTTTCTTCTTATTACCGGGATATGGGGCACAAGGTGCAAAAGCAGAAGACATCAGAACTTATTTGAATGACTTTAATGGTGGAGTTGTAAACTCTTCAAGAGGAATTATAAAATATTATCAAAAATTTGAAGACGGCGAAGAAAGATTTGCTCATTATACAAGAGAAGCCGTTTTGAATATGAGGAAGGATATTTATGGAGAATAAATCATACGAAAAAGTTGAAATAATTTTAAATGAAAAAATTTCCGAAGGCATTTACAAAATGAATGTCAAGGGAGAATTTAAAGCTAAAGTTGGACAATTTTATATGGTTAAATGCTTTGAGGACGGGACTATGCTTCCCCGTCCGATAAGTATCTGTGATATGGAAGATGATAAATTGACTTTTCTTTATGCAGTTGTGGGAAAAGGTACAAAGATTATGTCCGAAAAGAAAGTTGGAGACAGCATAGAAATTTTAGGACCACTTGGTAACGGCTTTCCGATTGATGAATTCAAAGGAAAAAAAGTCGCACTTGTTGCAGGGGGAATTGGAATTGCACCAATGCTATATCTTGCAAAGAAATTGGAAGCGGATGTCGATTTATATGCAGGCTTTAGAGATGAAATATATTTTACTGAAGAATTTAAGGAATTTACAAAAAATACATATATCGCAACAAATACAGGAAGTGTAGGACATAAGGGTTTCATAACTGAAATAATAAAAGATGATTATGATGTAATCTATTGTTGCGGTCCAAATCCTATGATGAATTCTGTAAAAAATTTAGGCTTTGACATACCTGTCTATGTTTCTTTAGAGAGTAGAATGGGTTGTGGAATAGGAGCTTGTCTAGCTTGTAGTTGTAAAACAAAAAACGGAATGAAAAGAATTTGCAAGGAAGGTCCTGTATTTGAAGTTAAGGAGGTGAATTTTTAATGTTGGAAGTAGATATTTGTGGAGTTAAATTTAAAAACCCCGTTATCGGAGCATCAGGAACTTTTGGCTTCGGTAGAGAATATGCTGAATATATCGACTTAAACAGAATTGGCGGTATTTCTACAAAAGGACTTACTTTTGCAGGCAAGGACGGAAATACGGGAATTAGAATTTACGAAACACCTGCAGGGATAATGAACAGTATCGGACTTCAAAATCCTTCAGTACCAACTTTTATTGAAGAAGATTTACCTTTTATGGAAAGTTTTGATACACAGATTTTAGCAAACATTGGAGGTTCACAATTAGAGGATTATTTAAAATCTATTGAACTTATCAATAAAACAAATATAAAAATAATTGAATTAAATATATCCTGTCCGAATGTAAAATCAGGCGGAATGGCTTTTGGAATAAAATGTGATATTGCAGAGGGAATCGTAAGAAAAGTTAGAGAAAATACTGATAAAGTCCTTATGGTAAAATTATCTCCAAATGCTGAAAATATAAAAGAAATGGCAAAAACTTGTGTTGAAGCGGGAGCGGATTGCCTTTCACTTGTAAATACATTTAATGCTTTGGCAATAGATATTTATAATAGAAAAGCAGTTTTTGATAATGTAACGGCAGGACTTTCAGGAGCTTGTATAAAACCTATTGCTTTAAGAATGGTAAGAGATGTCGCTTCAGTTGTAGATGTTCCGATTATTGGAATGGGCGGAATAATGAATTGGCAAGATGCAATTGAATTTATTATGGCAGGATCAACCGCAATTCAAGTCGGAACAGCAAACTTTATCAATCCTAGGGCTATGATTGATATAATTGAAGGAATGGAAAAATTCTGTAAAGAACAAAATATAAAAAATTTAGAAGAAATTAGAGGAATTATTTAGGAGGAAATTATGGAACAAAGAGTATTGGAATTATTAAAAGAAAGTGAAGCGTTATTAGAAGGACATTTCCTATTATCATCAGGAAAACATAGCGACAAATATGTTCAATGTGCAAAACTTTTGATGTATCCAAAAAAAGCTGAAGAAGTTTGTAAGGTAATCAAGAAAAAACTTGAAGATGCAAATGTAAAAGTTGATGCAGTAGTTGGGCCTGCAATGGGTGGAATTGTAATTGCTTACGAATTGGGAAGAGCCTTGGGAGTAAGAGCGATGTTCACAGAAAGAGAAAATGAAATGATGACTTTAAGAAGAGGATTTTTCATAAATGAGGGAGAAAATGTACTTGTAGTTGAAGATGTTGTTACAACAGGAAAATCTTCATTAGAAACAATAAAAGTACTAAAAGAACATGGAGCAAATGTAGTTGGAATCGCTTCAATAGTTGATAGAACAAATGGAAAATCTAACATAGAATATCCACTTTTCCCTGCAATTTCATTAAATGTTCAAGCGTTTGAAAAGGATGATTGTCCACTTTGTAAAGAAGGAAAAATCGAACTTGTAAAACCCGGTAGTAGAAAAAAATTCTAAGCTATAAAAATACTCGTATAAAAACGAGTATTTTTTTTATAAAAAATTTTTGGAAAAACATTTTTTTCGAAATTTTAATAATTTTTTTAAAAAAGATAAACTAATAAAAAAATTTGATATTTACTGAAGTCTATATGTTTCATCATAACACTTGAGTATTGAATTGCAATATACTTTATTGTCGTTAAGCTGTATTAATTTAAATATATATTTAATTTATTTGACCTATAGATATAAAAATGTTATCATTATTATGATAGTTGAGTAAATTTTATTAAGTAATGAAATTTATTCAAATTGAGTTATTAGTTTTAGGCTCTAATAACTATGTATTTTTAAAAATAATCGCCATTATATTTTTAAAAATAGGTATAATATCAAACACATTCTATGAGGAGGAGCAAACAATGAAAAAAAGATTTTATTGTATGATGTTGAGTGTACTTATGGTATTAGGTACTCTATTACCTGCTTTCAGAGTTTCAGCTGAATCGGGTAGAAATATTTCACCACAGGTAAATATTACAAAATTTACAATTACAAATGGGCAAGGACAAGAATTAAAGAAATTCTATAGCTGGAGTAGATTTAGAGTTAATTTAGAATGGAATGCTCAAAAGTATGGAAATACTTTGAAAAAAGGTGATTACTTTGAAGTTAAACTGCCAGATAAATTTAAGTTTATAGGAGATTCTGCAGCAGTTAATTTTCCAATCTATGGACTAGATGGAAAAACAGTTTATGGACAAGGACATATTGATGTTAAAAAAGATGGGGGAGGAACTTTAAGAGTAACTCTAAATGAAAAAGTTGAAAATCTTTACAATGTAAAAGGTAAAGTTTCAATGGAATCTTTATTTAATTATAGCAAAATAAAGGCTGGAGGAAGAAATAGACTAGAAATAGAGATTAATGGTAAAAAAATTCCTAAAGACATTGATATAGAAAAGCCAGGGAAAATAGATGAAATTTTAACTAAATGGCCTAGCAGAATAAATGAAAATGCTAATGAAGTAAGATGGAATGTTCGTTTTAATGTAAATGGTAAAAAATTTAAAAATGTTTCTTTTGAAGATAAATTGACAGTTGAAAAAGGCGATTTTAGTGGACTTCGCTACATAAAAGAAAGTTTCGTTCTTCAAAAGGTTAAATTTGACAAATATGGAAATATAACAAGAGTTTTATCAACAGAAAATATCGGAGATAGAGTTCAATTTTCTGAAAATGGAACAAAATTTAGATTTGTACTTGGAGATATTAATAATGGCGAACAATATATGTTAAGATATAAATCAACTTACAAGCCTAATATTGTGATAAAAAATAGATTAAAGATGTTTTCACAAGGTGAAAGTAAAGAAGTGTCAAGTAGATATAAAAGTGCACTTTCAAACGGAAGCATTGAAGGTGATTTGTTAGGAAAGATAAAGATTATTAAAGTTGATGCTGAAAATAAACAAATGCCTTTAAAAGGTGCTAAGTTTAAAATTACAAATAAGGTAACAAAACAAACTTTTGAATTAGTAACTGACGAAAAGGGAGAAGCTGTTTCTGATAAATTAGTTAAAGGAACTTATGAAATCACAGAAATTGAAGCTCCTGCAGGTTGGATAAAGAATGACGAAATTATTAATGTTGAAGTAAAAGATGATGTAGCTGTAATAAAAACTATAACTAATAAGAGAGCAAAAACTGAAGTAAAAGTTAATAAGACTTGGGTTGGTAAAAAAGCTTCAAGTGTTAAAGTTAATTTATTAGCTGACGGCAAAAAAATCGATCAAGTTACTTTGAGCGAAGAAAATAATTGGCAACATACTTTTAAAAACTTAAATAAATTCAAAGATGACGGAAAAACTGAAATCAAATATACTGTTGAAGAAGAAAAAATCAATGGTTATGATACAGAAATAAAACAAAATGGAACTAATGATTTTACTATCATAAATAAAAGTAATGAAAAAGTTAAAATTCCTGTAGAAAAGAGATGGGAAGACAATAATAACCAAGATGGTAAAAGAGTTAAAGAAGTAGTTGTAAGATTACTACAAGATGGTATTCCTACAGATAAGACTATAAAATTAAATGAAGAAAATGGTTGGAAAGGTGAATTTACAAACCTTGACAAATACGATGCAAAAGGGAATGAAATCAAATATACTGTTAAAGAAGAAACAGTAGTTGATGGATATGAAAATGAAATAATTGCAGGAGAAGTAGGTGGAGTTTTAGGATATATCATCAAAAACAAACATAATGTTGAAAAAACTGAAATCCCTGTAGAAAAGAAATGGATTGGACCAGAAAGCGTTGAAGAAGTAACTGTAAAATTACTTGCTGATGGAGAAGATACTGGTAAAACTTTAACTTTAAAGAAGAGTGAAAATTGGAAAGGTAAATTTACAAACCTTGACAAGTATAAAAACGGAAAAGAAATAGTTTATACAGTTCAAGAAGTAAGTGTTAAAGGTTACGAAAGCAAGATAGAAGGAAATGCAAAAGACGGCTTTGTGATTACTAATAAGAATATAGAAAAGACAGAAGTTCCTGTAGAAAAGAAATGGCTAGGAAAAGCTGTAAATGAAATCGAAGTAAAACTTTTAGCAAATGGACAAGAAGTTCAATCAGCTAAATTAAACGAAGGAAATTCTTGGAAACATACATTCAAAGACTTGCCAAAATATGACGATAACGGAAAAGAAATAACTTATACAGTAAAAGAAGTAGCAATTGAAGGTTACGAAAGTAAGGTAGAAGGAAATGCAAAAGACGGCTTTGTAATTACAAACAAGAATTTAGCAAAGACAGAAGTTCCTGTAGAAAAGAAATGGCTAGGAAAAGCTGTAAATGAAATCGAAGTAAAACTTTTAGCAAATGGACAAGAAGTTCAATCAGCTAAATTAAACGAAGGAAATTCTTGGAAACATACATTCAAAGACTTACCTGTATATGATGACAATGGAAAAGAAATAACTTATACAGTAAAAGAAGTAGCGATTGAAGGTTACGAAAGCAAGATAGAAGGAAATGCAAAAGATGGTTTTGTAATTACAAATAAGAATTTAGCAAAGACAGAAGTTCCTGTAGAAAAGAAATGGATAGGAAAAGCTGTAAATGAAATCGAAGTTAAATTGTTAGCAAATGGACAAGAAGTTCAATCAGCTAAATTAAACGAAGCAAATTCTTGGAAACATACATTCAAAGATTTACCTGTATATGATGACAATGGAAAAGAAATAGTTTATACAGTAAAAGAAGTAGCAATTGAAGGTTACGAAAGCAAGATAGAAGGAAATGCAAAAGACGGCTTTGTAATTACAAATAAGAATTTAGCAAAGACAGAAGTTCCTGTAGAAAAGAAATGGATAGGAAAAGCTGTAAACGAAATCGAAGTTAAATTGTTAGCAAATGGACAAGAAGTTCAATCAGCTAAATTAAACGAAGCAAATTCTTGGAAACATACATTCAAAGACCTACCTGTATATGATGACAATGGAAAAGAAATAGTTTATACAGTAAAAGAAGTGGAAATTGAAGGATATGAAAGCAAGATAGAAGGAAATGCAAAAGACGGTTTTGTAATTACTAATAGAAATGTAGAAAAAACACAAGTTCCAGTTGAAAAGAAATGGATTGGAAAGGTATTAAAAGAAATTGAAGTACAACTTTTAGCAAATGGAAAAGAAATTCAAAATGTTAAGTTGAACGAAGCAAATTCTTGGAAACATACATTCAAAGATTTACCAAAATATGATGACAATGGAAAAGAAATAACTTATACAGTAAATGAAGTTGCAGTTGAAGGCTATGATACTAAGATAGAAGGAAATGCAAAAGATGGCTTTGTAATTACTAATAAGGAAAAACCAATTAAACCAAGAGTTCCAAAAACATCAATAGGAACACAGTTATTTGGATATATGGCAATGGCTGGAGTGAGTCTTGGACTTCTACAAATTTCTAGAAAGAAAAGAAATAAATAGTTAATTAAAAAGCAAAAGAGAGCGTAAGCTCTCTTTTTTGTCGTTTTACAATACATTTCACGTCATAGTACTGTTAGAAGAAGCACCCCTGAACACGTCATTTCGACCGAAACGGAACGTAGTGAAGTGAAGTGGAGAAATCTCAACTATTGCTTGCTGGCAAGCAATAGTATTTCTGAAAGAAATAAAAAATAATTAGATAAAATTATTATGTAAATCTTTCAAAGTCCTATTTAGTATGAGAGTTTCATATTTTATGTATCTACGATACATTTATATTTGCTTGTTTACAAGCAAATATATGAGATCTCTCCGCTGTGTTTCGCTTTGCTCCACTCCGGTCGAGATGACGTATAAGGGAGATAACTTCGTTTAGTAGCTAGACGTTAAAGGTAAATAAACTTCAAATTTTTTTATAATTTTGATATAAATAAAAAAGCATACCCATTATATTTCTGCTTGAGTATGCTTTTTAAAGTTCAATTTTTTAAAACTTGCCTACATCTTCTCTGTAGAAGAAAGAGTCACTCTTTAATTTTTCAATATCTCTGTAAGCTAATTCTCTTGCTTTTTCAAAATCTTCTGCCATAGCTGTTACAATTAAATTTCTTCCGCCCTTTGCATAGAGTTGATTGTTTTTTTCTTCAACTCCCATAAAGCAAATATCACTTTCTATCGGAACTAGATTAATTTTATCTTGACATTTTTCTTTTGACGGATAACCGTTAGATGCAAGAACTACACCAACACAAACTTCATCATTCCATTTGATTTCAGGTTCTTTATCATTCATTACATCCAAAATGTTTTGAACAAAGTCGGACTCTAAACGTGGTAATAGGACTTCAGCTTCAGGATCTCCAAGTCTGGCGTTAAAACTTAAAACTTTTATTCCATCTTTTGTTACAACAATTTCTCCATATAAAAACCCTTCAAATCCATAACCGTCTTCAAACATTGATTTTGCCATAGGTTTTAAGATTTTATCGACAACTTGTTCAATTTCATTATCCGTAATTTTTGCAACAGGGCTACAAGCTCCCATACCACCTGTATGTTCAGCCTCGTCGCTATCAGATGTTCTCTTATAATCCTTAACAATTTGTAGTGGATAAACTTTGCTATTTTTTACTAATGCAAAGATTGAGAATTCTTTACCTATGATAAATTCTTCAACTAAAATTTTTGAATTTTCATTTTCATAAAAGATTTCATTAACTATATCTGTTGCCATTTTGTTGCTTCTTGCAATGAAAATTCCCATATTTTTTGGAAGAGAATCAATCTTTATAGTGACAGGAAATTTTTCAATTTCTGAAACGAATTTTAGAGCTTGTTCTCTATCAGTAAATACAACATATTTAGTTGTAGGTATCTTTAATTTTTCCATAAGTTGTTTAGTAAAATATCTACTTGATTCTATTCTTGTTGCAGATTTAGTAGGTCCAAAAAGTCTTAAATCATTTTTATCAAACTCGTCTTTTATTCCAAGAGCTAAAACGTCAGCAGGTCCTACTATAGTTAAGTCGATATTTTCTTTTATTGCAAAATCTTTAATTTTTTCAATATCATACATATCTATATCTACTTTTGTTGCACCATCCATCTTGCAATTTCCAGGTAAAACGTAGATTTTTTCGACTAATTTACTCTTTTGACATGCCTTTAACATTGCATGTTCACGTCCGCCTTTTCCAATAATTAGTATTTTCATAAAATCACCTCTTTTTTATTAACGCTAAAATTGTCTATAATTGTTTTAATTTTAAAATTGAATTATTTAACTTTATATTATATCGTGTTTTGTTTTTGATAAATTTTTAAGGTAAACACAATGAAATTAATATAATTTAACAAAGTTAAATTATATTAATTATATCACTAGAACAAAGTTTTTTCAATTTTATTTTTCTATATTAATAAGAAATGTTAATTTTTTGTACAAATTTTTAGTTGAAAGTGTTTATTTTTATTGTATTTATTTAATTTTTTAGATAGAGGGTATATAAAATTTAAATCAAAAAATTTATATTAGTAAAGGAGGACGGGAATGTTACAGCTTAAGAATATCAGTAAAAGTTATAAAACAGGAGATTTAATTCAAAAAGCATTAGATAATGTATCTCTTAATTTTAGAGATAATGAATTTGTATCTATTCTTGGTCCGAGTGGTAGTGGAAAATCTACTCTGTTAAATATAATAGGTGGATTGGATAAGTATGAACAAGGTGAGCTTTTAATTGATGGAATATCAACAAAAAAATATAAAAATGAAGATTGGGACAGCTATAGGAATCATACAATAGGTTTTGTTTTTCAAAGTTATAATTTAATTTCTCATCAGACTATTTTGGCCAATGTGGAATTGGCTTTAACTATTTCTGGAATTTCTAAGGCTGAAAGAGAACAAAGAGCTATAGATGTACTGGATAAGGTTGGGCTTAAAAGTCAAATGCACAAAAAGCCTAATCAGTTATCAGGTGGACAAATGCAAAGAGTTGCTATAGCAAGGGCTCTTGTAAATAATCCTAGCATTGTACTTGCGGACGAACCGACAGGTGCGCTCGATTCGGAAACGAGTGTTCAAGTAATGGAGTTACTTAAAGAGGTAGCCAAGGATAGACTTGTAATAATGGTTACTCATAATCCTAAGTTGGCAAATGAATATTCGACTAGAATTGTTGAATTAAATGACGGACGAATTATTTCTGATACTAATCCTTTTGTTTTAGAGAATGAAAGTGAAGGGGTTCATAAAAATTTTGGAAAGTCTTCAATGTCATATCTAACAAGTATAGCTTTAAGTTTTAATAATTTAAAAACTAAATTCAAAAGAACTCTAATGGTAGCAATAGCTGGATCAATTGGAATAATTGGGATAGCTTTAATTTTAGGCCTATCCAATGGAGTAAATCAGTTTATTAAAGATACAGAAGAGGAAACAATGATTTCTTATCCAATAGAGATTGATAAAAGTAGTTTTTCTATGGGTAGAATGTTTGAAACATCAAGTGGAGAAAATAATGATGGAGATATAACAGAAATCAAAATTATTCAAAAGATGTTATCAGCAATTAATAAAAATGATTTATCTTCTTTAAAAGAATATTTTGAAAATGACGGAAAATCAATCAATAATTATGCTAAGACAATAGAATACAAATATGATATTACGCCTGTAATTTATACTTTAAATAAAGAAAAATATGTTAAAGTAAATCCTAATGAGGCAATGAAATCAATGGGTTTTTCTTCAAATAATTTTCTTTTTTCAAGTAATTCTATGAAAGCATTTAATAAATTACCTAAGAATGATAGTCTGTATAAGGATCAATATACTTTAAAATATGGCTCTTGGCCAAGTAACGAAAATGAAGCGATAGTAATAACTAACTCAAAGGGTTATCTATCTGATTTTATTTTTTATTCACTGGGGCTTCGTGATAATGATGAGCTTTTAAAAATGGTAAAAAAATTTGCAAATAGAGAAAAAACTGATGTAGAAGAGGATAACATCTCTTGGAAGTACGAAGATATTGTGGGTAGAGAGTTCAAAGTTTTAAGTAGCTCACAGCTTTATTCATATGACTCTAAAAATAAGGTTTATATAGAAAATTCTATGGATAGTACATTTGTAGAAAATCTTTTGAAAAATAATTCAAAAAAAATAAAAATAGTTGGAATAGCGTCTCCAAATAGTGACGAAAGTACACTCATTTTAAAACCTGGTATTTGGTATACGGATGACTTAGAAACAAATTTAAGAAAAATATCAAAAGAAAGTGAAGTTGTAAAGGCACAAAAAGAAAGCCCAGATGTTAATGTTTTAACAAATACTCCTTTTGGAGAAAAAATCAAACAAAATTTAGACTTTGCAAAGTTGTTTTCGATAGATCAGAAAAAACTGTTTGAAGCTTTTAAAATAGATATTTCTAAATTAAATTTTGATGCTAATTCAATGAAAAATATTGATTTTTCAAAATATTTAAATACTAGTTCAGATGTTGATTTTTTTAAAAATTTAGATATAAAACTCGATTCGGATAAATTAATTGGATTAATAAGTAATATTCTAAAAGGATATTTAGATTATTCTTCTAAAGATCCTTCGACTAATTATAGCGAATTGTCTAGCTCATTTTATGAATTTATGAAAACAGATTCTGCTAAAAATATTCTAAAAGAATTTTTTTCTAAGATGATTTCTAAAAATAGTGGAACTTTAATCACAAATGAAAAGATAACTGAAATAATGAAATCCATTATGTCAGGATATCCTGAATTTGCAAAAAAGAACAACTACACAGATCCTAATAAATTTAATCAATATTTACTAGAGTATTTGAAAAGTCCAGAAGCGAGAGAAAAAGTTTCAGCTGAAACTAGAAAGCTATTAAATTCTTTGAGAGAAAATTTAAAAATAGATAATAAAGATATATCAGAATTAGCAGAAGCTTTATCAAATGGATATTTGAAATATGCTAAAGAAAATAACAAGCCTGATCCATCTAAATTAAAAGATTCTTTTAATTCTTATATTGCAACTGATGAAGCAAAAAATATGATTTCTTCGGGAGTGAATGACTTAATAAAAGGTAGTTTAAAAGGAAATCAAAATTCTTCACAAAGTTTTGTGGAAAATTTGATGAAAAATATATCAACTGCAATAGCCGATAATATTAAAAATGTTCTAACATCTTCTATGAAAAATTTACCACAGGCAATATCCATAGATCCAAGTAAATTCGGAAATGCCTTTTCAATGAATTTAAATGAAGAAGAAATAAAATCTTTTATTATGGCTATGGCTAATAGTAATGAAAGTTCGTATGAGAATAATATGAAATTATTTAACTATGCGGAAGATAATGATATTTCTAAAATTAGTATATATCCTAAAGATTTTGAAGCTAAAAAATCAATAATTTCTTTGTTAGATAGCTATAATGAGATGAGGAAAAACAATTTCGAAGAGGATAAAATGATAACCTATACAGATTTAGTTGGAGCAATACTTTCTTCCGTAACTACAATTATAAATGTAATAAGTTATGTATTAATTGCTTTCGTATCCATATCGCTTATTGTTTCTTCAATTATGATTGGGGTTATAACCTATATAAGTGTGCTCGAAAGAAAGAAAGAGATTGGAATTTTAAGATCTATTGGGGCTTCGAAGAAAAATATATCACAAGTCTTTAATGCGGAAACTGGAATAATAGGCTTGTTCGCAGGACTACTTGGAGTTGGAATAACATATTTATTACTAATACCGATAAATATTGTAATAAGAAAAGTTACTGAAATGCCGAATATAACGGCTTATTTATCCGTTCCGCAGGCTATAACCTTAATCTTAATTAGTATGATTTTGACTTTAATTGGTGGATTTATTCCTTCAAAGAGCGCTGCAAAACAAAATCCAGTTGAAGCTTTAAGAACAGAATAATAAAATTAGTATAAAACTAAGGAGATTATCCTTAGTTTTTTTTATATTCCATTGTTTTAATAATTTATATAAAAATACTTTTGCTTTTAAAATTGATTAAAAATTTGATTTTTAGACTATATTTATTGTATAAAAATAAATTTTTTTGATAAATTATTAAGACAACGATATTTTTAGTGACAAACAAGATTAATATACGATTAGAAGATTTATTGTTTTAAAAAAGATTTTGTGATTTTTGCTTTATTATTATAATACTATTTGAATTATTTATACTCTTATACCTTGTAAAAATATTAATTTTTTTAATATAAGGTGTTGTAAAGTAATTAAAATTGATGTATAATACATCTGGATGGTAAAAATTTTACTCAGTTATTTTGAAAGGAGATTGAATAATGAAAAGGATTTTAATGACAGGAGCACTTGGACAAATCGGTACAGAATTGGCTCTTTATTTGGGGGACATTTATGGAAGAGAAAATATCTTAGCTACAGATTGCTCAGATGCAAACAAAGCGGCTATCGAAGATATTCGTTTTGAAACATTAGACGTTACTGATCCAAAAAGAATGTTTGAATTAGCTAAAGAATTTAAAGCTGATACTATAGTAAATTTAGCAGCAATACTTTCTGCTAGAGGAGAAAGTATGCCACAATTAACTTGGAAGGTTAATGTTGACGGAGTTGTAAATACTTTAGAAGTTGCAAGAGAATTAAATGCAAAAGTATTTGTACCTTCATCAATAGCAGCATTTGGAGCAGGAACTCCACTTGATAATACACCACAAGTTACTATTCAAAGACCTAATACTATGTATGGAGTAACAAAAGTTTCAGGAGAACTTTTATGCGATTACTATTTTAATAAATTTGGAGTTGACGTAAGAGGAGTTCGTTATCCAGGAATTATTTCTTATAAAACATTACCTGGTGCAGGAACAACTGACTATGCAGTTCATATTTATTATGAAGCAATTAAAAATAAAGCTTACACTTCTTATATAGGTAAAGGAACTCAAATGGATATGCTTTATATGCCAGATGCACTTAAAGCAGTTGTTGATTTAATGGAAGCTGATCCTTCAAAACTTAAAGACAGAAATGCTTTCAATATTACAGCTATGAGTTTAACTCCAGAAATTTTAGAAGAAAGCATTAAAAAATATATGCCTGAATTTAAATTAAGCTACGATGTAGATCCAATCAGACAAGCTATAGCTGAAAGCTGGCCAAATTCATTAGATGACTCTGCAGCAAGAGAACAATGGGGTTGGAAACCAAGCTTTGATTTGGATAAGATGACAGTAGATATGTTAGAAAACTTAAGTAAAAAATTAAAATAGTTATAGATAGGAGAATAAAGATATGAGTATTCATGATTTAAAATTTTTACAAGAAAAAGTTAATAAGTTAAAAGAAGACGGAGTTTACCGTAAATTACCTGTATTAAATGGAAAGAATTCATCAACAATTGTTCTTGATGGAAAAGAAATGGTAAATTTATCTGCAAACAACTATTTAGGACTTGCTAATAATCCAGTTTTAAAGAAAAAAGCTCAAGAAGCTATTGAAAAATATGGTGTAGGTGCTGGTGCAGTAAGAACTATCATCGGAAATATGGATTTACACGAAGAATTGGAAAAGAAATTAGCAACTTTCAAAAAATCTCCAAGAGCATTTATATTCCAATCAGGTTATGATTGTAATATAGGAACTATCCAAGCAATTACAGAAAAAGGTGATTTAATTATCTCTGATGAATTAAACCACGCTTCAATTATAGACGGTATTAGAATGACTAAAGCTGATAAAGCAGTTTTCAAACACAGTGATATGGAAGATCTTGAAAGAGTTTTAGTTGAAGCTCAAGGAAAATATAAAACAATCTTAATTATTACTGACGGTGTTTTCTCAATGGACGGAGACCTTGCAAAATTACCTGAAATTGTAAAATTAGCTGAAAAATATAATGCTTTAACTTATGTTGATGACGCTCATGGTTCAGGAGTAATGGGAAGCCACGGAAGAGGAACTGTAGATCATTTCGGGTTACATGATAAAGTTGACTTTGTTATCGGAACTCTTTCAAAAGCAATCGGAGTTAAAGGTGGATATGTTGCTTGTAACGAAGTTGCTTACGAATGGTTAAACCATAGAGCAAGACCAGTTCTATTTAGTACAACTTTATCTCCTGGAGATACTGCAGCTTGTATCGCATCTGTTGAAACTTTAATCGAATCAGATGAATTACAAAAGAAACTTTGGGATAATGCTAAATACTTTAAAGAACAATTAGGGAAATTAGGATTTAACACTGGTCATTCAGAAACTCCAATTACTCCAGTAATTATCGGAGATGAAGCTAAGACTATGGAATTTTCTAAAAAATTAAGAGAATACGGAGTATTCGGTTCAGCTATAGTATTCCCAACTGTACCAAGAGGAACAGGAAGAATTCGTTGTATGATTTCTGCAGCTCATAGTAAAGAAGAATTAGACAAAGCTGTAAAAGCATTCGAATTAGCTGGAAAAGATATGGGAATTCTTTAAGATTAAGCTTAGAAAATAGAGAAAAATAAAAAAATATTAAAGAGGAGAAAATTTCTCCTCTTTTTTAACTTCATTTAAGTTTTTGTCGATATAATGTTAGCAGTTGATAGATGAAACAATAGAAAATACAATTCTACTATTAACTGCAAAATTTATTTTTTGAATATATTTTTAAAAAATAAAAAATTTTTTAAAAAATTTTTTTCTTTAAGCTTACTTTAAGGTTGACAGTTTAAAATATATTCAAGATAATAAATGATATTAAAAAAGAGGTGATTTATTATGGACGATAAAAGAGATAATATCTTCGATGAAAATGAAAATAATATAAAAAATGAAGAACATAAAGAAGAAACTTCAAGACAAAATGAAAATAATTTAAATGAAACGCAAAAATTGTTCAATGAAGAAGATATAAATAACTCAATCGATGAGGATTATGGAGAATATACTGAAGATCCATATGATTATTATAAACAACAAGAAATTTATGATGAACCATATATGGAAGATTCAAATACGCAAGATAAAAAATTTGAATCTTATGTTGATGGTATTGTTCAAAAAGAATTTGAAAAAGAAAAAAAGCTAATAGATTTAAATCTTTTTCAAAATTCTTATTAGCTATAATTTTAGCTAGTGCAATAAGTATAAGTGGAACTAGTTTCTACTTAAAGAGTAATAGTGGAAAGTCACTTTTAAATAATTCTTCAAATGATAAAGAAGCGACTGCAACAACTATTAATACTTCTGAAAATCCAAATGTTGAAAAAGCAGTTGCACAAAAATCAATGCAATCAGTTGTAGGTATAACAACTGTTGGGGTTTCTGAAGATATGTTTTCCACTCAAAAACAAACAAAGGGACTTGGTTCAGGGGTTATAGTAAGTAAAGATGGTTACATTTTAACAAATAACCACGTTGTTGACCCTTCAAAAACAAAATCTGTAACAGTAATACTAAGCGACGGAACTAAAAGAGAAGCCAAAGTCTTATGGAGTGACAAAACTTTAGACTTAGCAGTTATCAAGATAGATCCAAGCGGTCTTAATTTAAAACCAGTTGAATTTGGGGACAGTTCTCAAGTTTCAATAGGTGATAAAGCTATAGCAATTGGTAATCCACTTGGTATAAATTTAAAATCAACTTTAACTTCTGGTTATATTTCAGGAAAAGATAGAGTTATTACTTTACAAGATGGATCTACTATGGAAGGTTTATTCCAAACAGATGCAGCAATAAACCCAGGAAATAGTGGTGGTGGATTATTTAATGATAAAGGACAACTTATCGGAATAAATACAGCAAAAGCTGGTAATAGTGACGGAATCGGATTTGCAATTCCTTCGAATTTGGCAAAACCTATTTTGGAACAAATAATTAAAAACGGTAAGTTCGAAAGTGTAACACTAGGTATAAAAGGTATAGATGTTTCACGATATAATGTCTTAGGACAAACAAAATTACCTGTTGACTCAGGTGTATATATTCATGAAGTTCTATCAGGTTCTCCAGCAGAATCTGCAGGACTAAAACCGAAAGATATTATTACTAAAGTTGGAGATACTAAAGTTACATCTAACTCAAGTTTAAAAGCAGCTTTATTGAACTACAAGATAGGTGATAAAGTTAAACTTGAAGTTTATAGAGATGGAAAAGCAACTACAATAGAAGTTAAATTTGAAAAATTTAATCTAGAAAATAGTAGTAATGACAGTAAGAACAACAATAGTAAAAAATATAACAAGAATTTTAACGGAAATAATTTCGGTAACGACAATGAAGACGGTAGCGATAATTATGACGGAAATGATGATAATTAATTAGCATATTAGTAGAGATTTTTTTATAAATCCTCCGTAAAAATAAATAAATGCAAAAAAAGCTATGAATTATATTCATAGCTTTTTTTGTTACTCTATTTAAGAGTAGTATTTATAAATTATTTGTAAATATTTTCTTTAGACAGTTTAAATTCATAATTATCATCTTCATCAATTATTGTTTCATCATCAACAAATGAAAGTTTGTATTCTAACTTATTTGCTGTTAAATATTTTTTATCACCTTTTTTTACTATTTTAGGATTATCAAATGAAGTGGCATTTTCTTTTTTGATTTTATCTTTAGCCTTATTAACATCATCAGGAGTTGAATTTGGATTTATTTTGCTTGGTTCTCCTGAATATATAAGAACTTTTTCGGTAATTACAATTTCTCCGCCATTTTTACCAACAAATTTTTTTCCATAATAATTTTTAACTTCATTATTCCCCGTACAAGCAGTTAAAAGTAAAATCATAAAACATAATAATACTTTACTAATTTTTTTCATACTTTACCTCCAATTAAATAATATAATATGTAAATAGATAGAATCTAAAATTTTAAATAATCTCCATTCTTGTACCTACTAGGGTAAAAATAAAACATACTGCCCTCCAAAATCTTTTTTACAATATTAAACTAAATTGATTTCTCAATACTATATTATCAAAAAAAAAAATAAAGTCAATATATATTTGAATAAATGTAAATTTTATAAAAAATTAATGAAGTATATTTATTATTCCCAAGTTATCCACATTTTTTGTGGATAACTGTAGTAAATTGTGGATTTAAGTTGAAAGTTGGACTGTATTTATGATATAATATATCGTTGAGTTATAAAAAAGAACTAAAATATAACTCATAATATGTCGTGATGTTTAATGTATAGTTTGTTTTTGTCTTTTTCTTTCGGAACTAACGTTAAGGTTCACGATAAAAGAAAGGGAAAAATATGATAGAAAATTTTAATGATTTTAATTTGTCGAAGGAAGTTTTAAAAGCCGTTGTTGAAATGGGCTTTGAAGAACCTTCTCCAATTCAAAAACAAGCAATTCCGACTATGTTAAACAACGAGGATATAATCGGTCAAGCACAAACGGGAACAGGAAAGACAGCATCGTTCGGTATTCCTATAGTAGAAAAAGTAAATAAAAACAGTAAGACAACTCAGGCTATGGTACTATGTCCAACAAGAGAATTGTCAATTCAAGTTGCAGAAGAAATTTCGAAACTTGCAAAGTATAAGGGAGTAACAGTTGTTCCAATCTATGGAGGTCAACCTATAGAAAGACAAATCCGTTCTCTAAAAATGGGAGTTCAAGTTATTGTCGGAACTCCAGGACGTGTTATAGACCATATTAAGAGAAAAACTTTAAAAACTGAAAATATTAAAACTTTTGTATTGGACGAAGCGGATGAAATGTTTGATATGGGCTTTAGAGAAGATATTGAAAAAATTATAGGCTTTTTACCTTATGAAAGACAAACAACTTTCTTCTCTGCTACAATGGATCATGAAATGATGGATTTTGCTGCAAGATACCAAAGCGAACCAAGACTTATAAAAGTCGTACCAAAGGAATTAACAGTTCCAAAGGTAACTCAATACTATTTTGCACTTAAGCATAATATGAAACTTGAAATTCTATCCCGTATTTTAGATGTTCAAAATCCAAAACTTACAGTAGTTTTTTGTAATACTAAAAAAATGGTTGATGACTTAACTGCAGGGCTTCAATCTCGTGGATATTTTGCGGATGGACTTCATGGAGATTTAAAACAAATCCAAAGAGATGGGGTAATGAATAAATTTAGAAATTCCACAATAGATATCTTGGTTGCGACAGATGTTGCTGCTCGTGGAATAGATGTTGACGATGTAGATTTAGTTATAAATTACGATATGCCTCAAGATGTGGAATACTATGTTCACAGAATAGGTAGAACTGCAAGAGCAGGTAGAGAGGGAACTGCAATAAGTTTTGTTTCTCCAAGGGAAATGAATACTTTATCTCAAATTCAAAAATACACAAAAACTAAAATAGAAAAAAGAGATATGCCAACTCTTAAAGACTTGATTAAAAGACATGAAGAAAGATTTATGGAAGACATCAAGGAAGAAATCAATAAAAATGAACATACAAAAGAGTTAAATCTTATAAATATTCTAATGAGTGAAGACTATTCTCCGATTGATATAGCTGCTTGTCTTTTAAAACATTATAATGAGAATAATAAACTTAACAATCACGAAGAGCTTATAGACGTGGATATTAAGAAGAATAAGAAAAAGGGAAATGACAAGACTTCTATTTCAAACAAGGCTGGAAAGTCAAATGTTACTGAAAAGAATTCCGGAAGAATTTATATTAACATTGGTTCAAGAAAGGGAGTTTCTCAAAGACATATAGTTTCTGCACTTTGTAATGATGCGAATATAAGCGCAAGAGATATTGGAGATATCGAAATTTTTGAAAAGTTCAGTTTTGTAAATATTCATAAAAACGCACTTAAAGATGCAGTAAATAACCTAAATAATGCTCATATTAAGGGCTTTAAGGTTTTAGTTGAACTTGCGAACAAAAAGGAAGACTCTTCAAAATTTTCTGCAAAATCTAAAGATAAGAAAAATAAAAAGGATAAAAAAGACAAAAAGGTTGAAAAATCTAAACGTGATAAAAAGAGAAGATAATTTTTCAAGAAAATTAAGGTAAATTTTATGGAATTTTGTAAATATAAAAAAGATTTGAATTTTTCATACACAATGGGAGCTTTCCCAACGATTGAGCTTTTACAGTCAAAAAATTACAAGATTATATCAGTTTTGGTACATTCAAAATATGACGACAAAGCAGGTCTTGAAAAAATTTGTGATGAAAAAGGAATTAATTTAATTTATAATGATAAAATTGTAAATAAACTTCAAAACAAAGAAAACACATTTGTTATTGGAGTTTTTGAAAAAAACTTTGCAAAGATAAAAAAAGACAATCACATACTATTATGTGAGCCGAGAGATAAGGGAAATTTAGGGACAATTTTACGAACTGCATTGGGTTTCGGATTTAAAAATATTGCAATAATAGACGGTTGTGATATTTTTGATCCTAAAACTGTTAGAGCTTCAATGGGAGCAATCTTTAAAATGAATGTAGAAATTTTTAAAAATTTTGAAGACTACAAAAAAACTTTTGAAGAAAATAATATTTACTCTTTCATTTTAAATAAGGATTCAGTGTCTCTAAAAAATGTAGAGATTAAAAAGCCTTTTACATTGATGTTCGGAAACGAATCACATGGACTTGAAAACTTTGACTTAAGTGGAACAACTTCCGTATTCATAGAACAGAGCGAAGACATAGATAGCTTTAATTTACCAATTGCAAGTTCAATAGCAATGTATAAATTTATGGAAAAAGAATAAAAAATATAAGTAAAAAGCAGGGGAAATCCCTGCTTTTTTGATACATTGACTCCTGAAATCTCATAGCATAAAAATTAACAATATTTGAAGTTTATTTACTGTTCACGTTTATCTGCTAATCGAAGTTATTTCTTTATACGTCATTTCGAGCGAAGTCGAGAAATCTCATAGTTTTGCTTGCAAACAAGCAAAACTAAATGTATCGAAGATACATACAATGTAAAAGACTTATTTATTAAAAGTCTTTAAGATAATTTCATATGAATTATATAAATATTATAGTTTTTATACAAGTCCTTTACAGGACTTACTATTATTTGTAAACAAATAATAGTAGTGGGATCTTTCGACTTCGCTCAAGATGACGTGTTGGTGGCTTTTCTTCTCAAAATGCTATGACGTGAAATATTTCGTTTTATATATGATATTTAATAAACCATATTGTTTTACCAAAGTAAAAAAGCAGGGAAGTCCCTGCTTTTTTGTCTTAGTATGGATGCATTTAAGCATTAATAAAGTTTTCTAACTTTTCTTTTAATTCGTCAAATTCAAATCCACCTTTAATAGCAATCATTTCAAGAGTTGCAATATCTTTCATCATTGCAAATAATTCTGGATTATCAAGATTTGAATATTCTGGACTTAAAGTCTTTAAGAAGTTTTTAACTTCTGGATATTTTTCAACTAATTCACCAATTTTTGTACTTTTTTCTAATTTCATAGTATTTCTCCTTTTCTCTAATCAATTTAATAATTTTATATATGATTTATTTTTTATGTTAATAATATTATAGCATAATTTGTATTGAAAATCTGTTGCATTTGAAACAAAAGAAAAAATTTTTAAAATTTTTTACATAAAAAAAAATTCCTATGAGTAAAACCCATAGGAATTGGTCGGGGTGAGAAGATTCGAACTCCCGGCCCCATGGTCCCAAACCACGTGCGCTACCAAACTGCGCTACACCCCGATACGATTACCTAAATATTATATAACTTTTATTATACTTTGTCAACACTTTTTTTGAAAATTTTTGTGTTAAGAAGTCATTTTTAGAGTGTTATTATACTATATAGGTTAAATCGTAAATTTAATTATTCTTTTGATGTAAATTTTTTATATCTTCTGCTGTAGGTTTATCAAATAGAAAAGTCTTTACAACTGCTAAAGTCTCTCTAACATTTGAAGCTATAACTGCCCCAAATGGAGTCTTTGCTGGAACAGTCCTTGCTAAAATTCCAAATCTATAAAGAATAAGTTTTGCCCTAAATAAATGATAGTCTGAAGAGATTACCATTATTTCTGATGGCTTTTTATCTAGCTTTTCTAATGCAAATTTTACATTTTCAAAAGTATTCTTGCTTTTTGTTTCAACGATAAGTCTTTCTTTATTAATTCCTTTTTCTACTAAATATTTTTGCATAAATTCTGCTTCAGAAAGTTCATTATTTTTTTCTTTTCCTCCACATAAAACAGCTTTTGCAGTCTTATGTTTATTTAAATATTCTACAGTAGTATCTAGTCTATTAATCAATGTTTTTGAAAGTTTTCCATTATTTGCCTCAGCTCCAAGCACTAAGACATAATTTTCATAAGTATCTATTTCATTCTTTTTAGAATGATAGATTAAAGATTGAATTAAGACGACTAAACACAAGCATAAGAATAGAAAAAATTTAAAAAGTTTTTTCATATTTACCTCCTATATGTGAGTTTCTAGCTGTTTGACAAATGCCTCTAGATAAGTTTGTTCTTCCTTTGAAAATCTATTAAAAATAGGGGAGTCTATATCCAAAACTCCAAAAAGTTTTTCGTTTTTAAAAATAGGAATAACAATCTCTGAATTACTTTTTCCATCGCAGGCAATGTGTCCTTCAAAATTATGAACATTTTCAACATTCAAAGTCTTTTTAAGACTTGCACTTGTTCCACAAACCCCTTCTCCGTTTTGTATTCTAACACAGGCAGGAAGCCCCTGAAAAGGTCCAAGAACTAGAGTGTTTGTCTTTTCATCTAAAAGATAAAATCCGACCCAATTAATTTTTTCTAAAAAGAAATTTAATAGGGCAGAAGCGTTTGATAAATTAGCTATTGTATTTTCTTCGCTATTGCATAATTCATACAAATCTTTTATTAAATAAGAGTATTGTTCTCCCAAGCTACCTTCGTATTTAATTTGATTAAACATTAATACCTCCATGTTGTCAAAATATTTCTAAATCAAGTCTGATAAATTATTCATATTAAATTCTTTTAATAAGTCTTTTATTCCTGTTTTTATCTCATCTCTTTCAAAATCATGTTCATTTAAAAATTTAGAATCTTTTTCGTTGAGATATGAGTAAAAAAGGAGACCTATTAACAAACTATCTTGAGTTTTATATTTCAACATTTTAAATAAAGAATCTTCAGCTTCATTTATATTTCCATTGTCGATTTTTGATTTTAAATTTTTTAAAATTTCCTTGCTTTCTTCTAATTTTAATAGTTTTTCAGGCGAAGAACTTTTGTCGATTTTAAAGACAAATTCTAAAATCATACTTATCCATTCTTCAATTTTTCTCATTATATAATCATTTTTTAACATATTTTCTCCTAATCAATTACTTCAAGATATGATAGGTAAAAGTATGCAGTTGAGCATATTAACCCCAAGTTTAAAAATATCCATAAACCTGTAGTTTTTGCATATCTTGAAAAATAAGCGCCTATTGCTCCAACTATCTGTGGGAAAAAGAATCCTAAGTATCCAATATAATTTGGTAGGTGAATTCCTTGTTCTGTTTTGAAGGATTTTACATATAGTAATAGAACTGATTCTACTACGGCGCCAATTAAAAAAAGTATTGTTGATAAATTTTCTTTTTTCATATTAAAACTCCATAAACCAATATAAAATACATTATATGTTCAAGATTAAATGTAATCAAGAAAAGAATTAAACTTATTATAGAGTAAATTTTATTAGAGTTACTCGTAAAATACATTGATAATCCAAGTAAAATTAAAGTTATAGGTTGTAAAGCCAATAAAATTTTTACATTTAAGTTTGAAAAGTGAACTGTAACACCCCAGAAAGCTGTGATGCAAAATGAAATCAAAGATAGTGTAAAAACTATTTTTGGTAAATTTTTATTTGATACCATATTGACCTCCTTATTTATATTAATAAGTAAGTTTTTTCTCCTAGCCGACTACTTCAATGAATGCTGCATAAAAGTAAAGAGCGGAAAGCATTAAACCTATATTTAAGAATAACCACAATATTTGTATTTTTGCATGTCTTGAATAAAAAGCACCAATTGCTCCCATTACTTGTGGGAAAATCAGTCCAAAATATTTAAGATAATTAGAAAGTTGAATTCCTTGTCCAGTTTTAAAGGATTTTACATATAGTAACAAAATTATTTCTACCACAGTACCAAATAAATAAATTATCATAGATAGATTTTCTTTTTCATATCTTACCTCCTAAGACCAATAAAAAAGTCATTATGTGTTTAATATTAAATGTAATTAAGAAAAGAATCACATTTATTATAGAGTAAATTTTACTTAATTTTCTTGTAAAATACATTGAAAATGCAAGTAAAATAAGAGTTGTCATAGATAATACAAGAAAATATATACCATCTAAATTATCTACTAAGTCTGTAAAATAATTTACAGAAAATAATAGTATTGTGATACAAAATGAAATCAAAGATAGTGTAAAAACTATTTTTGGTAAAGTGTTTTTTGTTTCCATAGCTACCTCCTTTATTTAGAGAAATCTAAAAAAGTTTTTTAAATTCCTCTTGTGCTAAAATAAGCTCATGAGTCATTGCAGGATCAAAAGAAGTATGACCTGAGATAGGGAAAATCAATTTTGAATTATTTAGTTTTTCATGCAATAAATAAGCTCCAATAGGTCTGCAATCTACATCATATCTACCATGAACTATTATTGTAGGAATATCCTTTATTTTTTCAACATTATTTAAAATGTAATTTTCTTCAAAGAAGCAATGATTTACAAAGTAGTGGCATTCCATAATCGCCATTGAAATATCTTCATCAGTGATTTCTTCTGAAATAACTCTCGGTTCAAGAGCAACTACTGAATTTTCAAACGCACTAAAAGACTTTCCGTATTTTTTCTTTGTTTCATAGTCATCTGAAGTTAAGTATTTGTAATAACTTTGAACATAATCTTTTCTCTCTTCTTCGTTAAAAGGAGATTTAAAGATTTCAAAGGTCTCAGGGAAAAACATTCCTGCTCCACCTTGATACAACCACTTAATATCTTCATCTCTTCCCAAGAAAATGCCTCTAAGAATTAAACCTACAACACTTTGTGGATAATTTTCTGCATAGTATAAGGAAAGAGTAGTTCCCCAAGAACCACCATAAACAAGCCATTTATCTATCTTTAAATGTTCTCTTATCTTTTCCATATCCTTTGCAAGATTTTGTGTATTATTATCTTTTAATTCCAAAAATGGTTTACTTTTACCACAACCTCTTTGATCAATTGTTACTATTCTATAAAAAGATGGATCTAAAAATCTTTTAGATTTGTCGCCACAACCACAACCTGGCCCGCCGTGAACAAATACAACTGGGGCTCCATTTGGATTTCCTGATTGTTCGTAATAAACTTCGTGAACATCATCAACTTTTAGATGTCCTTTGTCGAATGATTCAAATTCGGGAAAAAGTGTTTTATATTCCATATTAACCTCCAAAATAATATATCTATTTAGTCTATACTATATTAAATAAGTTCATTTGTCAAGTTGTATTTTATAGTCAAAATATGGTAAAATCATTAAATGAGATATTAGGAGGTTTTATGATAGGAATAGTAGCTGCTTGCCTTACAACATTTGCGTTTGCACCGCAAGTTATAAAGGTAATAAAAGATAAAAATACACAATCTCTTTCACTAATTATGTGTCTTATGCAAACAACTGGAATTTTTCTTTGGTTGATCCATGGTTTGATTATAAAAGACTTTGCACTTATTTTTGCCAACAGCATTTCATTTGTTTTAGTTTTAATTATACTTTTACATAAAATTAAATATAAATAGATTTATATACAAAAACTTGACTTACGTAATAACACGTGTTACAATATATTACGTAAGGAGGTAGAGTGCACATGCCACTTACTGGGAAAGAAATGCTTAAGCTCCTAAAGAAAAATGGTTGGAAAGAATTAAGGCAAGAGGGCTCGCATCATATTTTAGAAAAAGATGGTGCAATAATTGTAGTGCCAGTTCATGGGAACCAAGATTTAGGAAAAGGTCTTGAGCAGAGAATCTTAAAAGATACAGGACTAAAGAAATAGTCCTGTATTTGAAAATTTAAGGAGTGATTTTATGTTTGTAGTTTATCCATTTGTATTTAAAAAAGAAAGTCCACAAGGTTATTTTATTGAGAGTGTAGATATAAAAGAAGCTTATACAGGAATAAATATCGATGATATTTCTTTTGGTATTTCAATGGCAGAAGAAGTATTAGGACTTGTTTTATCTGAATATGTAGAAAGAGGAATTGAGCTACCAAAAGCCACTCCAATAAAAAATGTAAAGACAAAGAATGATGAATTTGTTACTTTAATAAAGATAGATTTAGAAAAATTTCTAAAAGATACATCTTTAGTTAAAAAGACTTTATCAATACCTAAATGGGCGAATGATAAAGGAACAAGGTTGGGTATAAATTTTTCAAAAGTTCTAACTGAGAGTATATTAAAAATGTAAATAAATTATTAAAAGGCAATTATCAAGATGATAGTTGCTTTTTTATACCAATTAAGTAAAAAAATATTAAAAAATAAATAATTTATGAGTTTGTTAAATTACTTTAAATATGATAAAATATAGCTAGAGTAAAATTTACTTAATAATTTTTAAGGAGCGAAGATATGGATTTACAAAAATTTAACAGAATCAAAAACGATGAAGGTTTTATAGCAGCTTTGGATCAAAGTGGTGGAAGTACACCAAAAGCACTTAGATTATATGGTGTAAATGAAGATGCTTATTCAAATGAAGCTGAAATGTTCGATTTAATTCACGAAATGCGTACAAGAATTGTTACTTCAAAGGCTTTTACTAAAGAACGTATATTAGGGGCGATTTTATTTGAAATGACAATGGAAAGAAAAGTTAACGGTAAATTCACTCCGGATTATTTATGGAATGAAAAAGGCATTGTTTCATTTTTAAAAGTTGATAAGGGCTTAGCAGAAGAAAAAAATGGTGTTCAACTTATGAAAGAAATTCCAAATTTAGCTGAAATTGTAAAAAAAGGTGTTGAATATGGAGTTTTCGGAACAAAAATGCGTTCAGTAATTAAAAAAGCAAATGAAGAAGCTATCAAAAAAGTAGTTGATCAACAATTCGACTTTGCAAAACAAATTATCGCAGGTGGACTTGTTCCAATTGTTGAACCTGAAGTTGATATAAATTCAGCAGAAAAGGAAAAATGCGAAGAAATTTTAAAAAGAGAAATTTTAAAAGAACTTGATAAATTAGAAGAAGGACAAGAAGTAATGTTAAAACTTACTTTACCAACTATTCCTAACTTCTACAAAGAATTAGTTGATCATAAGAGAGTTGTAAGAGTTGTTGCTCTTTCAGGTGGATATTCAAGAGAAGAATCAAATGAACTTCTTGCTAAAAACCACGGAGTTATAGCAAGTTTCTCAAGAGCTTTAACAGAAGGACTTAATGTAAATCAAACTGGGGAAGAATTTGACAAAATGTTAGACAGCTCAATTCAAAGCATATTTGAAGCATCAAGAAAATAGTTTTTAATACAGCCGAGGAATCGGCTGTTTTTTTGTGGGGAGATTTAAGAAAGATCAAAAAAATGTTGACACATATATCGAGGTGTGATATACTATATATACATCGAGATACGATACACAATAGTTTGATATAAGGAGTTAAATATGGATTTAAAATTAAAGAAAATATATGCGCCTATGTCGGAAACTGCTTTTTATATTCTGTTTAGTTTACAAGTTCCTAATCATGGATATGGTATAGGTCAGGAAGTCAAAAAAATGACTCAAAATGAAATAACTATCAGTCCGGGAACAATGTATGGAACTTTGTCGAAAATGGAAAAAGACGGACTTATAAGTTTTGTTAGAGAAGAAGAAAAAAGAAAAATATATTTAATAACTGAAATAGGTAGAGAAATATTAAATTTGGAATTGGAAAGAATAAAAAGATTGTATAAAAATAGCATTGGAGATGAATATTATGGCTAGAAGAAAAACAAAAATAAGGTTTTTTACAGTTAGTGACTATGTAGATGAAGAAAAATGGTTAGAGAATAATCATAAAAGCGGCTGGAAGTTAGTTAATTTTATACCACCTTGTTTTTTTGTCTTTGAAGAATGTAATTCTGAGGAAGTAATTTATAAGTTAGACTATGAAAATAAAAAAGCTTCAGGAGATTATATACAAATGTATAAGGACTATGGTTGGGAATATTTATGTTCAGGTTTAGGATGGAATTATTTTAGAAAAGTAAATACAAATAGTATTACAGAATCAGAAAAAGAAATATTTTCAGACTCTCAATCTAAGTTAAATATGATTAATCATATTTATAAGACTAGGATGTTTCCATTATTTATTATATTTTTAGTTACTCTTATTCCTCAATTTTCGAAATTCGTCAAAGATACACATAGAAGTATAGATATATATTTCGGAGGAATTTTTATGGTTTTCTTCTTTGTATATTTATATATTTTTATTCACTGTGGATTTAAGTTAAGAAAGTTGAAAAAAGAATTAGAAAGATAAAAATTAAAAATACATTGTACGAATGGTGCTGAAGACCATTGCATAATTGATTATTGTTGTAATAAATTATAATTCTTATATTAATAAACTAATATTAAAATAGGACTGTGAATCTGATTTCACAGTCCTTTTTATTGTGGAATTAATTGAAATATTAGCTTATATAATGTAAAATATAAAGTGTAAACTATAATTATAATCTTGTATTAAAATTTTAGGAGGGTATAAGTATGAATTTATTTTTATGTTCACATTTTTCTCAAGTTGGGAATTTAATTAAAGAAGAAATTGAAAATAAAAAAGTAGTTTTTATTCCAACAGCTTCAATAAATGAGGGTTATACTGGTTATGTAGGGTCAGCAAGAAAACTATTTAAAAAAATGGGAGCAAATCTAACAGAAATTGATATTTCAAAGGAAGATTTTAAAACAATAGAAGCTGTATTTGAAGAAACGGATATTATCTATTTTACAGGTGGTAATTCATTTTTCCTTATTGACCAATTGCGTAAAACAGGAGTTGATAAATTATTAAAAAAAGAACTAAAAAAAGGTAAACTTATGATTGGAGAATCAGCTGGTTCTGTTATATGTGCACCAAGTATATCTTATATTGAAATAATGGATGAAAAACCAGAAGATTATTCACAAATTGATGATAATGGACTTAATTTAATTGATTTCTATGTTTTACCTCATTATCTTACTTCACCATTCAAGAAAATTACTGCTACTATTTTAAAGAAATTTTCAGATTTGAAGATATGTCCTATTAATAATCATCAAGCTATTATGGTTAATGGTAAAGAATCAAAAATAATTGAAAAGTAATCAAATATAAGTTAAATTACTAAACAGCAAGTCAAATTGACTTGCTGTTTTTTATAAAATAAAATTGAAATATTGCTAAATATAATGTAAAATATAGATTAACAAATGTTTTATATTATATAAGGAAGAGAATTTAAAATGAGAAAAATAAATTTTAGATATAATAAAAATACTCCGATTATGTTATATATTATGCTTATAATTGGAATAGCAGTAGGTTTTTTTCTTTATTATGAGTTCCTTATTTATTCTGGAATTGTAAGTACAAATGAGTTACAGTATTTTAAAGAACATCCCAACCATGCTATTTATTTGATTTTCTTATTAATTCCAGTTACCATGTTTTTATCTACTTGGATTGTCTTTAAATTTTGGAGTAGAGAAGATGAAGAAGCAGAGCTTGAATTATACGATGATTATGCAATTTTAAAAATGAGAAATGAAAAAATTAAAATCCAAGAAGGAGAATTGGAGATTAAATTTCCACAACCACAGGCAATTTTATATACGACATATATATTAAAATTACCTAACCAGAAAATTGTCTTTGTAGGCTCTTTAAAAGAAAAGAAAAAATCAAAGCTATCTTTAAACATTGCAATAAAAGAGCTATCTGCTTATAAAAGGAGAAAATATTTAAAGAAGATAAATTTATTTAAACAGTAGAAATTAAAAAGCTACTGTTTTTTTATTGTGATTTGCTTTTTTAATTTCAATGTAGTATAATAAGTATGAAAAAACATACTTATTATACGGAGGTAATTATGAAAAGTAAAAAAGATGGAAAATTACATGCTTGGACTGCAAAGGTAGGATCTAAGGGTCAGATTGTTATTCCAAAAGAGGCAAGAAAAATTTTCTCCATAGAAACTGGAGATAATTTATTAATTCTTGGAGATGAAAGAAGAGGGTTAGCCATTATGAATGGAGATGTGGCAACAAAAGTTTTGATGAATATTCAAGGAGATTTAAGCGATGAAGATTAAGATATTAAAATTTATAGTGATAATACTTTTAGTTGTAATTGTTTCTGTTGCAATCTATGCAATTTATAATCTAAATTATGACTATTCTGGTGAAAAGTTCAGGAAAAACAAGGCTTCAAGTTTAGGCTTGGAAGAAAAACAATTTAATCTAAAAAATGGGAATGTAATAAATTATGTTGAAGGTCCAAATAATGGTCCGGCTATTTTATTATTACATGGACAAATGGTAGATTGGAAAGATTATCGTACTGTATTTCCTGAATTAGTAAAAAAGTATCATGTATTTGCACTTGATTATTATGGACATGGAAAGTCAAGTAAAAATCCTGATTTATATAATATTGAAAGCATAGGGTCCGATATTGCATCATTTATTCAAGAAAAAATTGGAGAAAAAACAATTATTTCGGGGCATTCTTCAGGTGCCTTAATTACTGCATATATCGGTGCTAAATTTCCACAAAATGTAAAAGCGATTATTTTGGAAGACGGACCATTTTTTGCAACAGAAAAAGGACGTGCTGGAAATACATTTTCTTATAAAAATTTCGAAAATATTCACAATTATTTAACTGAAAAACCTAATACTACTTATTTTGAACATGATCTAAAAAATGATCCGATGCGAAAACTGTTTAATAAAAATGGAGAAGATAATTGGGATAAAATTGTAGCTAAACCTGCAATGAAAAGATTTCAAAAGGATAAGACTAAAATACCGGTTATTTGGTATTATCCACCAAAGTTAGGAATTAATACCTTACTGCAATTAACTGCGAATTTACAAGATAAAACGGGCGATTATGACTTAAGATTTGGGGATACATTCTATGATTTCAGTTTCTTTAAGGGAATTAAACAAGAAGAATTATTGAAAGAAATTAAGGTTCCGACTTGTATTTTTCATGTAAAGGCACCAAAAAATACAGCTCCTTCATATTATAGTGAAGATGGAATTTTGCTTTCTGCAATGGATGAAAAAGATGCAAAGCGTGTTAATGAATTGATTAAAGGTAGTACTTTAATTGAGGGATTCGATTCTATGCACGACATTCACAGGGATCAGCCAAAAGCATATTTGGAAAAAGTAGAAGAATTTTTAGATGATATAGAAAAGTAAAATTGGTAGATTAGAATTCATTGGAGGAATATATGATAGGCATTTATTTAAGTGGAACAGGAAACACGAAACATTGTGTTGAAAAACTTGTAAATTTGATAGATGATAAGTCAAAATGTGTTCCTTTAGAATTTCCACTGATTATAGATTTATTAAAAGAAGAGGATGTAATTTTTTTAGGCTACCCAACTCAATTTTCCAATGCTCCATTTATGGTACGAGATTTTATTAAGAAAAATAGTTCTCTTTGGAAAGGTAAAAAAGTTTTTTGTATAAATACAATGGGACTTTTCAGTGGAGATGGAGCGGGATGTACTGCAAGAATTTTAAAAAAATATGGAGCAGAAAGTCTGGGAGGCATACAGATAAAAATGCCTGACTCCGTTTGCGACAGTAAGCTTTTGAAAAAATCTATTGAAGAAAATAGGCAAATAGTAAAAAATGCAGATAAGCGATTAGAAGAAGTTGCAGAACAGATTAAAAATGGAAAATATCCAAGAGAAGGACTATCTTTCATATCACATTTGAAGGGACTTTTTGGTCAAAGATTATGGTTTTATCGAAAACTATGGGATATACTGATAAATTAAAAATAAACGATGATTGTAATGGTTGTGGTTTATGTAGTAGGGTTTGTCCGATGAAAAATATCCGCATAAAAGATAAAAAGGCAGTTCCTGAAAACAAATGCACAATGTGTTATAGATGTATAAGTCTATGTCCACAAAAGGCAATTACTTTGCTTGGAGATAAGGTAATTGAACAGTCTAGGTTTGAAAAATATGTATAATAATGTGATGATGAATATAAAATATGAAATAAGTTGAGATTGTAGGATAAAATTATGAAGATATTGGAAATTAGAAAAAACAAAAAGCAGTATATGGAGCTTCTGCTTCTTGCTGATGAACAAGAAGATATGATTGACAAATATATTGATAGAGGAATAATGTTTATTTTAGAGGATAATGGTGTTAAATCTGAATGTGTAGTTACTGATGAGGGAAATGGAGTTCTTGAAATAAAAAATATTGCTACAAACCCTAACTTTCAAAGAATGGGTTACGGAAAAATTCTAATTGATTTTGTTGTTATTAAATATAAAAATCAATTTTCTACATTACAAGTTGGTACGGGAGATAGTCCTAAAACTATTGATTTTTATTTGAAATGTGGATTTTCTCGCTCGCATATTGTCAAAAATTTTTTTACGGATAATTATAATCAACCAATATATGAAGACGGTATCCAATTGGTAGATATGATTTATTTGCGTAGAGATTTATAAATTTGGTTTTGTTCAAGCTAAAATACAGCAGTTTAACAGTAAGTCAATATGATTTACTGTTTTTTTATATTTGAATTATCAATAAATATGATGTAAAATATAAATTAGCAAATAAAAGTGGAATTTAAGGAGGCAAATATGTGGTTAATAATTGGTATTGGAGCGATAATTTTTGCAGTATTGAATATTGTATTTTCATTTAATAATAAAAATTCAAAATGGTTAGGGTTTATAAGTTTATCACTAACAGCATTGACTGTATGTGCATTTTATTCTGAAGCTTCAAGCTATGTCCTTAAAGAAGATTGGAGTGCACTTATGGATGTTATTCCAACTGTTAGTAAGATATTATGGTTTTGCGTTTTTATGTCAATTTTAGTAAATGCGATTCCACTTTTTAGAGATAAGAAATAGAAAAATGATTTAAACAGTAAGTCAATATGATTTACTGTTTTTTTATATTTGAAATATCAATAAATATGATGTAAAATATAAAATAATAAGAAAATATTTTTAGGAGGCAGATATGTGGTTAATAATTGCAATTGCAGGAATTAATTTTGCCTTAATAGGTCGTGTTAAGGAATTTCGAGATGAAAATTTCATAGTTTTTAAAAGGATAAGTTTGTTGATAACTGCATTATGTTCTATTAATTTTATATATTCCGCTATAATTTATAATTCCTATTTTTCCAATACTAGTTGGAGAATGTTTTTAGAGACAATGCCTGGAGATTCTAAAAATGTATTAATTTGCATTGGCCTTTCTATTTATGTAAATTTTGTTCCGATTTCTATTTTTAGAAAATAGTCAAAATATAATAAAATAAATTTGAATTTATAGAGGATCTCTTTGTATAAATTTTGAGAATCCTCTTTTTTTATAATATAATCTAAAGTAGGAAAGTAATATAATAGGTAAAAATCATAAAATATTTGGATGATTAGAAAAAATAGCATGAAAATAAGAATATAATATTAATATGTAGTTGACATTTTTGGATAATTATGTTATTTTGTTAAGTAGGTTAACAAAAGGAGATGATAAAATGAATTATGAAAAATTTTTATATGATTTTCAAAATTTCATAAGGTTATATCATAGTTTAGAATACAAACAACATAAAATTTTTGACTTAAATTTATCAGAAGTACATTTATTAAAAATGGCTGAACATAATCCTAATTATACACTTGTTGAATATGCTGAAAAATTAAATATAAGCCGAAGCGCAATTTCGCAAGTAGTTAATATATTGGAAAAAAAAGAATGTGTCAAAAAAAATAAGATTAATAAGAAAAGTATTGTGCTTGAGCTAACCACAAAGGGACAAATAGTATGTGCTAAACACGATGAAGAGCATAAAAAAATTGAAAAAAATTTGAAGATAATTTTTAGTAAATATGATGATTATTTTTTTGAACAATTAAGTGAGTTAATGTCTGATATTGTAATTGTTTGGGAGGGATATGATGAGCTGTAAAATAATAATCGAAGATAGTAATAAAATTATGGATTCAAAGATTAATATATGTATTCAAGGACTAAAAAGATTTGAAGAAGTTAAAATTATTTTAGAAACAAGTTGTTTTTACAATATCAATGCTCCTATGAGTTGGTCAGAAAATACGCTTTGGAGGGCTGAGGCTGTTTTTCTCAGTGATTCAAATGGTACTGTATCTCTTAAAAATTCACCGTCTAAAGGTGGAGATTATATAGGTTTTAGAAATATGGGGTTATTTGAATCTCTCAAAGCTGTATCAATTACTAATAAAAAACGTATTAGAGACTTAAAAAAATTACCTTTAAATGATGTTGTTACTTATCAAATTTCAATTATGTCGGATGAAAAATTACTTGCTAAAACAACCTTTAATAGATTTTATAAAGATTTTAATATAGATTATTATGATATAATCAGAAAAAATTGGCAAGGAAGAATGTTTTATAAAAATGATAATAACAAAAAGCCAGCTATTATAGTATTATCAGGTAGTGATGGAGGAATTGAAAAAGCACAAAACATTGCGATGTTATTAGCTAATCATGGCTTTACAACATTAGCTATAAGTTATTTTGGGATGAATAACCAAAATTCAAATTTAGATAGAATACCACTTGAAAATATTGATGAGGCATTAAAGTATCTACAAAAGCTATCTTTTGTTGATTCTTCCAAAATTGGAATTTATGGTAGGTCAAAGGGTGCTGAGTATGGATTAATGTTTCTATCTAAATACAATGCTATTAGATGTGCAGTTTTAAATTCTCCAAGTGACAGGGTTTATGAAGGATTAAAAGGAAAAAGAAATTCTAAGCATTCTTCTTGGACATATGGTGGTGAAGAAATAGAATATAAACCATTTAAGATAAAGGATTTTATTATGAATATGTTAATAAAAAAATCAAGTACTGATAATTCTGGAGTTATAGATATAAAAAGCATCACTTGCCCTCTTCTATTAATTACATCTACAAAAGATGAAATATGGGATTCTTATAGAGCTTCAATCAACATTATGAAAAATATAAGATCTAGCGAAAAGAATATTGTATTAACTACAGCGTTAGGACATATGAATACAATTCCATATCTTCCAAATCTCCGCTATAAAAAGAATAAAACAGATGATATATATTATGAAACGGTTATATCATGGGAAAATACAATATCTTGGTTTGTTAAATATTTAAAAAAAGAAAAAGTATAGTTTTAATATAAAATTTATGATATAAACTATATATTATACAATTGATATAATTTTACTAGTAAAAGGAGAAAACTGCATCATGGTTGTTAAAGTTCTTTAATTCTTATGAAAATAAATTTAAATTTATGGAGGTAGAATTATGAAATATATATGGAATAATTGGTTAAAACAGGCTACTTTTCTTTACTCGGTGCTATATACCATTGCGACTATTTTTAATAGTGTGCTGTATCTTTTGAATGGAAAGTATGAAGACCCAAATGGAAATTGGCATGAAATTGATAGAGCGATTATTGTATTTATAATAGTTCTTGCATATATATTGATTAAAAATTTGAAACTTAAAAATTATTGGCTAAAGGCTATCATAATCTACATTCCAACTCTTTTATTAGTGTTTGGATATATTTGGCTAACTGGACTTAGAGAGCCTTTGGCAAAATCTGCTTATAGAGATATCTTTATAAATTACACAATAGGATATCTTGGGGCTTCGCTAATTGGTTGGGGAAAAACTTTTTTCAAGCCAAAGAATACAGAAAATAAATAAAATTCATTTAAAAGGGGGATATAATATTGGCTAGTTGGAGCGGTATAAGGAAAAAACTTGAAAAAGAATATCTTGCTGAAAGCCTACAAGGGCATATTCAATATTTTGCTACAACTTATAGCAAAAGTCCAGATCATGAGGGACGAACAGCAATAAGATATGACGGAAAAGAAATCATCAAAGGTTGTTTTTGGAATAACTGGTTTAAAGCCGATTTATTTCCTAAAGATGAAAAATACGAAGAAAGAATGAAAAAAGAAAATGCATTTATGGACGATACAGCTTTAAAATTGGGAGTATTTGACCAACGTTGTTTTTATAAAGCCTTTGCAGAATTTGACAATCAAAGCATAGAAATAAGCCTAAAAAGTGAAAATTTACTAGTAAGAATTTTTGCGATTTTAGATAGACGAGTTGGAAAAAGAAAGTTGATTCAAATGAAAGAAACAATAGAAAATGAGCCGGATACATTTCAGGAGTTCTATGCAATTCGTATGAATGCTGAAGGACTTATTTAAGTTTAAATAAATTTGGAGGAGAAGAGATTATGTTATTATTGGGCGTAAAAAAAGAAAATGATTGGCTTTTAGCTGAATATAATTTGACATATAAAGTTGGCTGGGAGAATATTTGTAAAGCAGTTAGTTTAGCATACGAATATTATGATAATGTAGAAATTCTAGTTGATAATAATAAGGTGAATATCAATTCAAAAGAAGAAATTTTACAATTGGATGAAGCAAGAACAATGACTATTAGAGGAGTTTCAAAGATTATTCAAGTTCCATTAATGATAACATTCTTTAATCAATTACAAACTGTAAGAGTTTCCGTTGCCTGTGCAACAGATGAGTTCAAATATGCAGACTATAAGAAATTCAATATGTCATTAGGGCAATACATGGATAGCATAGAATTGGCTATGTATAGGTAAAAAGAAAAAAATGGAGGTATAGGAAATGAAAAAAAGAATTGCATTATTGGTTTATCCTGATTTTAGTTTGCAAGAAGTTGCAAATCTAATGTATGTATTTCGTTGGTATTTTGATACTTTTACCGATGTAATATATACAGAATTAAGCCCCGTTAGGAGTGAAGAAGGAATTTTGATAAATCCGGTAAAAACTTGTTCTGAGTTTTGTAAAGATGATTATGATTGCCTGATTCTTTCAGGATGTAGCGACTTAAGACAACCAATACGAAATAAAAAAATCAAAGAATTTTTAGAAAGCTTTGTAAATGATGATAGTTTTGTTATTGGTGCAATTTGCTCCAGTCCGATATTTTTAGCACAAGCAGGTTTGTTGAAAGGTAAAAAATATACGGATTCTTTATTTGTTGAAATGAGAGAATCATTTGCTTTCGTTGAAGAAAAAAATTTTTTACCACAGTCGGTAGTTGAAGATGGAAATATTATAACAGCTGTTGGAAATGCATTTAACGAATTTGCAGTACATGTTGCAAAAAAACTTGGTTATGATTGTCCGGATAAAATATTAAGTGGTTATACTGACTCAAATGACGTTAATGACTATATACATCATCTTCCTGAAGATGAAATATTAGAATTTAAAGAAGAATTTAAAGAATTCTTTTAAACAGTAAGTCGTAAGATTTACTGTTTTTTGCTGTATAGAGTTTGAATTTTATTTATTAAAAAGTAATTACAAGGCGATAGAAATATCATCTTTTTCTATAATAAAATATGAGATTTCCAGAGTAATTGTATCTAAAGATACAATTACCCCGTCAGACCTACTTTTGTTTACAAGTAAACAAAGTTAGGGCTAGATTCGCTCCATTCGTTTCACTCATTTCGGTCGAGATGACGTGTTAGAGGCGTTGTTTTGCTTGATATCGTCGCGTGAATTATATTATTTTTTATGCAATTTTTAAATTCATTTTTAATAATATTTGAAGTTTATTTACTTTTAACGTTAAGCCCATAATCAAAGTTTATTCCTTATACGTCATCTTGAGCGAAACGTAGTGTAGTCGAAAGATCTCATACTTTTGCTTTAGCAAAAGTAAATGTATCGAAGATACTTAAAATATCTAAATCTCATAAGCTCACAAGCATATCAACTTAAATTGAATGAAATATATACTTATGATATAATCATAATAAAGTATTAGCAATGAAAATTTAGATATAATCTTCTTAAATAGAAGGGAGTAAAAAATGGTTTTAAATGAAAAACAATTAATATACGGTTATGATTATTACTTCAAAAATGAAAATAGACCTAGAAGTATTGTAGAGGTTTCTGAATATAATGGAGAAAGTGCAATTATAATAAATTGTACTCAATTGGATGATAGTTCTAATTCAAAGTACAAAACTGCAAAGTCAAGAAAAAATGTTGTAAATGAATGGTGTGATTTTTTAATTAAAAATCCAACGGCTTTTACAGAACTTACATTTTGTACAAGAATGCCACAAGAGTTGTTTAATGCGGTTTGTTCACAACAAAATCTTAAAAAATTATATATTAAGTGGGGAGTTTATCCTGATATTTCTAAGATTTCAAATCTTGTAAATCTTGAATATTTGCATTTAGGCTCAGGTTCAAGTGTGGGAAGTATTGAACCAATTTCGAAATTAGAAAATTTAGTAACTTTAACAGTTGAAAATTTTCAAAAAATTGACGATTATAGTCCACTTACAAAACTTAAAAAATTGGAAAGTCTTACAATTGAGGGGGATTGCTTTGCTCCGAAAAATATTCATATAGATTCTATTGATTTTTTGAAAGATATGAAGCAATTAAGATTTTTTAGATTTTTTACAAGTATTGTAAAAAGTAAGGATTACACTCCACTTTTAAGTCTTGAAAATATAGAACATTTATCTATTAAGCCGTTTAAAGAAGTTAATAAATTATATGATGAGATAATTAAATTACCTAAATTAAAATATGGAACAATTGTATTTAATCCCGAATTTTATAAAAAATAGAGGTGTTATAATGAAAAATGCAGTTATATACATACATGGGAAAGGCGGAAATTCTGTTGAAGCAGAACATTATAAAAAATTTTTTAGTGATGAATATAAAATTATTGGCTTTGATTACAAATCTGAATTTCCTTGGGATGCCAAGGTAGAATTTTCAAAGTTTTTTGATTCCATAGTCTCTGAATATGATGATATTTACTTAATAGCAAATAGTTTGGGAGCTTATTATTCTATGCTTGCATTATCGGATAAAAAAATTAAAAAAGCTATGTTTATTTCTCCAATTGTAGATATGGAAAAACTAATTTTAAATATGATGAAAATGTCTAATGTTTCAGAGGAAGAGTTATATAAAGAAAAAGAAATTGCAACATCCTTTAGTGAAACTTTGTCTTGGGAATATCTTACTTATGTTAGGAATAATCCAATAGAATGGAATGTACCAACAGATATTCTCTATGCAGAAAATGACCTTCTAACTTCTTTGGATACTATGACGAATTTTGCAAATAAAACTAATTCTAGTCTTACTATTATGAAAAATGGAGAGCATTATTTTCACACTGAAGAACAAATGAATTTTTTGGATAATTGGTTTAGTGAATTTATATAGTATTAGCTTAAGTTTGGTCGAATTTGAGAGGATTAAGTCAGAAGTTGTGTATAATAAATTTACAAAAATGCTACTAAGATATTAATTAGTAGGTTTTTGTTTTAAAATAATATAAAGTAAATGCTGAATATATTGAATAGAATATGTTATTATGATATGGTTTAATAAAATTTAAACAAAATTAATGTTATGTTAATACGAAATTATAAATTTAAAGATATGAATGTTTTGAAAATGAAGAGAGATAGAATTTTAGAAAAACTAAGAAATTCTTAAATAGAAAAATTTAAAAATTGGACGAGAAGACTATTTATCGGAAGTAGATAAGTAGTCTTTTTTATGTGAACAAAAAGTTATTATTTATTTGTTTATTATGATTTTTGTAGTATTAAGGTATTGACAATTAAGTTAGTTAGTGTTAATCTATTGTTACCGAGAGTTATGTCGGTAAGGAGGGCAAAATGACTAGAGAACGACTAACATCAAGAGAAAGAAAATTGAAAATACAAAATATTGCATTAGATGTTTTTACAAGAAAAGGATATAAAAACACAAGTATGTATGATTTAGTACAAGCTACTGGACTGTCTACAGGAGGTTTGTATCACTACTATAAAAGTACAACTGAAATTCTATACGATTTGATGTTAAGAGGTTGTAAATATCGAGAAGACATTATTGAAAAAAAGATATGTGAAATTTCTAAGCCTTTAAGTGTAGAGTTATTAGCTGAAATTACTGTTGATAGGGCACTTTCTACTAATATATTTATTCCAATATATGTTATGTTTTTGCAGTCAATGAAGGAAGATGAAGACTTACAGGAACTTTATAAAAAATTACAGGACAGTTATATCAAAAATTTTAAACGAATGCTAGATGAATATGACTATGGAGAAATTTGTGAAGAATCTTTGAAATTACTCAATGATTTACTTAATACTATTATCTTGAGTTGTGAGACATTGGGAATTAGGGAACATTTAGTTTCACAACGTCAAGTTCTTGAGAAAATGATAATTGATGTTTTAATGATAAATAGAGAAGAGGTGTAATTAGATGAATAAAGATAGTAAAGAGCTCTTAACAGCTAAACCGTTACAAATATTAATTAAACTTTCATTACCGGCAATATTAGGGATGATTGTTATCGGCTTATATCCGCTAATGGATGGGATTTTTGCCGGCCAGATACTTGGAGAGAAAGCTATGACCGCTGTAGGAATTGCCACTCCGTTCACATATATCAATACGGGTATCGCAACTTTAATTGGGGTAGGTTCAGCGTCACTATTATCCAGAGCCATTGGAGAAGGAAATCAAAAAATAATAGATAAAGTTATGGGAAATCTTTGTTTTTGGATTCTAACATTGTCAACAATTGTTACTGTTTTAGGGATCATATTTTGCCAACAATTACTTAGTGTATTTGGTGCAAAAGGAGAACTTTTAAATCTTTCTACTCGTTATTTACGAATTATTTTTATAGGGTCTATTTTTGTAAATTTCGCGCAGGCAGCAAATATGGTTATGCGTGGCGAGGGGTTGATGAAACGAGCAATGCTTATTATGGGAATTGGTGCAGGTATAAATATATTGTTGGATCCGATTCTTATGATACTATTTAGAGAGCGTGGTATTGAAGGTGCTGCTGTCGCTACGATAACAGCACAATTTGTTCAGGCAATTTTTACTCTTTGGTATTTTAAGAAAAAAAGTAAAGTTGTAAAAATTGAGATGATTAGAAAAGAAGGGGATATAACCGGAGATATGTTTTCCGTAGGTGTTTCTGCTATGCTTATGCAGGTGTTAACTATTATTCAGCAGAGTTTTCTTTATAGTCAAGCTTTTCGTTATGGTGGAGAAACATCCGCAGCAATTATGGCGGCTATCTTAAGAATACAGGCTTTTTCATTCATTCCTCTTTGGGGAATGAGCCAAGGATTACAACCTGCTATTGGTGCCAATTTTGGAGCAGAGCAGTATGATAGGGTCAAAAAAATATTCAATGTTTTCGCTATCAGTTCTATTATATTAGCTGCTTGTTTTTGGCTACCTTCAGAAATTTTTGCTAAACCAATTCTTGGATTATTTGGATTATCCGATGAAACACTATTTTTAGCTATTCCGAATTTCCGCATAATGTACAGTATTTTCATTGCTTATGGGGTAATGATTATGACTATAACATTTTTTCAAGCGATTGGAGATGGTAAAACAGCCGGTATTTTAGTTATGTTAAGACAGATAATTTTGTTTATTCCAGCTGTAATTTTATTACCTCGTATGATTGGAGCACAGAGTCTTTGGTACGTTTTGCCAATAATTGATGGAGTCGTTGTGTTACTGGGAATTCAGAGATATTTTATGGCAGTAAAAAAAATGGAGAAAAAATAGATTATATAGAAAAACGGTAAATTGTGAATGATTTACTGTTTTTTATTGTGAAACAACAAGGTTCCCGGGAACCCACCCGATGCGAAGCATCGTGGAAGGGTGGGGTTCTTATTGATGAAAATAAAAGATAATATATTATGTAATTGAAAAAATTAGTCGAAAAATTGAAAAATCCAAAAAAAAAGATAAAAAACTAATTCGAGTATTACTATTATGAAAAATGGAGAGCATTATTTTCGTACTTAAGAACAAATGAATTTCTTGGATAATTGGTTTAGTGAATTTATAAAAAGTGAGTAAAATAATTTCACTAAAATAGATATTTTAAGCTGAAAATATGATATAATTATATATGCTATTAAAACATTGAATATAGAAAGAGGAAAATTTTATGAATCAAAAAATACTTAAAATCTTAGGTTGGGTAGCAACTTGTACCGCAATGCTTATGTATATATCCTATTTTCCACAAATTATTAATAACTTACACGGAAATAAAAGTGGTTTTTTACAACCTATGGTTGCAGCAATTAACTGTACTTTGTGGGTTAGCTACGGATTTTTCCAAAAGAAAAAAGATTGGCCGATTATTGTTGCAAATATACCGGGTGTAATTTTTGGAACAATCGCTGCTTTAACAGCTTTATAAAAATTTAGGGGGAATAATGAATCCATTTCTTTTAGTAGCTATAAAATTATTAATCGGATTTTTAGCTTTAATAACTATAATAAACATTTCAGGAAAAGGAAACTTAGCACCGAATTCGGCAAGTGATCAAGTTCAAAATTATGTACTTGGAGGAATAATTGGTGGTGTAATTTATAATAATAGTATTAAGATACTTGACTTCATCGGTATTCTATGCATTTGGTGTGCTCTTGTATTAGGCTTAAAATGGCTTAAACAACATGTTGTAAAAGTAAAACAAGTTATAGATGGAAAAGCATTGATAATTATTGATGAAGGTAAAATTAATATAGAAAATTGTAGAAAAGTAGGCCTATCTGCTCATGATGTATCTTTTAAACTTAGAACGAATAATGTTTATTCAATAAAAGATGTTAAAAGAGCCATTGTTGAACAAAATGGTCAACTTATAATTATTCATTATGGAGAAGAAAATCCAAAGTTCCCACTGATAACAGACGGACATTTACAAACTGATATTTTAGAAACAATAGGAAAAGACGAATATTGGTTAATTGAAGAAATTAAAAAACAAGGATTAGAAAAATATAGCGATGTATTTTTAGGAGAATATGTAGATGGAAAGTTAATTCTAGCTCCTTATAATTAATAGTTACAGAAGTAAAACAGATAGCAGAAAAGCTATCTTTTTTGTTTGTAAATTTATGAAATAATTAGTTATATTGAATTAAATAAACTACTATGGTATACTATCGATGAATTAAGATATAGAAAATATTGATAATAATTCAAAAAAATTATATTTAAATAAAAAACAGTATTTATGAATGGAGAAAATTATGAGCAAAGAGTTTTTACAAGAAATTTTAGAAGAAAAAATTGGAGAATCTGATGTTTTGGAATTTAAAGATTATTATTTTGAAAATGGAAAATTAAGCGAATTAAATCAGAAAAATTTAAATGATTTATTTAAAGAAATATGTTCGTTTGCGAATTATAATGGTGGGAAAATAATTCTAGGATTAAAAGAAGATGAAAAACATAATCCTTCTAAGTTTTCTGATGTGGGAGTTAATAAAGATAGATTTGAAACTTGGGAGCAATCTTTTAGAAATAAGATTTTGGTTAATACAATCCCTGCTCTTTATGGACTAAAATTAGAACATATTTCTATTGACGAAAATACAAATTGTATCATAATTGAAGTACCAAGAAGTGAATTGAGACCTCATGCATTTAATACAGGAAGCAATCACGAATTTTATATTAGAAATGGTAATACTTGTGCTAAAATGAAATATAACGATTTAAAAAATAGTTTCAATGAATTTGCTTTTAAACAAGAACGAATAAAAAGGTTTATAGATGAAAGAATAGTTTTTATTCTTAATGGAAATTTAGAGGAAAGTTTAACTACTAACAGCTCTTTAGTATTGCATCTAATACCTGAGTGGTCATTAGATGAGTCTAATTTTCTAAACTTGAGTTCTTTACAATACAAAAAAAGTTTTACGGTTTTTAGTCCTCCGGATATTTTAGGAACTACTTTATATAATTCAGATGGTTTAATAAGGGTTTATGGGAATAATATTAGAAATATTCAGTCTTATACTCAATTATTCTCTAACTCTTGTATTGAATCAGTAGAAATTAGATTATTAAATGACTATAATGATGGAACTATTTATAAGTGGAATGTATTAGAAAAATTTTTGGTAGAGAAAATACATGCATTTTTAATTGATTTAGAAAAAATCGATATTTTTGGAGGAATATATATTACTGTTACATTACTAAATGTAAGAGATAAACAGGTATTATGTAACGAGTGGTGTGATAAATCAGAAAAGATATCTCATAACATTGTAAAAACTCCAATATTGAAATGGACGACTGAACAAGACTTCCCAGAATTTCTATATCCAATTCTAACTTCTCTAGCTTATACTTGTGGATTAAATCATTCATCTTATTATGATAAAGATGGGAACCCAATTAAAGAAAAGTTTGATTTTCTTCAAAATTAAATAATTTTTACAATTTTTTATATTACAATTCAAATTATTAAATGGAGATATTATTATGAATGAAATAACACAAAAATTTGAATTTAAAGAGTAGATTACAACTATTATACCAATTTGTTCGTTTGTGTTTTCTATCTTATCATATTTTAGAACCGAAAGAATAAAGCGAGAAAATGAACAAAGGGCAAAAGAATTTGAACTTTATAAGGAAGCAAAAAGACAACAAGACGCAATGATTACTAGTTTATTAATGAAACAAAGTACAAGAGCATCTGTTGTTCCATATTTTAACATTGTTTTAAGAGATGAAAGAATTATTGAAAGTAATGATAAAATAACTCTAGGAATAGGAGTTATTAATATAGGAAAAGAAAGTACCACAAATGTACAATTGGTACCTAAGATATCAGAACGGGGATTAAATGAATATTTTGATAGTGATAAAGGATATAAATATGGTATTTCTGAATATTTAAATAGATATTATGCAAGACCGGGAGAAGAAATAATTTTCTATATAAGAATTTTAAAAAAAGAAAGCATCTCTGATTTTCTTAATTTCAAAATAAAATATTATGACTTAATAGGAAATTGTTATATACAAGAATTTAGATTTGGATTTGATAATTATTTACTAAACGGATACTACTTAGATAATGCCTCATATGTTCCTAAATTGGTAAAAAATGATAAATAATTACTAAAAAACAAACCTACTCATTACGAGTAGGTTTTTATCTATCTATTTACTTATTACAAATACTACTGACGGAGAGTTTTCTTCGTCGAATTTGTCTTTTTTGAAGTTTCCGTAGATTTCGTATTTTAGTCCGAGTCTGTTTACAAATGAAATTAGGTCATCAACTAGTAGTGGAACTAGAAGTTGTGTATTTTCAAAGCTCTCATTTTTAGTCGTAAGAACTGTGTTGAAACGGATTTTGCTGTTTTCTCTGTAATAGTTTCTTGTAAATTTTACTTTTGTTCCAAGAGTCGGTAAGGCTCCAAGGAATAGGTCGTTTTTAAGAATGAAAGGTTTGAAGTTTACCCAGCTTAAGACTAATTTTCCGTTTTCTTTTAGTAAACCCATAGTTTTTAGGATGAAGCTACAGATTTGGTTTATGTCTTCCAAATGTGCAATTGTTGTTCCAATGCAATAGCAGACGTCAAATTTTTCTTCAAAGTCCAATTCTAACATATTTTTTTCATATACTTTGAGTCCTTTTTTTCTTGCTTCTTCTACCATGCTTTGTTCTAAGTCAATACATATTACATTTTTCCCTAAGTTTTCCAAGTTTTTTGCAACGAGTCCTGTTGCACAGCCTATATCTAAATAGTCTTTTCCATCTGATATATTATTTAAAAAATTTAGTTGTGCTTCATTTGTTGGGAAAATATCTTCGTAGTATTTACATATTTCTTTATAAAATTTATTCATAGAAGCCTCCATTCTAAAAAATATAATGTTATAATTGATTATACCCAAATTTTTTAAAACAACTTTTTGTTTAGTTAGCATTTTGCATTGTTTTGTGGTAAAATATATTCGAATAGATTAATTATATTTAGGAGGCAATTGATGAAATTTTTTATTGACACAGCTAATGTTGATGAGATAAGAGAGATAAGTAAATGGGGCATTCTTGACGGCGTTACTACGAATCCATCTTTGATAGCGAAAGAGGGAAGAGATTTTGTTGAAGTTATAACTGAAATCACTTCAATCGTTGACGGTCCTATTTCAGCGGAAGTTATCAGTCTTGAAGCGGAAGGAATGGTAAAAGAAGCTAGAGAACTTTGTAAGATAAATAAGAATATTGTAATAAAAATTCCTATGACTGAAGAGGGATTAAAGGCAGTTAATGTTTTGAGCAAAGACGGAATAAAGACAAATGTTACTTTGATTTTCTCAGCAACTCAAGCACTTCTTGCAGCAAAGGCAGGAGCGACTTATGTAAGTCCTTTTTTAGGAAGACTTGATGATATTAGCTCTGAAGGAATGATTTTAATTGAAGATATTTTTGAAATTTTCAGTAATTATGCGATTACAACTGAAATCATTGCCGCATCTGTAAGAACTCCAATGCATGTTCTTCAAATTGCAAAGAGTGGAGCGGATATTGCAACAGTACCTTATAAGGTGTTCAAACAAATGTTAAAACATCCACTAACTGATATAGGAATTGAAAAGTTTTTAAAAGATTGGGAAAGTGTTAAATAGTAGGAGGAAATTATGGATAGAAATTTAACTTTAAATTTAGTAAGAGTTACAGAAGCTGCGGCAATTCGTTCTTCATATTTTTTAGGAAAAGGCGATAAAAATGGTGCAGATGGAGCGGCTGTTGAAGCAATGAGATCAATGTTCAATGAACTTCCAATGGAAGGAACTGTTGTTATCGGTGAAGGAGAAATGGACGAAGCTCCTATGTTATATATCGGCGAAGTTGTAGGAAATGGACAAGAAGGGGTCGCAAAGGTTGATATTGCAGTTGATCCTGTTGATGGAACTTCCCTTGTAGCAAATGGATTGCCAAATGCAATTGCAGTTGCTGCTTGTGCACCTGCAGGTTGTTTATTACATGCTCCAGATATGTATATGGATAAGATTGCAGCTGGTCCTTTGGCTGTTGATTGCATACATATTGATTTACCTATCGAAATGAATATAAGAAGACTTGCGAGAGCTTTAGGAAAAGAAGTTGGAGAAGTTACAGTTAGTATTTTAAATAGAGAAAGACATCAAGATATTATAGATAGAGTTAGAAAACTTGGTGCGAGAATAAAACTTTTTGAAGCCGGAGATATTGCTCAAGCCATTGCAACTTGTATTGATAATAGTGGTTGTGATTTAATGGTTGGAATCGGTGGGGCACCTGAAGGTGTTTTAGCTGCTGCGGCAATTAAAGCATTGGGTGGAGTTTTCCAAGGAAGACTTGTTCCTGCTGATGAAGAAGAATTTAGAAGATGTGAAGCTATGGGACTTGAAGATCCGCTAAAAGTTTTAGAAATGAATGACTTAGTAAAGGGCGATGAAGTTTTATTTGCTGCAACAGGTGTAACTGACGGCGAACTTATTAACGGAGTTAGACATATAGGTAATGATAGAGTTAAGACTTACTCTGTTGTTATGAGAGCAGAAACAGGAACAATTAGAAATATTGAAGCAACTCATAGAATTTCTAAAAAACCTGAATATGCAAAGATAAAGAGATAGTATGAATATAGAACTTTTAAAAGGAAAATATCTTGATGAATTAAAAACTATTGCAAAGTCTTATGGAATTGCAAATGTTTCAAAGTATAAAAAGAATGAATTGATATCTGAAATTTTAAAGGCGGATAATGGCTTTGAAAGTGAAGAGTCTGAACGAGTTAATATAAATGAGCCCGTTGAAAATGAAAATGACTCAAAGACTAATACAAAAACAGTTTGTGGGCTTATTGATATTACTGCAGATGGTTATGGTTTTTTGCGCTCAAATGGCTATGACTCAGGAGAAGAAGACATTTATGTCTCACCAACTCAGATAAGAAGATTTAGGCTTAAAAAGGGAGATAAAATTTTAGGCTTAACTAGAGAAAGTAAAGAAACTGAAAAATTTTCTCCACTTATCTATATAAATGAAATAAATGATATTAAGGTTTCAGAATTAAAAACTAGAAAAGATTTTGACGATTTAATTCCGATTTATCCGAATGAAAAATATACTTTAGAAACTGAAAAGAACGAAGTTTCAACTAGAATAATTGACTTTTTAGTACCTATTGGAAAGGGACAGAGAGCTTTAATTGTTGCTCCTCCAAAGGCGGGAAAGACAAGCCTACTTCGTTCAATTTTAAAAGGCATAGAACTCAATAATCCAAAGAGCAAGATTTTTGTTTTACTTATTGGAGAAAGACCAGAAGAAGTTACAGAAATGAAGAGATTTACAAAAGCGGAAGTAATAGCTTCAACTTTTGATGAATTACCTCAAAATCATATAAGACTTGCAGAATTTGTACTTGAAAGAGCAAAAAGACTTGTAGAGCTTGGAGAAGATGTTGTTATTTTGGTTGACAGTATAACAAGACTTTCAAGAGCCTACAATGTAAATACACCGTCCTCCGGAAAAACTCTTACGGGTGGACTTGATCCTTTTGCTTTGCATAAGCCGAAAAGATTTTTTGGATCTGCGAGAAATGTTGAAAATGGTGGAAGTTTAACTATAATAGCAACAACTCTTGTAGATACGGGAAGTAAAATGGACGATATGATTTATGAAGAATTTAAGGGAACGGGAAATATGGAAATTCATTTGAGTAGAAAACTTTCGGAACTTAGAATTTTCCCTGCCATTGATATTTATAAATCAGGAACTAGAAAAGACGATTTACTTTTGACAGAAGAAGAAATACAATCTGCAAATTTAATTCGTAGAAAACTTTCAAATACAAATACTAACGAAATTATGGAAAATTTAGTAAAAAACATAAAGAAAACTGAAAACAACAAGGAATTTTTCAAAGCTATCTTAAAAAATAATTAAAAATTAAAGTTTCGATTTGAAACTTGAAGGAGATTTAAATGAAAATTTTAGTTGTGTATTATTCCTATTCAGGAATAACTAGAAAATTAGCGGAAGATATCGCTTTAATTACAGATGGAGATTTGTTGGAATTAAAACCGCTAAGACCTTATTCATTTTCATATAACACAGCTGTAAAAGAAGCTAGAATTGAAATTGAAAAGGGATACTGTCCACCTTTAACTGAAGAAATAGGAAATATTGATGATGTAGATGTAGTTTTTATTGGCTCACCTAATTGGCTTAAGACTTTTGCACCACCAGTTCTTACTTTTTTACGTAATGCAAATTTGGATGGTAAAACAATTATTCCATTCTGCACTCATGGTGGCGGAGGTTTTGGAAGAATGATTGATGATATCAAAAAAGAATGTAAAAATTCTACAGTAAAAGATGGATTAGCATTAAGTGGATTTTATGATTTCGATGAATTACAAAAATGGATAGAAAATAATTTATAAAATTATGGATTTTATAGAAAAACTCAACTTTGCGAAAAGTTGAGTTTTTACTTTTTTCAAATAGTATTTAGAATTTATTTACTGTTCATGTGAAGCCCTTAATCGAAGTTTTCTATTTATATGTCATCTCGACCGAAGCTGAGCAGAGCGAGACGGAGTGAATCTAGCCCTAACTTTTGTTGTTTATTCATAAACAACAAAAAGTAGGCCTGACACAAAGATAGTAATGAGATCTCTCCGCTTCATTCGTTTCACTCATTTCGGTCGAGATGACGTGTTGGGGGCGTCGACTAGTTTGGTGTTGTGACGTAAAATTTTTGCTATTCTAATTTTTACTTTTTGATGTTTATTTACTATTAACGTTAAGCTAATAGGTGAAGATTATTTTTTATACGTCATTTCGACTGTAGCGATAGCGGAATGGAGAAATCTCATATTTTTGCTTGTAAACAAGCAAAAATAAATGTATCGAAGATACATTCAATAATGGAGATCTCAACTATTGCTTGTTTATATTTCTGAAATAAATCTTAACGAAAGTATTAATTAACTTTTTATAGAATTAAAAAACTCAACTTTGTGAAAAGTTGAGTTTTGTTTTTGTCTGTTTTTTATTTATGATTTGAAAGTCCGAATTTGTTTAAGAAATGGAATATTAAACTTAATACTACTGCAACCATACTTGCAAGAACCATTCCTTTTAACTGCATTCCAAAAAAATTAATTGAAATTCCACTAAGTCCTGTTACGAATACAACTGAAGTCAAAATCAAATTTTGGCTATTTGAGTAGTCAACTTTTGAATCAACTAAAAGTCTTATTCCAGAAGTACCAATCATTCCGTAAAGTAAGAATGTTATTCCACCAATTACATTTCCTGGTATGCTTTGAATTAACATACTTAATGGTGCTATAAATGCCATACATATTGAGATTACCGCTGCACCGGCAATTACATAAACTGAATAAACTTTAGTGACTGCCATTACGCCGATGTTTTCTCCATAAGTTGTTGTTGGGACTCCGCCTACAAGAGCGGATAACATAGTTGAGAAGTTATCGGCAAAGATACTTCTGTGTAAGCCCGGATCTTCTAAAAGATTTTGACCGATTATATTACTTGTTACAACTTGATGACTTATATGTTCTGAAGTTATAACGAGTAATGCTGGAAGCATTATCAAACTTGCTTTGAAGTCGAAAATTGGAAATTGAAATTCCGGTATTGTAAATAATGTTGAAGATGTAACTGTAGAAAAGTCAATCATTCCAAAAGCTAAAGCTGCAATATATCCACAGATGATAGCAATAAGGATTGGAATTGTTCCTAAAAATTTTCTAAATACAACTGAACCTAAAATCGCAACTGAAAGAGTGATTAAAAATACATAAACATCAGCATTAGTTGAAGTTTCAGTCAATATATTTGCGCCGATTTTTCCACCTCTTATTGTATTTCCTGCAAGTTCAAGGCCGATAAGGGAAACAACAGCACCCATTGCTGCAGGTGGAAGCACAATATTTATCCAATCTGTTCTGAATTTATAGATTAAATACGCTAAGATACAACCTAAAAATCCCGTTGTTGCAAATGCCCCAAGAGCATATCTATAACCCATAGTGTTTATAATAACAGTACCTACTCCTAAGAAGGCAAAACTTGAACCTAAATACGCAGGAGCCTTTCCCTTTGTAATAAAAATAAACAACAATGTACCTATACCATTCATCAAAAGAACAATTCCTGGGTTCACATTAAATAAAATTGGAACTAAAACTGAAGCTCCAAACATAGCAAAAGTATGTTGTAAACTTAAAGGTATAAGCATAGTAACAGGAACTTTGTCCCTTACACCGATAATTTCTTTATTATTCATAAATCCTCCTTCTACTTTAGTCTTAAAAATATAAAAAAAATGAAATAACAACAGTTATTTCATTAATAATTAAATACAATATTTTTTAAGACAATAAGTCCATTATTAAAATCAAAAAAGAGAGTCGTTAAAACAAAATCAAAATAATTAAATATATTTTCTTTAGAAAACTTAATTAAATTTGTCATAACATACCTCCTTAAATTTATCTTTAAAATTATACAGCATAAAACACAAAAAGTAAAGTCTTAAATTTCATAAATTTATTAAAAATTAAAGATTTCATTTTGATTTTTAGTATGATATAATTAAGTTTATCATAAACATTTCAAAAAGAGAACTTAATTTCATCATACTTAACCTCCAAAAAAGTTATAGAAATGAAAAGCATGATATAATTATGTTTACCATAAACATTTTAAAAAGAGAACTTAATTTCATCATACTTAACCTCTAAAAAAGTTATAGAAATGAAAAGTATGATATAATTAAGTTGTGTAAAAAAGTGAATTATATTATTAAAATAATTATTTAGGAGTAAGAAATGGAAGATTATTTATCTAAAGTTAAAAAATATATTATTCTTCAAGTAGTATTGGATTTTATTGGAGTTATTTGTTTAGCATTAACTCCATTGATTCAAAAGTGGTTATTTGATTATGGATTACAAAGCACGTCAAGTCAAATAATTTTAGCAATTCTATTATATGCTTTATTACTTGGAATTTATTCATTAATGCAATATTTTTGTATTTTAGTAGCATTTAAATCAGGAATTTCATTTGAAACAAGACTTAAAAAGAATTTTTTTGATAAAATTTTTAATATGAATAGTAAAGTTTTTCAAGAGAAGCCGATAGGGGAATATATTTCTATTCAATCAAATGATATTACTGCATTAGAACAAGATTATTTACAACCTATTGTAGATGTAATTCGTTCTGTAAATATGATGTTGATTTATGGGGTTATTATTTTTATGAATATCAACTATAAAATTGGACTAGTTGTAGTTTTATCTTCTATTTTTGCGATTTTTATTCCAAAAATATTTGGAAAAATGTTGGATAATAGCAGAAGTAAATACCAAAGACATCTTGGAAAATATACTTCAACTATTTCCGATTTGCTTGAAGGTTTTGGTTTAATAAATTCTAAAACGATTAAAAATATAAAAAATAGACATAATGAGATTTTACACAAAACAGCAGATAAAAGGTATGAATTTGGGAAGAAAAAGGCTCTTGTACTTGGAGTAAGTGATTTAATGACCAAAATGGTTAGGGCATTAACTTTTGCAATTATAGGATATTTATTCTATAAAAAAGAGATAACAGTAGGTGTGGCAATAGCAACACTAAGCTATTCTTCTGCATTTATTGACCCTATTGATAGCTTGCTATATGACATTACAGCTATCCGTTCAGTAAATTCTACAAAACAAAATATCATTTCATTTTTAAATCAAAAATCAGAAACAGAAAGCAAAAAAGAATTGGGAAATTTTAAAAATGAGCTGATTTTTGATAATGTAAATTTCACAGTTGATAAATTACAACTAGAAGATATAAATTTAAAAATAGAAAAAGGAAAAAAATATGCAATTATTGGTAAATCAGGTGCAGGAAAGTCAACTTTTTTAAATTTATTACTTGGAATATATAAGCCAAATCAGGGGAAAGTCATTATTGACGGAGAAAATGTAAAAGAGCTTAATTTATCAAATACATTGCTTTATATGAGTCAACATGAGCATATTTATCGTGCATCTGTAAAAGAAAATATAACTGTTTTTGATTCATATTCCTATGATTACATTCCTGATAATGCCCATGAAATTGCTATGATAAAGGATATTCTTAATAGAAATACTGATGACTGTTCAAACTTTAGTGGTGGTGAAAAAAGAGTTCTTGCATTACTTCGTATATTGTGTAGAAAAGGAGAAATACTGGTTTTGGATGAACCTTTTACAGGGGTGGATACTGAAAGTGTTTCAAAATTAGAAGATATTTTATTGAAAACGGATCAAACAGTTTTGATTGTAACACATAATACATCTATTGAGCATCTTAAAAAATTTGATAATATAATTAAGGTGATAGACAGAAAAGTTTTTATTGAAGATGTAAAGTAAAAATTTAAAAATAGTTTTATTAAAACGGCAAAATTAAAAGCCGTTTTTTTATGCATTTTTGAATTAATTCATTTGTACGAAAGAAAGTAAAAAACTTTTTTAAATACGCAAAAGTTTTTTTACATAAATATAAAATAAGAAAAAATTGTCAAAGATACATATTTTAAAAGATGATATTATCAAAATATGCAAAATAACGTCAACTCTTAAGCTGTGAATAAATGTTATATTAAAATTACTTATGAAAGTTTTTGCGTATAAATTTGTCATAGCATAACAATCTAACTTAAAAGTGATGATACCTTTAGAATATGATATATATCACTATTATAAACTTAATTTTTTTATAAAAATTCAATATTTTGAATATATGGCTTAATTTTGAAAATCATACTCGATTAGAAATATAAAATTTTTTTATGATATGTTGACAGGACTGTGATTTTATGTTAAAATTCAAAATGTAAAAAATAAATATTTGGAGGGATATTATGTCTAAAAAGAAATTGAGTTTAAGAGCACTCGTTTTGATGGTGTTCACTTCTGTTTTTGGGTTTACTAACATCACAAGATCATATTATCTTATGGGATACGCAGCTATTCCTTGGTTTATTATTTCTTGTGTTGCATTCTTCTTGCCATTTGCATTTATGATTGCAGAATATGGCTCAGCTTTCAAAGATTCTGAGGGGGGAATCTACTCATGGATGGAAGGAAGTTCAGGAAGTAAGTATGCATTTATGGTAACGTTTATGTGGTATGCATCTTACATTGTATGGATGGTAAATGTTGGTTCAGGTATTTGGATAGTTTTATCAAATGCAATTTTTGGGGTTGATAAAACTCAAAGTTGGTCATTATTTGGACTTGACTCTGTAAAAACATTAGGTATTCTTGCTATTATATGGATTGTATTTTTAACATTCATTTCTAACAAAGGTGTTGATAAAATTAAAAAGTTCACATCTTTTGGTGGTAGTGCCGTAGCATTGATTAATGTATTTTTATTTGTTGGCGGAATTTTAATGTTAATCCTTAATAAAGGTGGAGTTGGTGATCCAATAACTGTTGATGCTTTAGCTCATTCACCAAACCCTGCTTATGCTGGTGGTTTACAAGTATTATCATTCATAGTATATGCTATATTTGCTTATGGTGGTTTGGAAGTTGTAGGTGGACTTGTTGACCAAACTGAAAATCCTGAAAAGAACTTTCCAAAAGGTATAGTTATTTCAGCTATTGTTGTATCTTTAGGATACTCATTAGGTATTTTGATTTTTGGTACTTTTACTAAATGGTCATTTGCATTTACACAATTTTCAACACAAAAAATCACTTTAGGTAATGTATCATATATTGCTATGAATCACATGGGATATCAATTAGGACTTGCTTTTGGTCTTGCTGAATCTGCTGCAAGAAATGTAGGACTTTGGGTTGCTCGTTATATGGGTATTTCAATGTTCCTTGCTTTAACTGGAGCATTCTTTACTCTTATTTATTCACCATTAAAACAATTAATTGGTGGAACTCCTAAAGAATTATGGCCAAAATCATGGACTGAACAAAAGAATGGAGTATATACTAAACCAATGATATATCAAGCAATTTGTGTAGTTGTAATCATATTTATAGTATCATTTGGTGGAAAGAGTGCACAACAATTTTTCCAAATTTTAGTTTCCATGACTAATGTATCTATGACTTTACCTTATTTCTTCATTGCTTATTCATTCTTAGCATTTAGAAAAAATGAAAATATTGAAAGACCTTTTGTAAGATTTAAAACATATTCAACAGTTAAAGTTGTTGTAGCAGTTACTTGCTTTATAGTTGGTTTTGCAAACTTATTTACAGTTATTGAACCAGCTATTTCATCAGGAGATTGGTTAACAACAATAATGTCAATCGCTGGACCATTATTATTCACTTTGATTGCATTATTACTTTATAGAAGAATGGAAAAAACAAAAGGAATAGAAAAATAAAATAAGAAATATAAAGAAACGGCAAATAAAATTTGCCGTTTTTTGATGTATTTATTAAAAAAAGCATAGAGTTCTATGCTTTTCTTTTTAGTATTGGGGAAATTCTTTTATATAATAAAGATGTTAGAATTGACGTAACTGCTGTCTTAACTAAGTTAAAAGGTAGAACTGAAAAAACCATTAATGTAAAGTAACTTTTTACAAGAGGATTTATTTTTGCTACCATACCTACAAAAGAATTTAAGTCAATTTTTAACAACTTCGCATAAAGTGGGAATATAACAAAATAATTGCTCAAAGTTGCAACTAAGGACATTGAAATACTACCTATTAGTAGTCCTAAAAGAGCTGACTTTTTACTTTTGTTATGCTTATAAATAAAAGCTGTCGTCAATACAAATGCTGATGAAACTATAAGATTTGAAAGTTCTCCAACATAAAAAGTTTTTGTTCCATTAATTACAATATTAAGTAATATTTTTATACATACTATTAAAAATCCTGCTAGTGGTCCCATTGCAAATCCTCCGATTAATGCAGGAAGTTCTGCAATATCCATTTCCATAAATGTAGGTGCAAAAGGTAGTGGAATTTTAATAAACATTAAAAGTACAGATATTGATGCAAGAATTGCAATCTTTGTAATTTCTGAAATACCGAATTTTTTGTTATTCATAATAACCTCCTAAAATTTAGCAAAAAAAAATGCCATCTTTAGGGCATAAAAATCTCTTCTTTCATCCAGACTTTAACTGTCGGTATTGGAATTTCACCAATTCAGCATAATGCTCGCAGACTTTACTGCCGGTGAGGAAACGACCCTCGCCCTGAAGACAAGTTGAGTATATCATAAATAATAAGTATTGTCAATAGGAAAAATTTTGTTTTAAGTTTAAGACTAAAGCATATTCTATATGTTTTTAATAAAGATTATTAATGAATAATGATTATTCATAAAAATTATTTATTCATTGATAAATTATTTGCAAAAAAATTTTCTGTAATATATAATCTATATGTTAGAAAATTTTTAAGGAGGTAGCATTAGAATGAAAATGCTTAAAAAAATCTTTGCATTTGTACTTTTGTTTTCAATTGTATTTAGTTCTATTGGTATAAATACTTTTGCAAAAGAAACAAGTGCTTTAACTGATGTAGAAGATACAACTGTTATGTCTCCTACTGAGGACGGAAAGAGGACCTTTACACTTAAGGGTTCTGATTTAGAGGAAGAAGATATTAAGGCTAAAGTAGTACTTAAAGGCAGTACAGAACGTTTAACTGAAGTTGAAAAGTCAATAACTTTTTCTGAAGAAACAAAAGAAAACACAAGTAATAAAGTTGTTACTTTAACTTTTCCTAAAAATGAAACTGGAAAAATGCAACAATATGAAGTTTCTTTTAGTGTTAAAGGAGATGGTGAATCTTTTGTAGATGAGTTTAAAAAAGTTATAAGGATAAGAAAGAGTTCTTCAAGTGGTGGTGGAGCTGTTGTACCACCTGTAAATCCTGAACAACCTAAACCTGTTGAAGAAAATGCAATTTTAAATGTAACAGCAGATACCGAAAACTTGCCAGCAGAAGGTGGAGAGGTGAATTTATCATTATTTACTAAAAAAATTAATGATAAACATATATCTTCTAAAGATGTAAAACTTCAAGTATCTTTAGATGGAAATGTAACAGAATTAGGAAAAAATGTAGAAGTAAAAGGTGAAAAAGCAAAAAAGACTATAACTTTAAAGTTGCCTAAGAATAATACTTCTAAAGAGCAAGTTTATACTATAAAATTCAATACAAAAGGCTCAGAAACAGAATTTCAAGATAATCCAATAGTTGTTACTATTAAAGTTGCACCATCTGAGCAAAATAATGAAGAAAATGCGATTATTAGAGTAACACCTGAAAATCAAAACTTGCCAACGGAAGGTGGAGAAATAAATTTAGAATTAATTACTAAGAGAGTTAATGAAAATCATATTTCTGCTGAAAATGTTAAAGTACAAGTATTATTAAATAATATTCCTACTGATTTAGGAAAAAATGCAGTAGTTAAAGGAAATAAGGCTAGAAAGACAATTACTTTAAGTTTTCCTAAGAATGAAACTTCTAAGGAACAAGTTTATACTATAAAGTTTAATACAAATGGATCTGAAACTGTATTTCAAGAAAATCCAACAGTTAAGATTACAGTTGAAGCTTCTGAGCAAAGTAAAATGCTTGTAAATGAACTTAGAGTTAAAACTCCTAATATGCCTAAGGCGGGGGGAGCTAATACTATTACTGTAAAAGGTGAAAATTTAGAGTCTGATAAACTTAATCTTGAAATTTTCAAAATTGAAAAAGGCATTGAAAATAAAATTAATATAGATTATACTTTTGCAGGAACAAGCGAAGTTCAAAGTGCAACTTTAAATTTCCCAAAAGCAAAATCTAATAACGAAGAAGTATATAAGATAAGATTAAAAGATAAAGAAGTTACTGTTACTGTAGGTGGCGAAGAAAGTGGAGAAGTAGTTGATTTAGTTCCAAGTAATGTTTATCTTAATAACAGTAAAACAAAAGTCACTTTAAAATTTGATGAAAAAATTTTTCCAGTAAAGGACATTGAAAGTCTAAAATCTGGAATTTCTTATAAAAAATCTGTATCAGATAATTTTGAAAAGTTAAAGCCGGAAGATAAGGTTGAAGTGGTTGAAGATAGAATTGTAATCACTTTAGCAAATCCAATTGAAATTAAAATGGGAGCAAAGATTAACTTTGCAGATAGAATAATCAAAGATGGAAAAGACAGAGAAAACAGAGCCTTTGAAAGATTTATTAATGATGCATTACCAACAGTAAATGAAGCTAATTTTGTTGAAGGAGAAATTTTAACAAAAGTAGGTGGAAATGCAAAAGTTAAGATAATTGGAGAAAACTTAAAAGAAGCTCTTAAGGTTAAAATCTTAAAGAATAATAAAGATAAAACTTCTAATTCTGAAATAACAGAATCAGCGGATGTAAAAGTTGAAGTTATAAATAACAATCAACAAAATATATCTTTTAAATTACCGGCAAATAAAAGCTTAAAAGCAGAAACTTATTCAGTTATGGTATCTTTAGATGGTGGAAAAACATATTCTTCAGCAATTGGAGTAAATATATTACAAAATAGAGCAAAAAGATTAGTTTCAACAGTTTTACCTACAGATAAAATAACAGACAAGCCAATTTTGAGCTTTATGTCAATTCAGTCCTATGGAACATCAGGCGGTGGTACTGAACAACCTGATGTAACTCATACTTATACTCCAGTTGGTCAAGAAAGTAAGAAAACTTGGGTTACTATGTTTGGTGCAAATTTTAATAAATCTTTAACGAAGATAAAAATTGTAGATGAAAATGGAATAGAATGGTACCCACTACAAAATGAGGGAACATCTGATAGTATGGATAATTTCATAATGGTAAGTGCAGATGGAACTGGAATTTACGGAAATGGAAATACTCAAATGTTTGAACTTATTTGTCCAAGAAATGTTACAATCCCAACAAATCCAAATGGAGATGTTACTTTTAAATATTTAGTTGCTGTTGATGGTGAAAATTTTGATGAAGAAGTTTTTGTAAAAGCAACTGTTGTAAATGATAAAGTTGGGAAAAAGGAAAATATGACAGCAGATGAAATATCTGAAGTAAAAGTAAAACATCAAACAGAAAATGGTAAAGTAGTTTCTAAAGAAATAACTGTAAAAGGTTATAAATGGTCTAAACTTAGATCTTTTAATGTAAGACCTATAGAAAATAATACGGATTTTGAAGCTGTAAAATATAAGATAGTAAGAGCTGATGGAAGTATTGAAGAAAAAGAAATAGGAAATATCCATGAAGAAAAAATTAGAGATATTAAAGAAGTAAAATTTATCTATAAGAGCAAAATAAATCCAGATGAAGTAAAAACTCTTACTGATTCAGAAACTAAGATTTCTGTAACAGGGAAAAATTTAACTGGAAAAGAAATTGTAGTTAATAGATTATGTATAATTAAGTCAAAAGATGTTTCTGTATTCGATATTTACTTTGTAGATTCAGCTACAAAAGAAAAAGTTCAATTGCCAATGGACCAATATATGGTTAAAATTCCAAAAGAAAATGGTAGAGAAGCTCTTAAGGTATTTTATTTGAATGATAATAATGAAAATGAAGAGATTAAATTTACACAAGATGAAAATTTTGTAACATTTAATACGACTCACTTCTCTAAATATGGTGTTGAATATAAGGCTAATAATCCAGAACAAACAGAAGTTTATGAATGGGTTAAAAATGATGATGGAACATGGACATATCAATCATCTGACGGGAAGTTAGTAGTAAAAGACAGCTGGAAATTTATAGACAATGAATGGTATAGATTTGACAAAGACGGTAAAATGCTATCAAATAAATGGTTTGAAGAAAATGGAAAATGGTACTATATTGAAGAAAATGGAACAATGTCTAAAAACGAATGGATAATCGTTAATGGAGAATGGTACTATGCAAATACAAGTGGAAGAATTTCACAAAATGAATGGGTACTAGTAAACGAAAATTGGTACTATGCAAATGCAAGTGGAAGAATTTCACAAAATGAATGGGTATTAGTAAATGGAAATTGGTACTATGCAAATGCAAGCGGACGTATAGCAGATAGCGAGTGGTTCATAATAGGAGACAAATGGTATTATGCTGAAAAAGGCGGTCTAATTGCTCAAGGAAAAACACTAAAAATCAATAATGTAAATTATATATTTGATTCAAACGGTGTATTAGTTGAATAATAAAACAAATAATCTTATTAAAAACTCCGATAATATAATCGGAGTTTTTTTACATTTTTAATTGATAAATCGATATTCTACTATAAAATTTTATTATGAATAAAGAGTTTCAATTAGAAATTCTAATTTTACTATACAAAATATATGTGATATAATACAAATATGACATTATGAGTTAGTGTGTTTGACTAAATGATAATAAAAAAATTTTATTACAGTTGGAGGTGAATAATTAAATAGTCAGATACAGTGTAAAAAGTAATTTTATCATAGAATTTCTTGAATAATATCTAAAGGATTAAATAAAGAAAATTTGAGGAGATATGACTGGATAGAAAAAATTATGGAAGATTTGAGAGAAGAAATTTTAGAACTTAGGCGAAATGCTTTTGTAGAAACAATAATGGGTTTGGAGAATGAAATATACATAATAGGTTACTTGGGAAGAACTGTTCCAAAAGAGATATTTTACGGTTTTGACCTAGTGCCCTTACCTTTGGACGGAGTAGATAAATACATATTGGAATATTCAAATGAAAAAGATTTGTGTAGCATAATTGATTCAACTTTGACTTATGCTATGACAAAAAAATGCCCTTTACTTTATAATGCAAAATTGGTTGTTGTAGACAATTCCTGTCCTTTACTTTTAAAAATATTAAAAGATAATTTAAAGGACAAAATTTTTTTCTATGATGGTAATATAAATAATTTAAAAAATAGAGTGGAGGACGTTTATAAAAGAGATTTTTCTGAAACAAATTTCTTAAAAGCCATTGAGTTATCTAAAAATATTTCTTCAAAATTGGAAAAACTTTCCAAAACCAATATTGATTCCAGATTTTTATACGAAGTAGAATTTTATACTCAATTTATTTTCTCTTTGGAAGAAAAAAATAATATGATTGATAGAGTATTATCTCATTTTAAGGATGTAGATAAAAAAAGGCAGAAGCTATATGTTCCAAGAGCAATTCAGATTTTAGATTATATCGATGAAAAATATAAGGACTATAAAATCATAGAAAATTTTTGTCTTGGAGAAGTTTTTAAGACTTATAAAAGTAGTGGTTATGAGTTTTTAAAAGAGAAGTATAATTCTAAAAAATCAGATAAATTAGATATTTTATTTCAAGATTGTCCCTATGATAATAAATAAAAATTTATTTTAGGAGGCAAGAAATGGCTGATTACAGAAAAATGTGGGAAGAATTAGATATGGACGTAAATACTCATGATATTTTATGTGAAGTGTTACCTGTCGCATTTGGGGATGTTTTTTTAAGTCAAGAGAACAGACCAGAGAGTATGGATTATTTTAATATGGTTGTTGCAGAAATTCATGGGATTAGACCTGCAGAACTTATTGAATTTCAAAAGAAGGGTGGAAAAGTTGTAGGCTCTTTCTGTATCCATGTTCCAGATGAAGTGGTAGTTGCTGCTGGAGCTATCGCAACAGGTTTATGTAGTGGATCTCAATTTTGGGTTCCAGGTGGAGAAAAGGTACTTCCAACTTCAACTTGTCCATTGATTAAGGCATCTTTAGGTGCAAGATTTGATAGAACTTGTCCTTTCTTTAGAATTGCTGACCTTTTTGTTGGAGAAACAACTTGTGATGGAAAGAAAAAAGCTTGGGAAATTTTAGCAAAAGATGCTCCAATGTATATAATGGATATTCCACAAATGAAGAGAGAAAAAGACTTTGTTAAGTGGAAAGAAGAAATAAAAGATTACATGGCTGAATTGGAGAAATTGACAGGAAATAAGATTACAGAAGAAAGCCTAAGAAAAAGCTATTGTAACTATAAATAATAAGAGAAGGGCATTACAAAGATTAAATAGCTTTAGAAAACTTGAAAATGTACCTATTTCAGGAAGAGATGTACTACTTATTACACAAATAGCATTTTATGATGACCCTGTAAGATTTACTGCACAGGTAAATAGACTTTGTGATGAACTTGAAGAAAGAGCAAAGAATAATGTAAGTGTATTTAAAAAAGATGCAAAGAGAATATTGTTGACTGGTACTCCACTTTCAATTCCAAACTGGAAAATTCATCAAATAGTTGAAAATATTGGGGGAATGATTGTCTGTGAAGAAATGTGTACAGGTAATAGATATTCTGAACATTTGGTAGATGAAAATGGAAAAACAATTGATGAAATGGTTGAAAATCTAACTCGTAGATATTTAGGAAGTATAAATTGTGCATGCTTTACTCCAAATACTGAAAGAGTTGAAGATATAATAAGATTAGTTAAAGAGTATAATATTGATGGAGTTATCGATGTAAACTTGAAGTTCTGTACACTTTATGACACAGAAGGAACTATAGTCGAAAAAGCATTGAAAGAAGCTAAAATTCCTGTTTTAGGAATTGAGACTGACTATACTGACTCAGACAGTGAACAATTAAAAACAAGAATTGGTGCATTCATAGAGATGTTAAGCTAATGCTATATTATATATTCTTTAAAGATACCAAAAGTGGACAGGAGCTTTATAAATTAATGAGAGAAAATGGAATAAAATGCACAATAGCACCAACTCCAAAAACTGAAGATCACTGTTGCGGAATAAGTATTTTATTTTATGATATTGAAGATAAAGCATTAATTAAAAAATTGATTTTTGAAAATGGTATCGAAATTTTAAAATTTTATGAAAAAGAGAAAGATATAAATCCGGATAGGATGAAATTTTGTTAAAAAAACTTCGACAATTATGTCGAAGTTTTACTTTTTCTGATTATCTTTCAACACTGAATTTAAAAGTTTCTTCATCTTTATCAAAAGTTAAAGAATAAGTTTTTCCTTTTTCAACTTCTAGTGAAAGTTTTGTAGGTCCCCAAGTTGTAGTTACATTTTTATGTAGAACTCCAGGTCTTGTATAGCTGTAAGTAAGTTCTACATCAACAGTTCCTGGTAATGCATAAATTACAGACTTAGTTCCTTCATAAGCGATTTTTGGATAAGCATTTGGACTTAAAATTGTTCCAGAAAGTGTTTTTGTAGTAATTGCATTAAAACCAGTATTTAAATAGATTTTAACCGCATCAGGATGATCTGAAAGCCATTTATCATATCCTTGTTTTCTTTTTTTCATCCAAATAATCATTCCAACAATGTAAACAATAAAAACAGCAGGAATGATATAAGCCATAATACCCATATTTTTAATCATTTGTGAAAAATTATTCATAATTTCCTCCTATATATTTATTCCGCTTTAAGCGTAATTGATTCTGCTTTATCTCCGACTATACTAAGATCTTCAATAAGTTTTTGGAACTGATTGTAACCTAATAATGATAAATCATAACTTTTAGTGTTATCATTTGAATCGATAACATATAAAGTAAAAATATCATTCTTAACTCTAGCTTTAATTGCACATTCATCTATTACATATTCATCAATTTTTTTACCTTTCACTATTGTGAGTGTTTCATCAGTAACTTTAACATATAACTTTCTGTCTCCAAGAGTCATAACTAATGATGAAATAGCCACAATTGATACGATAATTACATTAACATAAAGTTGAACAAAAAATCGTAGAATAAATGCTAAAAATGCACAGGCTGCAACCAATATTACTAATTCCTTTACAACTTGAAAAGAAGTTGATTTGTAAATTCTCTCGTTCATAAAATCCTCCCTTGTAATTACATAATATATCTATTTTAAATTCTTTCTAGTAAAAATCATTTTACCTGCGGGAGTTTGCAATATACTCGTTACAGTTGTTTCTATTGTTTGACCAATATAATCTTTCCCATCTTCAACTACAATCATAGTTCCGTCAGAAAGATAACCAAGACCTTGTTCAGGTTCTTTACCGCGATTGATAACTTCAACAATGAGCTTTTCACCTTGGATTACAACTGGTTTTACTGCAAGAGCAAGCTCATTTATATTAAGTATAGAAATTTTTTGAAGAGATGCAACTTTGTTCAAATTGTAGTCATTTGTAATAAGTTTTCCGTGATAATCTTCTGTCAATTTTAAAAGTTTATGGTCAACTTCTTTGATATTCTTGTAATCTTTATCTACAATTTTTATTTCAATATTTTTTTCATTTTGTAGTAAATCTAAAATATCAAGTCCTCGTCTACCTCTTTGTCTTCTATTTGGGTCTTCAGAATCTGCAATATATTGCAATTCTTTAACCATAAACATAGCAATAATAATTGGACCTTCTAAAAATCCAGTTTTTATTATATCGTAAATTCTTCCGTCAATTATAACAGAAGTATCTAAAATTTTAGGACAAGAGTGTCCTTTTTTAATATTTTTTTCTCTTGAAAAAAGTTTAAATTTCAATATTTCTTCTTTTTTGTCTCTTGCAATTTTAATTCCAATAAATCCAAGTGCGATATATATAAATATAGTAATTGTTGCACTTAGTAAATTTCCAATTACTGGAAATTTAATATTAGAAATTGGTAAAGAAATTAAAAAAGCTATAACTAATCCAATTATAAGTCCAACAATTGCAGAAACAATATCTGAAGTTGGAGTTTTTTGAACTTTTTTAATCATATCATCAAAATTATCTGTAAGTTTCTTAAAAATTATCGGGAATAATAAATAAAAAATAATACCAAAAATAATTGCAAAAATAGAATAAATTGAAACTAAAACAGATTTATTTAATTCTAATTCTGTTACTTGACCAAATGCGTAAGCTAATAAAATTCCTATAAGCCCACCAAAAATAAGGGTCAAGTACCTTAAAATTTTAAGCATACCTTCCTCCTAGTGTTCCATAGAATAATCTATTATTTTGTTGATTTTGTTTTTCGGAAAACCGCTGACCATAACAAATTCAGAAATTAAAATTCGTCTTGCAAGGTTTAACATAAACAATTCTTTTAAAGAAAGTTTACCTTTCTCATTTCTAATAGCTAAGCCTTTAAAGACATAAGCTATCTTAAAAATATCTGAAGACTTAAGTCTTTGTGTATTTTCTTTGTATCTTTGTACCCAATTATTAGGCATAGGGCAATCGACATCATTAAGATAATTGTAAACTTTATCAAGGGTATCTTCATTGACAAGTTGTCTAAACTCAAACTTATCAATATCTACTTCTTTAATAAATATATGCAAATTTTGCTCCATTGGAAGTTCAATCACATAAAATCGTTCGCAATCGTCACCTAAGTACTTGTTTTCTATACTTTTAATCAATCCTGCACCATGCATAGGATAAAATATTTTGTCTCCAACGTCCATAGCAAACTCCTAAATTTCACCAACAACTACATAACAACCCTCCAATATTATTATACACTAAAAGATGAAAAAATTAAAGGATTTTTTATCAATTTACCGAGATTAAATTAAATTCAGTAAAAGGAGTAAATTTTCTTTAATTATTTTATTATTTTTTATTATCAGAATAAAGTTTTCAGTTAAATTCTGAGATTTTTTAAATATCTTATTTTCATATTTTGATTTAAAAACTTTGGCTTTTATATTGTTTTCAATTAGACCTTCTTCTAATTCTAAAGCTATTTTGATTTCATATTTATTGCTTGTAATACTGTAATTATTTTGATGAAAATTTATTTCTGCTTTTTCTATATTTGAAAGTCTAGCAATAAGATAATTTTTTTGAAGATAAATATTTTTTAAAATTCCTTTAAATTTTTTATTATTTATAGTCAAAATTTTATTTAAGATGCTTTCCTTGTATTCATAAATATAGCTTAAAACTTGCAAGTCAATATAATTGTGATAAATAAGTTTTGAAAGCATCTCCTTATCCTTAAGCTCTTGATACATTTTATAAATTTTAGGCATTTCCTGCTGATTAACATGGTCATGAACATCAAATCCAAGTCTTTTTCCTAAATTTATAGCTTTTAGACTAGGTTCATCAAGAAAAAAATTTATTTTTTGGAATTGTCTATAAATATCTATATTCTCAAAGTCAACTTTTGAAATATTGTACTTTTCCATCTTTTTTCTAATAAATGGAAAATCAAACCTGTCTCCATTATATGAGATTACTTTTTTTGAATTTAAAAGCTCTTTTACCTTTAAAATGAGTTCTTTTTCTTCTGATTCATCTTCGATATAATATTGAGAATAAATTAATTCTTTTCCCTTTTTTTCACAAATTCCAAACATATACATAAAATCTTTAGTTCTACTAAGACCAGTTGTTTCTATATCAAATAGGGTATAGTCTTCAAAATTAGAGTCTGTTTTTTCTATATTTATAACTTTTTTCATAACAACTCCTTTTTTATTTTGTAAAGAAAAAAAGTAGAGTCAAAAACTCTACTTTTAAACTATTACAAATAGTAACATGGTGCAGGAAAGAGGACTTGAACCCCCACGTCAATGACACTAGATCCTAAGTCTAGCGCGTCTGCCAGTTCCGCCATTCCTGCATATATGGGGTGGATGATGGGATTCGAACCCATGACCTTCAGAGCCACAATCTGACGCCCTAACCAGCTAGGCCACACCCACCAAACTTTACATTCATATTAAATGCTTGTATATTATATCAATTTATAAAAACTTTGTCAAGTCTTTAATAATAATTTTTATAAATAATTATATACAATGTTCATCTTTACATTTATGTTTACTATCTGGTTCTTTACTGGAATCTTTTATAAATTCCAATTCTTCTTTTGAAAGTTTTTTCTGACAACTTTTACAAATACCTTTGATTTCTAAATAATGACCTGTTACGATAAATTCTGTTTTATTTTCTATGTCATCGATTAAACTATGTATTGGGCAATGATTTATCGGTATTATTTTTTTGCATTTTTCACAAATTAAACTGTGAATATGTCCATTATTTAATTGATAATATGTAGTTCCATCTATTTCTGCAGTTCTTTTTGCAATATTTTTTTCGCAAAATTGATTCAATGCTCTATATATACTTGAAATACTATATTTTTCGCCTTTTGTAGAGATTGCATTGTAAATATCTTCTGCTGTAGTAGGAACTTCTCTTTTTTCTAATTCTTTAAGAATTGCCATTCTATTTTTTGTGATTTTTAAATCATTATCTTTTAGAGTTTTCAAAAAAGCCTTTTTCATAAATACTCTCCTTTGCTTGATTTTTCGACAAAATGGGTATATAATATTCTGTATGTAAATGAGTGCTATTTGCAAATGCAAATAATATTGATTAATTAAAAAGGAGTCATTATGAAAAAAATCATAACTAAAATCATTTCCTTTGCCATTATTATATCACTTTTTACAGCCTGTGGCAAAGAAAAAGTAAAAAACAACGAAATGAACGAAGTAAAAGAAAATAAAAAAGTAATATATACATCATTTTATCCATTACAAAGTATAACAAAGGAAATTGTTGGAAATAAAATGGAAGTTAGAAAATTAATTCCTAATGGGCAAGAAGTTCATCATTGGGAACCAACTGCCCAAGATATGAAAAATTTATCTGAAGGTAGTGTAATTTTAGTAAATGGCTTAGGCTTAGAAAGTTGGATGGATAAATTCAAGGCATCTATTAAAGATTTAAATATTGTTGAAGTTTCAAAAGACGTTAATCTTTTGAAAGCGGAAGAAGAGCATGAAGAAAATGAAAATCATGAAAGCGAAGAAAAACATCATCATGGTGAATATGATCCACATATTTGGTTAAGTCTAAGAAATATGAAAGTTATTGCAAAAAATATTTGTGATCAAGTTGTTAAGATGGATAAAGACAATGAGACATATTATAGAGAAAATTTAGCCAAGGTTCAAAATAGACTTGATGATTTGGATAAAAAATATTCTGAACAGTTGCAAAATGCAAAAATCAAGTCAATTATAACTTCCCATGAAGCTTTTGCTTATCTACTTAAGGACTATGGTTTAAAACAAATTCCGATTGAAAATTTAACTTCTGATTCTGAACCTAATTTGGCAAAGATGAAAGAAGTTATAGAACTCGCAAAAAATGAGGGAATAAAATATGTTTTCTATGAAGAATTAAGTGAAAATAAGGTCGAAGAAACTATTGCTAAAGAAATTGGTGGAGAAGTTAAAATGCTTTATACAATAGAGGGACAAACAGAAGAACAAGCTAAGGAAAATAAAGATTATTTTGAACTTATGGAAGAAAATTTAAAAGCTTTAGTTGAAGCTACAAAATAGGAGAAGTATGGATAATATTATTTCAATAAAAAATTTATCTTTTTCTTATAGTGGAGGTATTAATGTTTTAGAAAAATCTTTCTTTTGATATTAAAGAGAAAGATTTTATAGCTATAATTGGAGCAAATGGTAGTGGAAAATCCACTTTGTTAAAACTCATTTTAAAAGAACTTAATCCTTCAAGTGGAGAGATATTTATATCAAATACAAATATTAAAAATTTTAAAGAATGGAATACAATTGGATATGTTCCACAGATAAATGCAAGTAATATTCCTAACTTTCCGATAACTGCTTTAGAGATTGTAACTTTAAATCTTTATGAAAAAATGGGCTTTTTCAAATTTTCTAGAAAAAGTCATAATGAACTTGCAAAAAGAGCATTATCTCAAGTTAATATGCTTGAGTTTGCAAATACACCTATAAATAAAATGAGTGGTGGACAACAACAAAGGATTATGATTGCAAAATCTTTGATTAATAACCCAAAGATTTTAATCTTTGATGAACCTACAACTGGTATTGACAAAGAAAGTAAAAATCAACTTTTTAAGATTTTAACACATCTAAACAGAGTGCATGGAATTACAATTCTGCTTGTAACTCATGAGCTTGAGATTATGAAAGATAATTTGACAAAGGTTGTAGAAATAAAAGATAAGAAAGTGGTGGTAAGATAATGTTTCAACTTGAATTTATGAGAAGAGCTTTTTTAGTTGGAATTATGCTATCCATTGTTATACCTTGCATTGGAGTTGTTATGGTAAATAAGAGAAATTCTATGATTGGAGATGCCTTGTCCCATGTTTCTCTTGCTGGTGTTACAATTGGTCTTATTTTTAGAGTAAATCCAATTATAACTGCCATAATTTCCTGTGCAATTGCAAGTTTTTCTATTGAAATTATGAGAAGATATTTTCCGAAAAATTCGGATATATCAACAGCAATAATGATGAGTTTAGGTATTGGGCTTGCAGCTGTTCTTTCTGATTTTGTAAAGGGAGCGGCTAATTTCAACAGCTTTTTATTTGGGAGCATTGTAGCAATTAGTGATTTTGAAGTTATTTTAGTTACATTGGTATTTTTCATTGTAATAACAGTCTTTATAGTTTTATACAAAGCACTTTTATATGTTTCTTTTGATGAAGTCGGAGCAAGGCTTGCAGGAATTAAAGTTCAAACTGTAAATATAATTTTTACATTTTTGATTTCTCTTTCCATTTCAATAGCTTCAAGAACTGTTGGAGTTTTGATGGTTTCATCACTTATGGTAGTTCCCGTCGCATGTGCATTAAGGATTTCAAAATCGTATTTTCAAACTGTTATTTACTCAGTACTATTTGGAATGGCATTTACTATTGCTGGAATTGTTATATCTTTTTATCAGGGGTTAAAGCCTGGTGGAACAATGGTTTTAACTGGAATAGCAGTGCTTTTTACAATAGTAATAGTTCAAAACTTAAGAAAGTTATTAAAAATTTAAAGAAAATCATTTTGGTTTTCTTTTTTTGTGCACTATTTTTATAACTTATTTTGTGGTAAAATATAGTTAAGTTAAAATTAATTTATGGAGAAATATTATGATTTTTGTTGAAAATAAAAATTTTGATCCTGCATTAAATCACGCAATCGAGCTTTATCTAATGGAAAATTATGATGAAGATATTTTTATGCTTTGGAGAAATAGACCTTGTATTTTGATTGGGAGATATCAAAATATTGATTTAGAAGTAAATTTAAATTTTACAAATGCAAATAATATGGATGTAATCAGAAGATTATCCGGTGGTGGTGCAATATATTGCGATACGGAAAATATGCAATATAGTTTTATAACCAAAAAAACTGGTGATGATGTAGATTCATCTTTTAAAAAATTTGCAAAACCCGTTGTTAATTTCTTAAATTCTTTGGGACTTAATGCAGAATTCACAGGAAGAAATGACATTCAAATAGATGGGGCAAAGGTAAGTGGAAATGCCCAATATCAAAATAAAGAAAAAATCCTACATCATGGAACTTTTTTGTTTAAGGCAAATTTATATAATCTAACTAATTCTTTAAAATCAAGAGATATTAAATTTAAAGGAAAAGCTGTTCAATCCGTAAGATCTAGAGTTGGATTTATTGGTGATATGATTGATATGGATGTCGAAAGCTTTATGGATAAAGCAATTGAATACATAAAAAAAGAATATAATATAACTGATACTACGATTTTAACTGAAGAAGAGATGAAAAAAATCTATGAAATAAGAGATTCCCTTTTTGCAACAAAAGATTGGAATTATGGAAATGGCTCTTTAAAGAAAAATAGAAAGGCTGAAAAGTATTCTTGTGGAGTTGTGGAAATAGGCATTGATGTTGAAAATGGAAGAATCAAAGACATTTCGATAGAAGGGGATTTCTTTAGTGAATTGGGTATAGATAAATTATGTAGTATATTAAAAGGAGTTCAATGTTCTAAAGAAGCTGTTGAAGAAGCTCTTAAGGATATTGAAATTGATAGATACATTAAGTCAATGGATAAAAAAGTTTTTATTGATGATATAATTAAATTATTTTAAGAGGTGTAATATGCTAAGAAAAAAAGCAGAAATAATGAGAAAGCCTGAATGGTTAAAATTAAAAATTCAGGGAGATAAAAATACAACAGATGTTGAAAGTATGATTGAAGGTTTAAACTTACATACTGTTTGTCATGAAGCAAATTGTCCTAACAAGATGGAATGTTATTCAAGAAGGACTGCAACTTTTATGATTTTAGGGAGAAACTGTACAAGAAACTGTACTTTTTGCAATGTAACAAGACATGCACCTGATCCCGTTGATTTAAATGAACCTGAAAATCTTGCTAAAGCTGTTCAAATTTTAGGATTAAAACATGCTGTTGTAACATCAGTAACAAGAGATGATTTGCCTGATGAAGGTGCAAATCAATTTGCTGAGGTCGTAAGACAATGTAGAAAGTACAATCCTGAAACTACTATAGAACTTTTGATTCCAGATATGTCAGGAAGAAAAGAATTAATGGATATAATCTATGAAACAAAGCCTGATGTGTTAAACCATAACGTTGAAACAATTCCTGCATTTTATCCAAAAGTTAGACCTGCTGCAAACTTCCAAAGAAGTTTAGAGGTATTAAGATATGCAAAGGAATGTGGACTTAAAACAAAATCAGGACTTATGGTAGGCTTTGGAGAAACTGAAGAACAAGTTGTTGAAGTTTTCAAAGCACTCAGAGATGTTGGATGCGATATGGTAACTGTGGGACAATATTTGCAACCTACAAAGTTCCATATTGCTGTTAAAGAATATGTACATCCTCAACAATTTGATAGATATAGAGATATAGCTTTTGACATGGGCTTTTTAAGAGTAAACTCAGGTCCGTTGGTAAGAAGTTCATATCATGCAGAATCACTTTAATTTTTAAACTCATTTTTACATTTGTAGAAATGAGTTTTTTTAACTATATTTATTTAGCAATTTGTGGTAAAATAAATATATATTGTGATTACGGGGTGTTTTATGAAAGAATTTTATATATATTCAAGTCTTGACAATAAAAAATTATGCTGCATCGACTTTTCTGAAAATTTAAAAAATCCGAAAATAGTTCTGCAAATTTGTCACGGAATGGCTGAACATATAAGAAGGTATAAAGACTTTGCTCTGTTCTTGGAAAAACATGGAATCAGAGTTTTTGGAATGGATAATAGAGGACATGGAAAAACTTGTGAAGACGAAGAAGAGAAAGGTCATATTGCTGATAAGGAAGGTAATATAAAACTTGTCGAAGATGTTTACGACCTTAATAAATATATAAAAGGGCAATTTCCTAATAAAAAAGTTGTAATATTTGGACATAGTATGGGCTCAGTTATAGTTAGAAATTTTTTAAATAAATATTCTGACTCGGTTGACGGAGCAATAATTTGTGGAACGACTGAACAATATGGAATGAAACACAGATTTGCAATGTTATTAGCTAGAATTTTATCGAGAAAAAATGGAACTAAAAAAAGTGAATTTGTAAATAGACTGGGCTTTAAAGGATATAATTCTAGAATTAAAAATAAAAATACAGATTTTGATTGGCTGACAAGAGATGAAAAAGTTGTTGATAACTATATTTTAGATAAAGATTGTGGTTTTCTTTGTACAAATACTTTTTTTCTAGATTTGTTGACTTTAATAAAAGAAGCATCTAATAAAAATAATATTGAAAAAATAAATAAAAAATTACCGATTTTGTTTATTTCAGGTAAAGCTGATCCTGTTGGTGGTTATGGAAAAGGAGTTTTAAAGGGCTATAGAAAATATAAAAAAGTCAGATTAAAAAATATAAAAATAAAACTTTATGCACAAATGCGTCATGAAGTTTTAAATGAAATTGATAAAGATAAAGTTTATCTTGATATCTATAAATTTTTAGAAAATATATATGAAAATAACTAAGAGAGAATAAAGATGATTTTTAAGGAGGAAAAACATTGACAAAAAGACCGGAGTTTCAAGAAATTAAAACGTTTGAAGAATTTTGTAAATATTATTGGTATCGTGAAGAACTTTCTCAAATATGTAAATTACTAGGTTTAGAATATAGAGGGACAAAACAAGAACTTAATTGTACTATTGAGGAGTATTTTAAAGGAAATATCATTAAAAAGACTGTAATAAAAAAAGAAAAGAAGAAAGTGGAAAATATTACTTTAGATACGCCATTACTTGAGTGTGGTTTTTCCTTTAATGCAAAGTTTAGAGAATACTTTTCTAATTTAACAGGAATTTCACCATTTAAATTTAATGCTGATATGGCGACATCTTGGAGAAAAGTAAAAAAAGACAAAGATTTGAATTTTACAATTCAGGATATGCTAAATGTGTATTATGGAAAATCGGATTATGCAAAGTATGATAATTCAGTATGTGAATGGAATCAATTTTTAAAAGATTTTTGCTCTGATGAATCTAGTTTAGACTATTCAAATAAGTTAAAAGTTGCTTCTATTCTTTGGAAAGAGGTTAGAGATTCAAAAAACGAAAAAAAATATTCGAGAAAATTGTTAGATAAGTATTCTCGTAAAGTAAAGGAATATCGAAAATAAATCCCTGTTAATCAGACTAATAAAGGAATATTAAATCATAAAGAATTATTATTCCTTTTTTAAAATTAAATTGAGAATATTAGCTAATAAATAGATATTGACAAAAGATTTATTTGCTGTTATTATATTGATGTGATATTGATAACTCAAAGAGAAAGTGCACATAGGGTTCCGAAGATTTTTCTTGCAGGTCCAAGCTGTGCAGGTGCTATGCACTACACCTAAGGGAGAAAAGCCCAGAAGGTAGGTTTCGCTTGAAGCCTACTTTTTGGGCGTTTATTTTTTAGCTGTTATTTTTTAAGAGTTATTTTTGTTTTTTGCAAAAAAATTTTTTTAGGAGGAATTATGAGCACGTTTTTTGAAAATTTTTTCAAACTCAAGGAACACAAAACAACTGTTAGAACAGAGATTTTAGCAGGTATTACCACATTTATGACTATGGCGTACATATTAGTTGTAAATCCTACAATTTTATCCGAGGCAGGAATGGATAAAGGAGCAGTATTTACAACAACAGCAATCGCATCATTCATAGGAACAGTTATAATGGCACTACTTGCAAATTATCCTTTTGCATTAGCTCCAGGTATGGGCTTAAATGCTTACTTTGCTTATACTATAGTAATTGGTAAAGGATACAGTTGGCAATTTGCTTTAACTGCTGTTTTATTAGAGGGGATTGTATTTTTAATTTTAACTTTTACAAAAGTTAGAGAAATGATTGTAAATGCTATGCCATATTCACTTAAACAAGCAGTAAGCGCAGGAATTGGTATTTTTATAGCATTTTTAGGATTGTATCAAGCTGGACTTGTTAAACAAGGAAAGGGAATACCTCTTGACTTAGGAACAATTACAAGTACTACTTCATTAATTACAATTTTTGGTATTTTATTTACTATTTTCTTACTTGTAAAAAAAGTTCCAGGTGCAATTCTATTTGGGATGTTAGCCACTACAGCAGTGTCAATAATTTGTGGAGTTTCTGAACTTCCAAAGGCAATTATAGGTAAGCCATCAAGCATAGCTCCTATATTTATGAAATTTGATTTTAGCAAAGTTTTATCAACTGAAATGTTTGTAGCTCTTTTTGCTTTTTTATTTGTTGACTTATTCGACACAGTAGGAACTTTAGTAGGGGTTGCATCAAAAGCTGATATGTTAGACAAAGATGGAAATTTACCAAAAGCAAGACAAGCTCTTTTTGCAGATGCTATAGGAACAACTGCTGGAGCAATGTTAGGAACTTCAACGGTAACTACATTTGTTGAAAGTGCAGCGGGAGTTGCAGAAGGCGGAAGGACAGGACTTACTTCAATAGTTACAGCTATTCTTTTCTTATTGGCTTTGATTTTCCAACCTATTTTTGCAGTAATTCCTACTTATGCAACATCTTCTGCATTAATTGTAGTTGGATTATTTATGATTACTGGAATAAAGAAAATTGATTTTGAGGATTATACAGAAGCATTGCCTGCATTTTTAACTATTATTATGATGCCTCTATCATATTCAATAGCAAATGGAATTGTTTTTGGTATAGTTTCTTATGCTGTATTAAAATTAATCTCAGGTAGAGGAAAGGAAGTTTCCCCGGTAGTATATATTTTAGCTTTACTATTCATATTAAAATTTGTAGCAGAAGCATTTATGTAATAAAAAAATATTATTATTTAAAAATGGGTCTTTAAGGCTCATTTTTTAGTTGATTATTTAAACAAAATATAGTATAATCTAACTTATGTTTAATTGAATTAAGTAATATTATTATGAGGTGAGAAAATGATTAGTGTAATAGATTTAAGTTTGAGTTTTCAAGGGCAAAAACTTTTTGATGATGTAAATTTATCTTTTACTCCGGGAAATTGTTATGGAGTAATTGGTGCAAATGGAGCAGGAAAGTCAACTTTTCTTAAGATTTTAGAGGGAAGACTTGAACCTGATACTGGAAGTGTTTCTATTAAGCCAAATACTCGTATGAGCTTTTTGGAACAAGATCACTTTAAGTTTGAAGATGAAAAAGTAATTGATGTTGTAATTATGGGAAATGCTCGTTTAATGGAAATCATTAGAGAAAAAGAAGCCATTTATGCAAAGGAAGATTTTTCGGATGAAGATGGAATTTTAGCTTCTGAACTTGAAGCGGAATTTGCCGATATGGACGGCTGGAGCGCAGAGGCAAATGCTTCTTCTCTTTTACAAGGTCTCGGTATTGGAACTGAATTACATGAGAAAAAGATGAGTGAACTTTCAGGTAAGGAAAAAGTTAAAGTTTTACTTGCAAAGGCGCTTTTTGGAAATCCTGAAATTTTAATCCTTGACGAACCTACAAATGACTTGGATATCAAGAGTATTTTATGGCTTGAAAATTTCCTTATGGACTATGAGGGAACTGTAATTGTAGTTAGCCACGATAGATATTTTTTAAATAATATTTGTACTCATATGGTAGATATTGACTTTAAAAAGATTAAGATTTTTGTTGGTAACTATGATTTCTGGTATGAGTCAAGTCAACTTGCAGCACAGATGTTAAAAGACCAAAACAAGAAAAAAGAAGATAAAATTAAAGAATTACAAAACTTTATCGCAAGATTCTCTGCAAATAAGAGTAAGTCAAAACAAGCTACAAGCCGTAAGAAATTACTTGATAAAATTCAAATTGAAGATATTCAACCTTCAACAAGACGTTATCCTTTTGTTGGTTTTGAAATGGAAAGAGAAGTTGGAAATCAAATTTTAGAAGTTAATGAAATTTCAAAGACAGTTGAGGGAAGATTAGTTTTAGACAAAGTTTCATTTATGGTAAATAAAAATGATAAAATTGGTTTTATCGGAGATGAACTTGCAATTACAACTCTTTTTAAAATTTTAGCAGGAGAGATGGAAGCTGACAGCGGAAGTTTTAAATGGGGAGTTACAACTTCAAAATCTTATTTTCCAAAGGACAATACAGAATTTTTCAAAGACACTCCATATAATTTGATTGACTGGTTAAGACAGTATTCAACAGAGCAATCTGAAATTTATATCAGAGGATTTTTGGGAAGAATGTTGTTCTCGGGAGATGAAGCATTAAAACCTGCTCAAAAACTTTCTGGGGGAGAAAAAGTTAGAATGATGTTATCATATATGATGCTTAAAAATTCTAATGTTTTAATCCTTGATCAACCAACAAATCATTTGGATCTTGAAAGTATAATCAGTTTGAATAACGGACTTAAGGCATTTAAGGGAAATATTTTATTTGCAAGTCATGATACTGAATTTATGAATACAATCGCAAATAGAATTATTCATATTGAAGAAAATGTATTTGAAGATAGACTTATGACTTATCAAGAATATATTGACAGATTTGTTGAAGGTCAATAATAAAATAAATCAATTTAATGAAAAATCCGAGTATATGCTCGGATTTTTTTGATATTAATACATAATTGTAACATTTTACAAAAATATGATAATATTTTATAGAAATATTTGTAATAATATTTCTAAAGTGCTATACTATAGGTCATTTAAATTAGAGTTTTATTTAATATGAGCATTAAAAAACTACTCAAAATTTTGTTTCATTACTAACAATGTAATCCAATTAAAACTATTATTTAAGGAGGAGATAGAATGTCTACAGAAAATATTATAAATGAAAATAAAGTAGAGAATGAAGAAGATAAAACTAGTCAAAATAACGAAGTGGGAACTAAATCTAATAATAAATCTACTTTTTTAAAAACTTTAGGTTATATTTTTTTATTTATAGTTTGGTCAATATTTTGTCTTTTTTTACGAGCATGGAGTGTTGTAGCCGGATTGCCTTATGATTCAATTGAATTTCGTGAAAAAGCACCTGTTTTATTAGCAGTTACAACTTTTGTATACTATGCAACTCCAATAATATGGATTGCTGTTCCACTTATAGTTATACTTTATATAATTGTAAAAACACCTGATAAAAAGTAGAAAATTTTTATAGAATGAAAAAATCCGAGTATGAAAACTCGGATTTTTTTTTAATAAATTTTATAGAAGGCTATCTTGCCTTATCTTTTAAGTAAAATTCTCCTTCAGTATGGAAAAATTCATCTTTAGCTTTTTTAATCTTTCCACTCATAAAGATTAGTCCTATCATATTAGGAATAACTACAAGGCCTAATGTTAAGTCTAGGAATACTCCAGCATGTTTAAATGAAAGTTTAGCAGCTACAACTATCATAATAGTTGCAACAAATCTCATAATTTTACCAACTTTTGTTCCAAATAGATATTCTGCAAGTTTTTCTACATAGAATACTATTACGATTATTGTAGAAAGAACAAATAAGAATAATGAAATTGAAACAACTATACTACCAATATTTCCAAAAATTGAATTAAATGCTCTTTCAACAGCGATTGATTGGTATTCAGGATTTTTCCATATTCCTGTTGTTAAAACTATAAGTGCAGACATTGTACAAACAATTATTGTATCAACAAATACTTCAAAAACTCCCCACATACCTTGTCTTGCAGGATGATCTGTAATAGCAGTTGAATGTGCATAAGGTGCAGAACCCATTCCTGATTCATTAGAGTAAACACCACGTGCAACTCCGTTAGTTATTGCTTTTTTTACAGCCCAACCTGCAGCACCACCAGCAATTGCTTTAGGATTAAAAGCACCAACAAAAATCATCTTAAAGGCTTCAGGAACTTTATCTATATTAATAGCAAGAACTATAAATCCGAAGATTAAGTAAATTAATGCCATAAATGGAACTAACATTTCAGTTACTTGACCAATTCTTTTAATTCCACCATAAACTACCAATATTACTAAAAGGAATACAAGTCCTATAGCAATATATCTATGAACTCCTAATTGTTCCAAAGGACCTGTTGCAGCAAGAGTTTGAACAGTAATTGAAGGTAAAATTTCAATCATAAAGAAAAATGCTACAAGTGAACCTAAAATTTTCCCTGCTTTTCCACCGATACCATGTTGTAAGTAGTAACAAGCTCCACCAACATACTCGCCTTCTTCATTTTTTTGTCTATAAAGAATACCGAGTACAATTTCACCAAATTTTGTTGCTTGACCTACTATGGCAGTAATCCACATCCAAAGTATAGAACCTGGACCTGCTATAAAAATAATTGAAGGTACAACCACTATATTTGCAGCACCGATAGATGATGCAAGGGCTGCAGTTGCTGCTTGGAAAGGTGAAACAGTTCCTTCTCCGGATTTGTTTTTACTAAACATTTTTCCGAAAGTTTGTTTCATTATATAAGGGAAATATCGAATTTGAAAAAATCCTAACCTTATAGTTAAAAAAATCCCGCCACCCACTAACAAAATCAAAAGTGGTGGTCCCCAAAGCCAGTCTGCAAACTTGGACAATACTGAAATTAATGAATCCATAAAAAATTCCTCCTTATTCAATTTTTTGAAAAACATTTTCTATAATAATGTTTTCCTTAAGAATATTATACAACTTTAATAATTAAAAATAGGGACATAAAGATAGTATTATTTTGTAAAATTTGACAAATTAAATTAGTAAATTTTAATGAAAAGTCTAAAAATTTTAAAAAAAAATCAATTAATTATCTTGAATATTTGAGTTGATTTTACACTAAAAATATATAATAATTTCCTTTATCAAAAATAGAAGCTATATATTTTATACTTAAGATATAAGTTAATAGCAGATATTGAATACAATTAGGGTGTATAGTATAATAGTGTATAGATTAAAGAATTAAGGGGACTTTTATTATGACTGATTTTTTTAGATATTATTTGATAGGATTTGAAACTATGTGGCAACATAGTATTACAAGAAATGCTATGATATTTCTTTTTATTGCTTTTTTGATTATAATATTTCGTAGAATTTCAATAGCACTTCGAAGTGGAGGAAGTGTTTTTAGACCTTATCATATTTCAAATGGAAATTTTTATATACACAATGCTTTCTATTTTTTAAATAGAGTTATACCTTTAAAAAAGATAAGATCAATTGAAGTTGATAGAATTAGGTCTGTAAGACTAAATGGAAGCAGATATATGCTAACTATTGAACTTAAAAATGGAAAGAGGACAGCCTTTTTTTTCGGTAGAGATAAAGCAAGTGATGAATTGGTAAGAAACTTAAAACAGGATACTAAAAGGTATAATATTAAAATTCATACTATTAATTTTGATAAGTAAAGATAGGAGATAATATGAAAAAGATAAAATTTCATAGTATTTATTATAGATTTATATTATTTATACTTACTTTTGCAATTCTTATTATAAATATGATAATAGCTGATAAAAATGCAATAATACAATTCTATAATTTTAATATAAAATTATTGAAATTAAATTATATTTTCATTGGAATTTTTATTGCTATTACATTAATTTTTTCTTTTATTGGTTGGAAATTTTATGTCTGTAAAGAAGGAATATACTTAAGAAAAATAGATTTATTCATTCCTTGGGAAGATGTTGATGCTATAAGTCATGTTTGGATTAATGAATTGAGTATAAGACCTAACGGGAAACAATATTTGTATAATAGAAAATCTTTAGTAATCTACAGAAAAGATAATAAACCTATTTGCATTTATAATATTTCTTTATTAGCTTTATACACAATAAAAATATTTAAACCTAGCATTAAAACCAATGTTATTATTGCTACATTGACTACTATTTTTAATGTTGCAGTTAATTTTGGAATACTTTATTATATTTTTTATAGAAAATTGGAATTTATAGATATAAAAGTATTTTTAATTTTTATTAGTATTTATGCTATTAAGAGCTTAATAGTACCATTAATAATGGTAATGTACGAAAATAAAATACATGGACAATACTTATTTCACGATAATGCATATAACAAAAATTCCTCAAAAGTAATTCAATTGTAAGTAATAAGGAGAGTTATGAAAAAGATAAAATTTCATAGTATTTATTATAGATTTATTTTGTTTATTTTTGCTATTTTTTTAACTAGTATAAATTCAATAGATAGAGTTAATAAAGTTACATTTGATTTTAAAGGGTTAAAAGTAGAATATTTAAATATTTGTTTTTTCGTTATTTCAATTGTTCTTATATGGTATTTTGAATTTTTTACTTGGAAATTATATATTTGTAAGGAAGGAATATATCTTAAAAAAATAGATTTATTTGTTCCATTTGAAGAGATAAATTCTGTGAGTCACGTTTGGTTTAGTTCATTAGGAAGTGTTAAAGACCGTTCAAGTTATAGTAGAAAATCATTGGTGATTTACAGAAAAAATGACAAGCCCATTGTCGTTTACAATATTTCTTTATTAGCATTATATTTTATAAAAAAATACAATTCAAAAGTTGAAATAAATATTATGTCTGCAACTTTAGCAACACTATTTAATGTTTTAGTTAATACATGGTTTCTTTATAGAACATTTACAGATTTTAATGGTATGATTAATTATACAGAATTATTTATCTATATCATTATATTTATAATAAAGTTATTAATACCATTTATAATGATTAGAATTCAAAATAAAATACATGGAGATTACCTAGAACATGATGTCCCATGGTATGGTTGGGGAAATGACAAGGTTATTAAGTTGTAGTTATGAAAAAGGTCAATTATTAATAAGAACCCCACCCTTCCACGATGCTTCGCATCGGGTGGGGAACCCGGGAACCTTGTTACTTCGTAATAAGAACCCCACCCTTCCACGATGCTTTGCATCGGGTGGGAACCTGGGAACCTTGTTGTTTCACAATATAAAAAAGTAGCTTATTACAAGCTACCTTTTTATTAAAATTTTATTGCAGAGTATGAATATAGAGGATAATCTATTTCTTTTCCTTCATTAAAATATGCTCCAGCACCATAAACCCAGTTTGGATTTTTAAGTAATGTTCTTCCTTGGTAAATCATATCACATGCATCACTTTGAAGCAAATATTCACATAATCCATAGTCTTCTAAAAGACCAACAGCAGAAACTGTAAGGCCTGCTTTTTTTATTTCTCTACTTAATTCCGCTTGGTATCCCGGATAAACTAGTGGACTTTTTGGTACAATTCCACCACTTGAAATACTATTGAAAACAACTCCGTCTTCTTTTGCAAGTTTTAGAATCTTTATAATGTCTTCTAAAGAATTACCTTTTTCATCATATTCATTAGCAGAAACTCTAATATGAACATCTATGTCAATATTTTTAATTGCTTTTAAAATATCTCCTAAAAATTTATATCTTTTTTCTAAACTACCACCGTATTCATCATTTCTTTGATTTGATAGGGGAGATAAAAATTGATTAATCAAATATCCATGTGCAGAGTGGATTTCTACAAAGTCAAAACCCGCTTGTTTTGCAAGTTTTACAGAATTTATAAAATCATCTTGTAAAGAAATAATTTCTTCTTTAGTCAATTCTCTTGGTGCTTTTTCATCTGCAAATGGAATTGCACTTGGTGCTACAATATCATCATAGGAAGCATCTGCTTTTCTTCCTGCATGACTTAATTGAATTCCAATTTTGCAATCATAATTATGAACTCTATCTACAAGCTCTTTAAAAGCTTTCATTTGAATTTCATTGTATAATCCTAAATCTACTTTTCTAATTCCACCAGTAGGATTAACCATAGTTGCTTCTATAATTATTCCTGCAACACCGCCTAAAGCTCTTGCCACATAGTGATCAAAATGCTCTTTAGTTAAAACTCCATCTACAGTTTTTGAATGGAACATACACATTGGTGCCATAACAACTCTATTTTTAAATCTATTTCTACCTATTTCCATAGGGCTTAAAAGTTTACTCATAAAAAACCTCCTATATTTTTCTGACTAATTTATACCCTAATTTTTTTAGATAATGATTATTTATTAAAATATTTTCTAAAAAACAGTTTAAAAATAGGTAACAAAAAAGCTGTTACTTTCATAACAGCTTTTTAAAAATTTATACTATTTTGTATATTTTAAGATTAATTCTTTTGCAGCTAATGTTTCATCAGGACGTTTAATTTCTGTATCATGAGGTGCTGCATGAACTATTTCAGGATTTGTTTCAGCTTCTTTAGCAATCTTAATTAGAGATTCTGCAAATCCGTCAAGAGTTTCTTTTGATTCACTTTCAGTAGGTTCAATCATCATTGCTTCATGAACAATCAATGGGAAGTATACAGTTGGTGGATGATATCCCATATCCATCAATCTCTTAGCTACGTCAAGAGTTACTAATCCGTTAGGATTCTTTAATCCACCGAGTACAAATTCATGTTTGAACTTAACATTTTCAGGAAGATTGTAGTAACCTCTTAATTTATTTGCTAAGTAATTAGAATTTAATACTGCATAATCACTTGATTTCTTAAGTCCATCAGCGCCTAAAGCTAAGATATAAGCATAAGCTCTAACTAATACACCAAAGTGTCCATAGAAATCTTTCATCTTACCTAATGTTTTTGGAACATCATAAGATAAGCTGTATTTTTCACCATTTTTAACTACAATAGGAACTGGTAAGAAGTCTTTTAAGAAATCTTTACATCCAACATAACCTGCACCAGGACCTCCACCACCGTGAGGAGTAGAGAATGTCTTATGAAGATTGTAATGAATTGCATCAAATCCCATATCTCCAGGTCTAACATGTCCTAAAATTGCATTGGCATTTGCTCCATCATAATATACTAAACCGCCAGCATCGTGTACGATTTTTGTAATTTCTTGAATTTCTTTTTCGAATAATCCTAATGTATTAGGGTTAGTAAGCATAAGTCCTGCAGTATCATCGCCAACAGCTGCTTTTAATGCTTCAATATCAACTAATCCGCTTTCACAAGATTTAATTTCGATAATTTTATAACCTGCCATTGTAGCTGTTGCAGGGTTAGTTCCGTGAGCTGAGTCAGGAATTATAATCTTATCTCTTTGGAAATCTTTGTTGTTTTCATGATATGCTTTAAATAACATAATACCTGTTATTTCACCATGAGCTCCGGCAGCAGGTTGTAATGTGCAAGCATCCATACCTGAAGTTTCATTTAAAGCTTCTCCAAGTTCATACATTAATTGCAAAGCACCTTGAGCTCCACATTCAGGAATATTTGGATGAAGTGTTGCAAAACCTGGAAGAGCACACATAGCTTCGTTGATTTTTGGATTGTATTTCATTGTACAAGATCCTAGTGGATAAAATCCTGTATCAACACCAAAGTTTTTATTTGAAAGATTTACAAAATGTCTAACAACTTCTGGTTCAGAAACTTCCGGTAAATCAATTTCGCCATCATTTAATAGTTCAGCAGGAATTAGCTCTTTAATACATACATCTTCAACATCCAATTCTGGTAATTTATGACCAATTTTACCAGGTTTTGATAGTTCAAATATTAATTTATCGTATTTCATATTATGCTTCCTCCAATACCTTACATAGTTTGTCTATTTCTTCCTTAGTACGTTTTTCAGTAACTGCAAACATAATAACATTTTCTAATTCAGGATAATACTTTCCAAGATCGAAACCGCCGATTATACCATTTTCAAATAATTTCTTATTTAATTCACAAACCGGTTTTTTAGCTTTTAATGCAAATTCTTTATAGAAAGGTGCATCAAAAACTTTTTCGAATTTACCTGTTTCTAAAAGTTTCTTATAAAGATAATGAGATTTCTTTATACATTGTTTTGAAAGTTCTTTAAGACCTTCTTTACCCAAAAGATCCATATAAATTGCTGCAGTCAAAACATTGATACCTTGGTTAGAACAGATATTTGAAGTAGCTTTATCTCTCTTAATATGTTGTTCTCTGGCTGATAGAGTAAGAACCCAACATCTCTTTCCATCTCTGTCAACAGTTTGTCCAACTATTCTTCCTGGAATCTTTCTTAAAAATTCTTTATTAACAGCCATAAATCCTAAGTATGGTCCACCATATGAAATAGGAATACCTAGTGATTGAGCTTCACCAACAACTACATCAACATTACAATCAGATGGTTTCTTTAAAGTTCCTAAAGAAGAAGGGTCAACAGAAACTACTGAGTAACATTTTTTATATTCATGTGCTAGTTCAGAAACCTTAGTTACATCTTCAATATTACCGAAGAAGTTTGGATTTTGAACTAAAACAGCTCCAACTTCATCATTTAATTTTGCTTTTAAATCATCAATACAAGTTACACCGTTACAAGTTTTAACAACTTCCATTTCAATATGTTGAGCATGAAGGTAAGTTTTTAAAACTTCTCTTGACCAAGGTGCAATAGCTTCAGAAACTAAAACTTTTTTCTTCTTAGCATGATGTGCAGTCATAATTGCTGCTTCAGCTAAACTTGTTCCTTGATCATAAAGTGATGCATTCGCATATTCCATACCAGTAAGATTAGAAATCATTGTTTGGAATTCAAATATATATTGTAAAGTACCTTGACTGATTTCTGGTTGATATGGAGTGTATGAAGTTAAAAATTCACTTCTACTGATTATTGTTGGAATAACAGCAGGAATATAATGATCATAAGCTCCAGCACCTAAAAATGTTGTATATTCACTTGAAGATGCATTTTTACTTGCTAACTTAGTTAGATAGTTATATACTTCCAACTCACTCTTTGCTTTTGGAATATTTAATTCTCTCTTTAATTTTAATTCTTCAGGAATATCTGAGAATAAATCTTCAACAGAATTAACACCAAGGCTATCTAACATATCTTTAACATCTTGTTCTGTTAGAGAAATATAAGGATACATATAGAATTTACCTCCTAATAATTTAATTATTTTTTAAGAAATTTCTTGCTTATTAATACAGCAGGAACCTTTTTATTTCTAATTTCAACTTGAACTTCATTTCCTACTTCAGCTTGATCAGCATCAACAATTACATTTGCAATAGTTTTGCCTAATGTAGGTGACATATAACCAGTTGTAACAAATCCGATTTCTTTATCACCTTTAAATACTTTTGCTCCATGTCTTGCAATACCTTTACCAGTCAATTCAAGACCGATTAATTTTCTAGGAACACCAGCTTCTTTAAGTTTAGTTAAAGCAGCCTTACCAATGAAATCAGCTTCTTGTTTTAATTTTACAAAATATCCAAGTCCAGCTTCAAGCGGAGTGATTACATCATCCATTTCATTTCCGTAAAGAGGAAGAGCAGCTTCGAATCTTAAAGTATCTCTACAACCTAAACCGCAAGGCATAACTCCATCTTCTTTACCAATTTTTAGAATTTCATCCCATAATTTATTCATATTTTCAGCTGAACCATAAATTTCGAATCCGTCTTCACCTGTATAACCAGTACGAGAAACTAAGAATTTTCCACAATCTCCAAGTTCAACATTTTCTTTAAAAGTAAAGAATTTTATATCATTTGCTAAATCAACATTTTTAGCTAATTTTTGTAAAACTTTTTCAGCCTTAGGGCCTTGTAATGCAATTTGTGCAGTTTCTGATGAAATATTTTTTATTTCTACATCATAGTTTCCTTTTTGTTTTAAGAACCAAGCAAAGTCTTTGTCAGTATTTGCAGCATTAACTACAATATACATATCATCTTTACCTTTTCTGTAAACTAGTAAATCATCAACAACTCCACCGTTTTCATTACATAATAAAGAGTAAATAACTTGTCCATCACCAATAGTTGTCAAATCATTAGTGATTAAATGATTAACATAGTCAAAAGCGTCTTTTCCTTTAACAGTAACTTCTCCCATATGTGAAACGTCGAATAATCCAGCATTATTTCTTACTGCATTATGTTCAGCAGCCAATCCTTCATATTTAACAGGTAATAACCAACCTGCGTAATCTACAACTTCTCCTCCATATGAAATGTGTTTTTCGTACAATGGTGTTTTTTGTGCAGCCATATCAAATTCCTCCTTAAATTTTAATAGAAATCAATTACCTCTCATAAGATAACCCTTTTTCCTTAATGTAATTATAGTATAAAAAAATAAAAAATACAATAGTCTTTTTACAAAAACATAAAAAGTTTTTTATCAAACTAAAATAATTATTTATATAATTAACAAAATAGATTAATAGGAAAACAAAAACGTTTTTATTTTAACTTATAGATTAGTAATATATAAAAAATATACCCTTAATATTAAAAAAATTATAAAAAAATAGAGAAGTTTTTTATAATTTTATTAAAAAACTTTATCTACAGAAATATAATTGGTAAGAAATCTTATAACTATTAGTAAAAAAATAAAAAACATTAATTTTTTAAAAAGTTTTTCAAAAAATCAAAAAAATTTTTAATATTTTTATAAAATTTTTTTAATTTTACATAAAATATGTTACAAAAGTTAAAATAATCAAAAAATGATGACTATTTGTCAAAAAAATTTTTATTTTTTTATATTATTTTCTTAATGAAAAAATTTAAGATATATATCCTATACACTAAAATTATTTATTAAAAAAATAGAAACGTTATTCAAAAATATTGATTTATTATTTTATACTTGATATTATTAGGGTATAAAACTTTTATAAAATATTAATTCAAAAACAATTTAGTATTCAAATAGAGGAGGACATTATGAAAAAAATTGGACTTTTGGTAAATCCCATTGCTGGAATGGGTGGTAGAGTTGGACTTAAAGGAACTGACGGAGCAGATATTTTAGAAAAAGCAATTTCGCTTGGTGCTGTTCAAGAAGCTCCTGAAAAGGCAAAGAAAGCTTTAGCTAAAGTTGTTGAATTAAAAGATAAGTTTAAAATTTATACTGCAAGTGGTCTAATGGGTGAAGAAGAATGTAAAGAGCTTGGACTAAATTATGAAGTTGTCTATAATTCAGCTGAAAAATCTTCAGTTACAGATTCAAAAGAACTTTTGAAATACTTTTTAGAAAATGGTATTGAATTGATTTTCTTTGTCGGTGGAGATGGAACAGCTAGAGATGTTTATTCTGTTATCGAAGATAAAATAGCTGTAATCGGAGTTCCTGCAGGAGTAAAAATCCATTCACCTGTTTATGGAAATACTCCTGAACAAGCTGGAAGTTTGCTTTTTGAAGTTATAAATGGAGTTGAGCTTCCGGTAATTGAAAAAGATGTTGTGGATATTGACGAAGATGCCTTTAGAGATGATAGAGTGGAAGTTAGACTTTACGGTTATTTAAAAGTACCTTATGATCAAAGGTATTTACAAAACAAAAAATCACAAACTCCTCAATCAGATAGTGATGCTCAAGTTTCAATTGCATGCGATATAATTGATGATATGAAAGATGATATCTTTTATATAATTGGATCAGGAACAACTCCTATGTACATTATGAAAGAATTGGACTTGCCATATACTGTACTCGGTGTTGATATAATAAAAAATAAAAAACTTGTAAAAAAAGATTGTAGTGAAAAAGACATACTTGAAGTAATCGGAGATGAAAGAGCTATTTTGGTTGTGACTCCAATGGGGGGTCAAGGTTATGTTTTTGGTCGTGGAAATCAACAACTAAGCGCAAATGTTTTAAGAAAAATTGATAAAAAAGATATCATAATAATTGCTACAAATGGAAAGTTGGAGAGTATAACATCAGGACATCTTGTAGCTTATACAATGGACGAAGAAATAGATAAAAAATTAAAGGGCTATTATAGAGTTAAAATTGGATATGAAAGAGAAAAAATGATGTTAGTTGATAATGAATAAAAAATTAGGCGATAGAAATATCGTCTTTTTTTGTCTAGTATTTGAATTATAATTTTTTTAACTTAAATATATGTGAATATTCTATCATTAATTTTGTATAAAAATTTTATACATTTTTATTTAGTACTACCTTTTTGAGCTAAAGTGTGTTATAATAATATTGTCTAAGGTTCCTGTCTGATTATGCCTACAGAATTAATAAGGGATTACGGAGTTCTTACTTTGATGGCAGCTCCATTGTGGAGAAACCGTGAGATTTAAGACAGTTTGCCCACCTTCAAATGCGAAGGTTTATATAATGGCAGGAGCCAAAAGACATTTTTAATAAAATAATAAATAATTAGGAGGTTTTTATGAGCTTATCAAAGTATATTGAACAAAGACGTTTAGAAAGAGAAAGAGAAGTTAGAAGAAAAATAAGAAAAGAAAAAGCAGTTAGTGCTGCAAAAATTGCTGCAGGAGTTGCTGTTGGTGCAGGAGTAGGAATCTTATTTGCTCCTAAATCAGGTAAAGAAACTAGAGAAGATATCGTTAGAGTGACTAAAGACGGTGTTGAATATGTAAGCGAAAATGTAAATAGTGCAGTTAAAGTGGTTGCTGAAAAAGCTAAAGAAGTTAAAGAAGCTGTTGGAGAAAAATATGACGATTTCGCAAATAGAAATATGACAGAAATTTCTCCAGAAGTTGAAGAAATGGATATAAAAGAAGAAATAGAAGAATAGTGAGGAAAAAATGGTAACAATTGATTTAGATTTAACTTTAAGAGTTATTCTTTATTTAGTGGCTATAGTTTGTTTGCTAGCTTGTATTTGTTTCTTTACTAAGTTGATAAAAGTTTTTAGTAGAATCAACAAAATTTTAGAAAAGAGCGAAGAAAGTTTGGTTGCAAGTGCTGAAAAATTACCAAGTTTGGTTGAAAATGCTGATAAAGCTATTGCAAATTCAAACAAAATTCTTGAAAAGACAGATGAAATTCTAGCCGATACAAAAGAAGATATAACTGATAGTGTAGAAAATGTGAGTTTGACACTTGAAAATGTAAGAGAAATTACAGATGATATTACAACATCTACAAGATTTGTTGCAGAACAAGTTGTTGATACTACAATGGATATTAGAGAAAATGTAGATAGTGTGGTTGATAAAGTAGATATGATTATGAATATCATAGAAACAATTAAATCTTATTTTAAGAAAAAATAATTTTATTATAACCAACTTTTTAAAAATTTCTATTTTTTAAAAAAGATAGGAGGACATTATGGGAGTTATAGGGAAATCAGAATTATTAGAATCGTTGTATAAAATCGGAGAGGGAAAGGCAAATTATAAATTAAATAAAATGCTAATTTTAGCGTTTTTAGCGGGGTTATTTATTGCGTTGAGTGGACTATCTTATGTAGTCGTAAATACAGGAATGGCAAGTTTAAATCCAACTTATGGAAAATTTATTTCAGGAGTTTGTTTCTCATTTGGACTTTTTGCTGTTGTTGTTGCTGGTGCTGATTTATTTACAGGGAATGTTTTGATGGTAGCTCCTGCATTGGGAAAGAGAATTACATTTCCAAAAATGTTTAGAAATTGGGTATTTGTTTACCTATTTAACTTTGTCGGTTCTGTTTTTGTAGCGTTAGTTGTTTATTTTGCAAGTGTTATGACACCGGATATGCTTGCATTTTTACATAAAATTACTCTTGCAAAAACTACAGAAAGTTTTACAGTTCTTTTATTTAAGGGAATAGGTTGTAATATTTTCGTCTGTTTAGGAGTTTGGATGTCCTATGCGTGTAAAGATGGAGTTTCAAAATTCTGTGCATGTGCAATTTCTGTTATATTGTTTTTAATTTGTGGATTTGAGCATAGTGTTGCAAATATGTTTTATCTTTCATATTCTTTTATAATATCAGACATAGGTGCTGGTGCAGTTATATATGATTTAATTCCTGTTACATTAGGAAATATAATAGGGGGAAGTATAGTAGCTGTTTGCTATTACTTTGCTTATAAAGATTAGGAGTTGTAATTATGTTGGAGTTTCCAAGAAATTTTAATATCAAAATAACTTTATATAATGAAGATTATTCATTTGGAAATGGATTATATCGATTGCTTTTATTGATTGATGAATATAAATCAATTAACAGAGCATGTAAAGAAATGAGAATGGCTTACTCAAAAGCCTATAAAATGATAATTCGCTCCGAAAAAGATTTGAACTGCAAACTTCTTGTAGGAAAAATTGGGGGAAAAGGCGGCGGTGGATCAACACTAACACCTGAGGCTAAAGAATTAATAACTTTTTATGAAAAAATAAATTCAAAAACAATGGAATTTGTAGAAAAAGAAATTTTAAACTTTAAAAAAGAAATTACTAAAACGGAGAATTAAAAATTCTTCGTTTTTTTATAAAATTTTTTAATAATATTCATAGAAAATTATTATAATTGATAAGTATTATACTTAAATAAAGATGGGTATGTAATATTATATAATAATAAAAGGAGGTCTTTTAAAATGGATCATGTAAAAGGATTACAAAATGTTGTAGAAAACTCAAAAAATTTAGGAGCTGCTATTCCTAATGAAATGAAAGCTTTTAGCAATCTTTTCGGAGAAGTTATGAAAGAAGGAGCATTAACTGTAAAAGAAAAAGAATGTATTGCTCTTGGTATTGCAGTAGCTGTTCGTTGCGAAGGCTGTATTGAAGCTCATGTAAGAAATATCATTAATTTGGAAGTTTCAAGAGATGAAGTAGCAGAAATAGTTTCCGTTGCTGTTCTTATGGGTGGTGGACCTTCAACAGTTTATGGAGCAAAGGCTTTAGAAGCATTTGACCAACTATCTAAGTAAAAAACAAAAAGTGGTGTTTTCACCACTTTTTTTGTTGAAAATAAACGGCAGGGTTTAATTGTTATTGAAAAAAAAATATTTTTATGTTAAAATTATACGGTAATTTTTATATAAATTAAATTTAGAAAAATAGTGTTTTGCTTGGCACCCACTTTAAAAATCAAGTGCTGGGGCACATTTGCCCTTTTTTTGTTGAACAAAGCACTCCAAAAAGGAGGAAATATGAACGTAAAAAAAATTACAAGACAGGGAATGGTTGCAGCTATTTATGTTGTATTGACAATTCTTTCAGAATCTTTTGGATTGGGATATGGAAGTTTACAATTTAGACTTTCAGAAACTTTAGCAATTTTACCGTTTTTTAACCCAGAATACACAATTGGTGTAACATTAGGTTGCTTTTTAGCAAATATTGCTAGTACAGTAGGAATTGTCGATATGGTAGTTGGGACTTTGGCAACATTTGTGGTTGCATTGATTATGACTAAAATGAAAAACTTTTATTTGGCTTGTTTAGTTCCTGTAGTTGTTGGTATGGTTCCAATAGCATTGGAAATATATTTATTGATGCCAAATCCTGTTGGTTTTTGGGGCATTTTAGGAGAACTAGTTCTTTCTGAAGCTTTAGTTATCTATGCAGTAGGAGTTCCTGTTTTTTATATTTTATGTAAAAACAAAGCTTTTACAAAAGCTCTTGAGTTTAAAAGAGATATAAAATAAATGTAAAAATTGGTGTGGTTATTCATACCAATTTTTTTTATTGTGAAGCAACAAGATTCTAGAAATCCACCCGATGCGAAGCATCGTGGAATTGTAGGGTTCTTCTCCTAAAATTTAATAAAAAGTATATATTTTTTAATGTTTTTTAAATATTAATATTTTATTTTTATTAACTACAATTTTTTATAAAAAAAGCTGAAGAGTTTTTATCTTCAACCTTATTTTGTAAAATAAATTTTATAAGCTCAGCTCTTTTCCAATATTAAGAGCGTTATGTAAGTCTATTGGAAAGTTTTCTAGATTAGATTTTTTCTTTTTTTCTTTATCAAAACTTGTCATATCATATCTATCGTAATCCTTTACTTGAAGTGTATTATAACTAGGATATAATATTACTTTTCCATTAAGCGAATTCCATTCTTTAGCATAATTTTCAAACTTTTCTTTATACATTTTTTCATAAAAATGTAAGGTTGCATTCATAGTTACAAAAAAAGCTACATTTACTTTTTTAGTAAAATAATTGCTATAGTCGTCGTATGAAAGTGAGCAAAAATGTAATCTTTCCATAAGTGCAAAATAGTGACTTGTAGGTCTTCCTAAATAAATTGGAGTTCCTATAAAAAGAGTATCAGAGTTAAAAATTTTATCAATTATTGGAGATAAGTCGTCTTTCCAGTAGCATTTACATTTTTCTACATTTTTTCTTTTGCATAGCATACAACTCCTACAACCAGTAAATTTTAAATCATATAAATCAATATATTCAACTTCTGCACCTACAGATTTTGCACCCTCTACTGCAGATTTTAGTAATTTTGCTGTATTCCAATTTTTTCTTGGACTCATATTTATTGCTATTACTTTTTTACTCATATAATCACTCCTTTTTAATAAGTATCTTTTCTTTAAATACCCTTTTAGTAAATAAAATATTTACACCCCTTTTCAAATTTATCAAAATGTGGTAAACTTTGACTATATATTTAATATTAAGGAGAGTTATTATGTGGTTATTAGACATAATCAAAGTTATTATTTTAGGTATTGTTGAAGGAATTACTGAATGGTTGCCTGTAAGTAGTACTGGTCATATGATTTTGGTCGATGAATTTTTACAATTAAATCAATCAGCTGAATTTAAAGAGATGTTTTTAGTTGTTATTCAGCTTGGAGCGATTCTTGCGGTTGTAATTATGTATTTTAATAAGTTGAATCCTTTTTCTAAAAAGAAAACTAAGGAGCAACAAAAAGATACAATTAATATGTGGTTAAAGGTTATTGTAGGGGTCATTCCTGCAGGAGTTTTGGGAGTGCTTTTTGATAAAACTTTGGAAAAATATTTTTATAATTTCCCAACAGTTGCATTTACTTTAGTCTTATACGGTATTTTATTTATAGTTGTTGAAAACAATCCGAAATTTAAGAAACAAAATATAAAAAGATTTGAAGATTTAAGCTATTCATTAGCTTTTTATGTAGGATGTTTTCAAGTTTTAAGTTTAATTCCTGGAACTTCAAGATCAGGAGCTACAATTATTGGAGCATTAATCCTTGGACTTTCAAGAAGCTTAGCTGCAGAATTTTCATTCTTTATGTCAATTCCTGTTATGTTTGGAGCAAGTTTATTAAAACTTAGAAAATTTGGCTTTGCTTTTAGCTTTTTCCAATTTTTTATCTTAATACTTGGGATGTTTGTAGCATTTGTAGTTTCCGTTATGGCAATCAAAATGTTGATGAGATATATTAAAAAACATGACTTCAAAGTTTTCGGATATTATAGAATAGTACTTGGTGTAATTTTAATTTTATATTATATTATCCGTTAATATAACTTAAATATTTATATAAAAAGTTAAATAGATTAGCTCTATTTGACTTTTTTTGTTATATTTGGTAAACTGAGTTAACATTATAAAGGAGGGAAAATCTATGAAAAAAAGATTTCTGATTACTGCTTTAATAATTTGTTTTTGCGGAGCTCTTGTTTCTTGTAAATCAAAGGAACAAACTGAAGAAAAACCAAAAGAAAATAATCAAGTAACTGTTAAAGAAAAACAAGTTAAAGAGAACATTAAAGAAGAAGACGAAAAGAATAAGGAAGAAGAGAAAGAAGAAAAGGAAAAAGAAGAAAAACCAACTGAAGAAAAGAAAGATGAAAAAGGATTGAACTTCGTTGTTAAAAACTTAGGAAATAATGATGTGAAAAAAGTTGCAGAAAAAAATGATAAAATGTCTTTTGATATCTATACAGTTGGAATGAATTTTACTGTAAAAGTAGATGAAAAAGAATATTCTTTAAAAGATGCCATTTCAAATGGAATTTTAGATGAGGATAAGTTTATTGAAAAAATTGAACAAGATAAGAAAGATAATAAATGTACAAGTGAATTATCAAAAGATGGAAGTACATTAATATACAAATATAAAGATTATTCTATAGTTAAATATAATGCAGAAGATGAAGATATGTATATTACTAAAGAACAAGATTTAGACTCTTTAGAAAAAATATTGAATAAAAACTAGGTGAAAAAGGTCAACAACTGAGAATTGTTGACTTTTTTAATATCAAAATTAAAAATAATCATAATTTAACTTTTATTAAACTATGATTTTTATAAATGAAAGGATGTGTTTTTATGTGTAAAGAATGTTATGTAAATGAAAGTAGGATTACTCCGCTATTAAATCCTATAGATTGTTTGGAGAACCATATTCAGTATATTTGTGGTACTTGTGGAAGGTGTATTTGTATTGATCACGATCCCGTAAGAGATTTGCAACGTTGGAATTTCCCTTTTAAGTCTTTAGAGATTGCAAAATTATATTTGCGAACTGCAGATTACACAATGAAAAAACCTTGTGGAATTTATGAGATAAAAAGTGAAAATGGAAGACTTTCTTATAAGATTTTTGAAGGGGAAGAAAGTTTAAAGACATATTTAAAAAGAAATAAGGGAAAAACTTGTGAAACTATGAAACCTGCTTTTATAGTTGATGAATACCGTGAATATGAAAATACAGAGGTTAGAAAATTAACTTCTGAAGAGGTGAAGAAATATATGTCAGAGAGGAAAAAGTAAAATTCATCCTTAAAGAAGCTTTAAGTGAATTTCAATGTATCTTTGATACATTCACTTTTGTTTTCAACAAAAGTGTGAGATCTTTCGACTCCGTTACACTCTGCTCAAGATGACGTATAAGGAATAATGCTTCGTTTAATAGCTTGACGTTAAATGTAAATAATCTTAAAAATTAAAAAATTGCCAAGGAAATAAAAAGTTTTACGTCATAGCAACTAGTATAGCAATGATCCCAACACGTCATTTCGACCGAAACGAAGCTTTGCTGAGTGTAGTGGAGAAATCTCCTAAAGTCCCTAGAATATCAAAAAGTTCTGTATTGAAAAATACTTTTTAAGAATGAAAATTCCACAAAAAAATCGCAGACCTTTCGTCTGCGATTTTCATTTAAAATATTATTTTATTACTTAATCAGCTATTATTAAACCATAATTTCCATCTTTTCTCTTATAAAGAACATTTGTTTTTGAATCTTTTGCGTTTTTGAAAATGAAAAAGTCATGATTTAAAAGTTCTATTTGTAAAATGGCTTCTTCTTCAGACATTGTAGCTACATCAAAGTTTTTAACTCTTACAATCTTTGATTCTTCTTCTTCCAAAGGTTCAGCTATTTTTTCAAATCTTATAGTTTCTAATGCTTGATATTTCTTTTGTAACTTTGTTTTGTTTTTTCTGATTTGTCTTTCAAGATTATCTAAAACTATATCTATTGAAGTATACATATCATTTGTACTTTCTTCTGCTCTAAGTATTGTACTGTTTGGTAAATAAATTGTAGCTTCAAAAATTTTATCATTTTTAACTGCACTGTAAGTAACTTTACCTTCGATATCCTTAGAGAAAAATTTATCCAATTTCTCGAACTTCTTTGCAGTAATTTCTTTTAAAGCATCTGTAATTTCAATGTTTTTACCTATAAATTGTAATTTCATACCAATACCTCCCTAACATTTTTTATAATTACATAAAATGTAAATATAATGTTACTTATATTATACCATATTTTACCATTAAATAACTAAACTGAACCTTAAAATTTTCGTTTTATATTTTTTTGTGGTATACTTAATTAGTATTTATTTTAAAAGGAGATATTATGAAAAGAGATACTGTACTTATAACTGGCTCATCAAGGGGAATTGGCTCTGCGATTGCAAAGACTTTGGCAAAAGAAAATTATAATATAGTTATAAATTATAAAGAAAATGAAACAGAGGCAAAAAAAGTTTTTGAAGAGATAAAAACATATAATCCAAATGTCTTGATGATAAGAGCTGATATAAGAAAAACTAATGAAGTTGAAAATATGTTTAATGAAATAGAAAAAGTATTCGGAAATGTTGATATTCTAATAAATAATGCTGGAATTGCTAGTGTAAGATTTTTTCAAGATATTACAGAAGAGGAATGGGAAGATATTTTTAATGTAAATGTTCATGGTTCATATCGTTGCATAAAGAGAGCTATTCCTTCAATGATAAATAATAAATATGGGAAAATAATCGGAATTAGTTCAATATGGGGAGTTACAGGAGGATCACTTGAGGCTCATTATTCAGCTACAAAAGGGGCGATTATTTCTATGAATAAGGCTCTTGCAAAGGAACTTGGATATTCTGGAATAACTGTAAATACAGTTGCGCCGGGAGGAGTGGATACTGATATGTTGAAAGATTTACCAAATGAGAGCATTGACGAGTACTGCTCAGAATTTCCTCTACAAAGACTTGCTAAGCCAGAAGAAATTGCAAATGCTGTAAAATTTTTAATTTCAAAAGAAGCTTCTTATATAACAGGACATGTTTTAAATGTAAATGGGGGAGCTTTTATTTAAAAAATATTGAAAAAAACATAAAAAAGCTATTTACAAAAGATAAAAAAAGTTGTATAATCTAAACGTGGCTATAAATTATCGCGGCAAATAATTTATGGGGAGTATGAAAATATGGCAAAAATGATGGGACCTAGATTTAAACAATCAAGAAGACTAGGCTTAAATGTATGCGGACACCCAAAAGCTAACAAAAGAATGGGTAAAGGTCTTGCAAGAAACGACAAAAAATTAACAGAATATGGTTTACAATTACTTGAAAAACAAAGATTAAGAGCTTACTATGGAGTTATGGAAAAACAATTCAGAACTTATGTAGAAAAGGCACTTAGACAAAAAGAACGTATAACAGGGGATGCTCTTGTTATGATGTTAGAAACAAGATTAGATAACCTTGTTTACAGAATGGGTTTTGCTTCTTCAATTAGACAAGCAAGACAAATGGTAGTTCATGGACATATGCTTGTTAATGGAAAGAAAGTTGATATACCTTCATACGCAGTACAAGTTGGAGATGAAATCACTTTAAGAGAAAAATCACAAAAAGTTGAAATGTTCAAAGAAAACTTTGAATCTACATTCTTAGGAGTTGTTCCTTACATCGAAAAGAAAGAAGGATTAAAAGCAACTTTAACAAGAATGCCTGAAAGAGACGAAGTTCCAATTGAAATTCAAGACTCATTAGTAGTAGAATTCTACTCAAGATTAATTTAACAAAACAAAGCACGAATTATCGTGCTTTTTTGTTTGTAAAAAAAGGTGATATTATAATATAATATCACCTTTTGTCTTAAATTACTATTTTTTTATTATTTCTTTTTAAGAAATAATGCTATTACAAATGCTATAAAACTTGGAATTATCCAGTTAAAACCTACATTGCTCAATGGCAAAATAGTTATAAATTTAAAAAGTCCTGTTTGTTCATAAAACACTTGAATAAAACTAATTGTAACAGCTGTAAATGTAGGTAGTTTAAAGATTAAATCATTTTTAATTCTATCTTTAAAAAATGCAAGTATAATTAAAACAATTGTTGGCGGATATACTACAGCAAGTATTGGAGCACCTATTTTTACAATTCCGTTAACTCCAATTATAGCTGTTACTGCACCAAAAATGCAAATACAAAGTACAAAAGTAGAATACTTTACTTTTCCTTTTGTAATATTTACTAAATATTCTCCAGATGCAGAAGTAAGCCCGATTGCTGTTGTCAGACAAGCAAGGAATGAAGCCAAACCTAATGCAACTTTTCCTGCATTTCCTAAAAGATTTTGTGTTACATTTACGATAATTTGTGATTGCTCAATATTAAGTCCATATTCTGCAGAAACAGTTGCTCCTAAATATGTAAGTCCACCATAAATTAATCCTAAAGTAGTACAAGCAATAATCCCTGATTTAAATAACATCTTAACCTGTTGTTTAGGTTCGTTATAACCTTTATTTTTTAATGTTAATAATAAAACTGATCCTACTGCTAAAGATACGAAACAGTCCATTGTTTGATAGCCGTCAATTAATCCTTTTCCTAATACACTATCTATTTTAGCAGTTTCTGCTGGAACACCAAGTGGGGAAATAATTCCCTTAACGATAATTACAACAAGTGCAAGAATTAAAAAAGGAGTTAAAAATTTTCCAATAATATCAACAACCTTTGACGGTCTTACTGTTAAAAAGTAAGTTAAAGCATAAAAAATAATTGCTACTATAGATATTGTAAAGATATTATGGAAACCTAATATTGGCTTAATTCCCATTTCATATGCAGTCGCACCTGTTCTTGGAATTACAAGAAGTGGCCCAACACACATAATAACCATAAAACTTAAAACTAAAGCAGGTTTCTTTCCAATTGGACTAAAAAATCTCATTATATCACATTCATAATATGTAACGGCCATTAAAGCTACAAGAGCAAGACCAACAGCAGTAACTGTAAAACCTAAAAATGTGATAAACCAAGAGCTACCTGAAAGAACTCCCAAATATGGGGGAAAAATCAAATTTCCTGCTCCAAAAAACATTGCAAAAAGCGCAAAACCAAACGTTAACATATCAACTATGCTATTCTTTTTGTTCATTACATTCTCTCTCCTTAAAAATAAAAAAACTAAAATAACAAAAAAATACAAAACTTCGTATTTTGTCTAAACATATTTTACAAGAAATTAAGAAAAAACTCAATAGGAAAAACGGTTTTTTATAAAGATTTTTTGTGATTATTCTTAAATTTAAAGAAATTTATTATATTTTTTAACATATCAATTTAATTCAATATTACTTGAAAATAGAAAATGTTATATGGTATAATTTAATTAGGATGGAATGTTTTAGTATTTGATTGATTGTAGGAGGATTTTTATGAAAATAAAAAGAATTATAATATTTAGCTTTTTCTCCATATTGGTATTATGGTCTTTTAGTACAAATAAATCCATAGCTAAAGATGTTCAAGATGAAATTCAGGATAAAGACAAGGCATTGTCAAAAGAAGTAGATTTTGCTTCTGATGCCATTGCAAAATTTTATAACAATAGAGATTTGGGTGAAAAAAATAATTTAGAGCTCTATTTTTCAAAGGATGTCCTAAAACTTATGAATTATAAAATTAAGTATAATAATTTAAAGAGTAAAGAATTTAATAATTATTACTATAGATATGAAGTTACGGTAAAACCTGTAGATGTTGAAAAGTGGAAGCAAGACGGAAATTCTTTTAACTTTAATTTGCAGGTTATAACTGAATTTGCTTATTCTAAATCTGATGAAATTAGTGGTAATTCTTTAGTTTTAGAATTTACTGTTACTAAAGATAAAGAAGGTAATTTAAAGATTACAAGATGTTACCAAAGTGTTCATTCTGAAGTTGATGAAGCAAAATTCTATGATATGCTTTCTAAAAACGAAGATGTAGATAAATGGTTAAATGAAAATTTTGAAGAAGCAAAAAAAGGTTTGGAAAAATCAAAGGATTATTTTGGATTGGATTATTATAGGATTATCGCTGTTTGTTATTGATAAAGCGAAAATTTCTATTAAAATCGAGATTATTATTTATATTTTAATCTCGATTTTTTGTTAAATATTATTAAATATTTTATAATAAACTAATGAAAAAACTTTTTAAATATGGTAGAATAGATATTGTGGAAGAAAACATTTTTGGAGGTATGATATGAAAAGAAATGAAGTAGATAAAAGTTTAACTTGGGATTTGACTGATCTTTTTAAAACAGAAGAAGATTATAAAAAAGCCCTTAAAGAAATAGTAGATAAAACAGATGAACTTGTAAAGATTTATGAGGGGAAACTTGACTGTTATTGTACTATTAATAGTTGTTTGGAAGATTTAAAACCTATTTATGTATTGTTTGATTTAACTGCAAATTATGCAAGTTTGGACTATGAAACAGATTTAGGTGGAAAAGAACAATTTGAAAGAATGGTTGATTTTGAAAATACTATTGCTCCAGTTTATGCCAAACTTAGCTTTGTAGAAACTGAAATTTTAGCAAACGACAAGAGAATTATAGAAAAGGCTATGAAAGAAAATTCTGAAAATAGAAGATTTTTAGAAAAACTTTTAGACAGAAAAGATCATACTTTATCAAAAGAAGTTGAAAGTACACTTTCAGCTTTGTCAGGAAGTTTTGAAACTCCTTATAGAGTTTATCAACAATCTAAAATGCAAGACTTATCTTTTGAAGATGTTGAAGTAAATGGTGTAAAAACTCCAATGACTTACAATGTTTTTGAAGGAAGTTTTGAAGTTGATTCAAATACTGAATTTAGAAGAGATGCTTTTAAGAAATTCTACAAGACTTTAGCAAAATATGAAAATACATTTGCAAGTGCATATTATAGCAATGTTCAACAAGACAAGGCAATGTCTAAAGTTAGAAAATACGACAGTGTTTTTGATTATCTTTTGTCTTCACAAGAAGTTACAATGGATATGTATAATAGACAATGTGATGTTATTATGGAAAAACTTGCACCACATATTAGAAAATATGCAAGACTTCTAAAGAGAGTAAATAAATTAGATAAGATGACTTTTTCAGATATGAAAATGCCTTTAGATTCTGAATTCCAAAAAGTTTATAGTGTTGATGAATGTAAAAATATGGTTATAGAAGGTTTGTCTGTTTTAGGAAATGATTATAAAGCATATTTGGAAAGAGCTTTTGATAATAGATATATTGACTATGTGGATAATGAAGGAAAAGCATCAGGGGCTTTCTGTGCAAGTCCATACAAAGTGCATCCTTATGTACTTTTAACTTGGTCAGGAAATATGTCTGACATTCTTACTATTGCTCATGAACTTGGACATGGTGGTCATTTCTCACTTTGCCACCAAAATCAAAATATTTTAAATGTTGATTGTTCAACTTATTTTGTAGAAGCACCTTCAACAACAAATGAATTGATTATGGCTCATTATCTTCTTGAAAAAGCAAAGACTGATAGAGAAAGAAGATGGATTCTTTCTGAAATCATTTCAAAAACATATTATCATAATTTCGTAACACATTTCTTAGAAGCATATTATCAAAGGGAAGTTTATAAAATTATAGATAAAGGTGGAGCTGTTGATGCCGAAACTTTAAATACTATTTTCAAAGAAACTATGGAAAAATTCTTTGGTGAAGATGTTGAACTTGTAGATGGAGTTGAAAGAACATGGATGAGACAACCTCATTACTACATGGGACTTTATTCATACACTTACAGCGCTGGTTTAACAATCGGAACACAAATGTGTCTAAATATTTTAAAAGATAATTCAAAGGCAAAACAATGGATTGAAGTACTTAAAGCTGGAGGAAGCAAAAATCCAGTTAATCTTGCAAAAATGGCAGATGTTGACATTACAACAGATAAGCCACTTCTTAATACAATAGAGTATATTGGAAGTCTAATTGACGAAATGGAAAGATTAACTGATAAGATAGAACAAGAATAATTTACAAAAGATACTGATTAAATCAGTATCTTTTTTTGCATGAAAAAAGGAGCTTTGAGCTCCTTGTTTTTTTAAATAAATAAATTCATATAAAGAAATGTTGTAAGTATTGATGCAAATACAGTCAGTACCATATTTCTAGTTATATATGAAACTACTGAAGCAACCCCAATTGTAACTACATACATTAATTTATTAGCTGATTCTGCAACTAAGACTTCTCTTAAAATTAGTACAGACATTGAAGTATAAGGTACAATTTTAAAGAAAGTCATTAATTTTTTATTAAAAGTTTTTCCCTTAAGAAAGAATAATGGAAGAACTTTTGGAATTATAGTTACAGCAGCGGCAATTAATGTACCAACTATATAATAGTAATATTTATCCATAATTTCTTATTATTCTCTCCTTATTCTTTTATTTCTTCTTCATCTTCTAAAGTTTCATCGCCGATTAAGAATATACCTACTATTGAAGAAAGTATTATTGAAAAAACTATATCCCAGCCAAGTGGAAATAATTTTGTATAATAGATAATAGCATATATTATTGCTGTTACAATGACAACTCTTACTGTTACTAGATGTTTCTTTACATTTGGAACAAGAAGTGCTACGAAAAGTCCAAGGAGACCAACACTAAAAGCCACTTTTATATTCTGTGGTAAAAAGTCTCCCAAAAAGTAACCTACTATCGTGAAAATTCCCCAGATAAAATATGGAGGAATTTGTACTCCAAGTGTAAAAGGTGTATTTACTTTTTCTTTATTAAATGAAAGTATAGAAAAACTTTCATCTGTTAATAACCATCCTACGATAGGGAATGCTTTGTGATTTACCTTATCTACAGTCGCTCCAAGTGTAGCAGACATAAGGAAAAGTCTTGTATTCAATAAAAAAACGGAAACTGCAATTCCAAAAAGAGGAACACTTGATGTTAAAAAACCTACCAACATAAATTGAGCAGCTCCTGAATATAAAACAAAAGAACTTAAGAAAGCATGCAATAAACCTAGCGAATTAGTATTGCAAAGAATACCAAAAGTTATCGCTGACGGAATATAACCTATCCATATAGGAATTGAATGACGAACTCCTGATAAAAAGTTATTATTTGTCGATTTCATATTTTCCCCCATAAACATTAGAAACCTAATATTCTATCTCTCTTCTATCTTCTAATGCCTTTAAAAATGTTAATTCATCATAATTATCTACACTTCTACCTATCGGAATTCCATTTGCAATTTTTGAAATTTTAAGATTTTTGAATTTCTTTAGCAAATCGACAATATAAAGCTCAGTCAATTCGCCGTCAATTGTTTGACTAATAGCGAAAATAACTTCTTTTACATTATCTTTTTCAATTCTATCTAAAAGTGAATTTACATTTAAGTCATCCAAAGTTATGCCCTCTCTTGGAGTAACAAGACCATTTAAAATATGATAAGTTCCTTTATAAGCCTTAGTTTTTTCCAAACTAATAACGCCTTGCATATCTTCTACAACAGTAATAATTGACTTATCTCTTTTTTCATCAGCACAAATACTACAGATTTCATCTTCTGTTAAATTTCCACAAATTTTACAATGATGAGTATTCTTTTTCATATTTATAAGACTTTTTGCAAATTCAATTGTGTAATCATCATCCATTTCTAAAATCTTTAAAGCCATTTTAGTTGCGGATTTTCTTCCGATAGTTGGAAGTTTTGACAAATAATGAATAACTTCATCTATAGATTTAGTATAATTGTTCATTTTTATAATCCTGGAATATTAATTCCGCCTGTTATTTTATTGATTTCTGAATCGTGTTTTTCTTGAGCTTTTCTATTAGCTTCATTTATAGCTGTCATAATTAAATCTTGTAACATTTCAATGTCATCTGGATCAACAACTTCAGGATCAAGTTTAATGCTTAAAACTTCTTTTTTTCCATTGACAGTTACTTCAACTGCTCCACCACCTGAAGTAGCAGAAACTTCTTCTTCATCTAACATTTTTTGAGTGTTTTCAAGTTCTCTTTGCATTTTTTGCATTTGTTTCATCATATTACCCATATTCATACCGCCACCGTATTTAGGGAAACCACCTTTAGCCATAAACTACCTCCTAAAAATAACTTAATTATTCTAAACTAGTTTTACATTGTTATTGAAATTTTTTTGTTAATCAAATAACATAAAACTTTAAAAATTATACTTTATAATAGCATTTTTTTGAGTAGAAATCAATAATTTACAATAACAAGATAAAGTAAATTCAACAAATTTAGATATAAAAAAAGCAATATCGAATAAGAAATCCGATACTGCCTTTAACCGACTTTGAATTATATTTATTTTTTACTTGGATCTACAATATAAGCAGAAAAAGTTATCAATTCAGTCTTACTATTTTCATCATAATCTTCAATGAATATATAGAAAGGTCTATCCATTTTAATATCAATATTTTTATTTTTTACTGGCATACTTGTTTCTTTAACATCTACTTTTGTTACTGCTTTAGCTTTTGCACCTTTTTCATCCATTTTTAGTGTAGAAGTTTGTTTAGCCTTACTAACCTTAACATTCATATCTGGCAATAATCTTTCTATTTTGAATTCATTTAATAATTTTCCAAGTCCAATCTTTGGAAATAGATTCATAAAATCAACCTGTGATTTAATATCTATCTTTGGCAAATAGAAATTTACATCATATCTTTCCTTACTTTCTTTAAAAGTATTTATAAGATTATATAATTGTTCTGCAGAAAAATTTTGTTCTTCTTTAGGCTTTATAAAATAAATATTTGAATCATTTGACCTAATAGAAAATATTTCCATTACATCATTAGATATAGCTGTTACATTTTCAAAATGATTATACATTGTATCAACTTGTATTTTTGCACCGTCAGATTTTGTAAAATCTCTTTTTTCAGTCTTTTTTTCATCAAATGGTTGTTTCCATTTTACCTCGTAATTAATTGTGTCGATAAAACTTGCTACAACATCATCAGATATTTTTTCCTTATCCAAAACTTCATCTAAGTTGGATTTTTGAAATTTTTGATAAACTTTAGTTCCTTCTTCTGCTGATTTAACTGTTTTAATATTGCCATAATTAATATTTTTCGTTTCGCCTTTGATATTTTGTAAGTTTATCAAAATTAAATTCGCCAACTTTGTGTTTTTAAATTTTAAATTTTGAAGGTGAGCTTCGTCATAAAATTTAAAAAGTTGTAAATTTTCTCTATCATCAGTACAAAGAGAAATTAAATCCAAACATCTTTGGATAGAAAGAGGGGATAAAACTAAATTATCATCAGTTTTTTTGTTTTTTAATAAAGCTGTAAAAATATCCATATTTACTTTATTTATCTGCTTTGCCTGTGATGCATCAAATACCAGTTTGTCTCTGTTTTCTGGAAATAATTTCTCCGTCTTATTGCAAGATACTAAAGATACTAAAATGAACATTAAAAAAATTGTTTTTAATAGTTTTTTCATAGCATACCTCCGTTCTTAATACTACGATAACTTAAAAATCAACATTCTAACCGATAAAATTTTTAATTACTTGGATCTGTTATAAAGGCTGAAAAAGTTATTAGATTTGATTTACTTTTTTCATCATGGTCTACTATGATAATATAAAAAGGACTATCCATCTTTATAGTTATCTCTTTTTTACTAGGAATAGCTGTGGCCTTATTAGTTATTTTTGTAACAGCCTTAGCTTTTGCACCATTCTCATCAATCTTTAGAATTGAATTTTGCTTTGCATCTGTTACTTTAACTCCAACATTTTTTAATAATTTTTCTAATTTATAACCGTTTAACATCTTCTCAAGCCCAAGCTCAGAAAATAATGATTTAAAATCAACTTCTGATTTTGTTTCTATCTTTGGCAAGAAGAAGTTTACATCAGCTTTTTCGCTATTATCATTAAAAGCCTTTATACATTCCATCAATTTTTTAGAAGAAAAATAATTTTTAGTTTTAGGCTTAATAAAATAAACTTTTGATTCGTTTGCACTTAGTACAAAAGCTTCTTTTTCATTATCTGATATGGCTAAACTATCCTTAAATTGATTATACATTGTATTGACGTTAATTACAGAATCATCTAATTTTGTGAATTCCTTCATTTTTGTATTTTTTTCATCGAACTTTTTATCCCACTTTGCATCATAATTCACAGCATCAATAAAAAATATAATGAAGTCGTTCTTGAATTCTTCTTTATCTAGAACTTCTTTCAAATTCTTTTTTTGAAAATCTTGATATACTTTAGTAGCATCTTTTCCGTTTTTAACAGTTTTAATATTATCATAGTTTAAATTTTTTGTATCTCCAGTAAAAATTTTAGTATTTATTAAAATTAAATTTGCTAAATTAGAATTTTTTAATTTTAAGTTTTGAAGATGAGCATCATCATAATTCTTTAAGAACTCTAAATTTTCTCTATCCTCCGTGCAAAAAGAAATCAAATCCAAACATCTCTGAATTGAAAGGGGAGATAAAACAAAATTTTTCCCCTCATTAGATTCTAATAGCTTAGTAAAAATCTCTAAATTTAATTTGTTTATGGAATCTGTCTTGTCGATGTTAAATGCAAGTTGTTCTCTATTTTCTGGAAATGGCTTCTCAGTTCTTAAACAAGAAGTAAGTGAAATAGAAACAAAAAGCAATAAAATAACTTTAAATAGTCTTTTCATAAGATACCTCCGTTCTTAATACTACGATAGCTTAAAAATCAACATTCTAACCAATAAAATTTGCATAAATTGTCAATGAGTTTTGAACAGGCATATTAACCTTTGTAAAAAATTCATTCAAAACAGCTGTTTCTTTTAAAACAAAACAATTATTTTCATCTAATTTATAACTTCCAAACTTAAATAAATATTCTTTACAATCAATATGTAAGAAATTTTCTTTTGGAAAATAGTAAATCTCTTTAACGCTTTCATCAAAGAGTTTAGAAACAGTTTTTCTGAAAATAGTTTCTTTTAAAACATCCTTAAAAGAAGTTAATTCAATTTTTTCGTGAATCTCATTATTTTCTTCTATAGGTTGTTCAACATCTTCTATATTTTCTTCTTGTTCTGTTTCTTCGATATTTTTTATATCATCTGTATTTTCTGTATTTTCAGTATTTTCTATATCTTCTATAATTTCCGTATTTTCTATATCTTCTATAATTTCCGTATTTTGAACAGATTCAATATTGTTTTCTGCTACTTCATTTGAAATATCTTCTCTTTCTACTAAATCAACTTTTACATTTCCACTTTTAATAATTGTTTCAAGGGTTTCAAGTCTCTTTTCAATTTCAGATTTTTCTTTCTTAAATGAACAGATTTTTATAATTAAAAGTTCAGCTAGAGCATTTTGCATATCACTTTTTTTCATCTTATCTTCAACATCTAAAAGATTTTCTAAAATGAAAATAAGTTCATCCATTTCAAATTTATTTGAATGTTCTAAATATCTCTTATACTCAACATCATTTAAAGTTGTAAGCTCTTTTTTTATACTCTTTACTAAAATTATATTTCTAAAATGTTTGATTAAATCAATGATTATATTATGTGGAGTCTTTCCATTTTTTACCAAATTTCTAAAAGTTTCAATAGTTTCGTTTTTAGATGAATTTAAAATTGACTTTGAAAGCTCAAACAACATATTTAAGTTCACAAGTCCTAAACATTCATTAATATCATCAATAGTAATTTTTTCTTTTCCGGTTGCAACAACCTGATCCAAAAGACTTAAAGCATCTCTCATTGCACCTGAAGAAAGCTCAGAAATTAAATTAATTCCATCTTCTTCTATCTCTACATTTAGATTATTTAAAACATAGTTTATATTTTCAACAATGTCTGAATTATTAATCCTTTTAAATTCAAACCTTTGACATCTTGAAATAATTGTATCAGGAAGTTTGTCAATTTCTGTTGTCGCAAGAATGAAAATTAAATGCTTAGGGGGTTCTTCTAAAATCTTTAAAAGAGCATTAAAGCCTTCATTTGTAATCATATGGGCTTCATCGATTATATAAACTTTGTATTTTACAATTTGTGGGGGATAGATTACTTTTTCCTTTAATTCCCTTATATCGTCAATACGTCTGTTACTTGCAGCATCCATCTCCACAACTTCAAGAGCCTTGTCTTCTAAAATCATTTTACAATTTTCGCATTCGTTGCAAGGATTCCCATCAATAGGATTTAAGCAATTTACCGCACGAGCGAAAATTTTAGCACAACTTGTCTTTCCTGTTCCTCTTATCCCTGAAAAAAGATAGGCATGTCCTAAATTTCCAGTTCTTATTTGATTTTTTAAAATTTCAACAATATGAGCTTGACCAACAACTCTTGTAAAATCTTTTGGCCTAAACTCTCTATAAATAGCTTGTTTCAAAATTGCACCTCTAATATTTTAATTAATGTACTATATATATATATATTATATCATAAAAACAATTTATTATCATAAATAAAAAAGAGATATTAAAAAACAAGTTTTTTAAACTGTAAAAATCTAATATTTATAAAAATTAACAAAGTCCTTTATAAATCCATTTTTAAACATTGACAACTATTTCTATTTTTTATAAAATAATCGGGTAGGAGAGAGAAAAAATGAAGAAAGATAAATTATTTATTAGAATTGCCATGTCAATAATCGGAATGATTATTTTGGGGATAGGTGTATTTTTTACAATTAAAGTAAATTTGGGAGTTGACCCTGCAAGCACAGTTGACCTTGGAATGTCTAAACAATTAGGACTAAGTTATGGAAATTGTGCAGTAATTTTTAATATAGTATTTTTAAGTGCAATATTTCTTATTGATAGAAAATATATAAATATATCATCAATTTTAGCTATTTTTGTAATAGGTTATACAGTTGAAGCTATGAATGTTCTTTTTGGTTGGCTTAATTTACAAGATTTAGAAATGATTTACAGAATTATAATTTGTTTCATTGGAACATTTATTATAGCTAATGGTGTTACAATTTATATTTTTACAGATTTAGGAGTTGGTGCAACTGACGGAATTTCTGAATTAATAAGTGATAAGACAAAATTTTCCTATAGAACTGTAAGGGTTATTTCTGATCTTGTGCTTGTTATTATAGGATATTTGATGGGTGGAGTTGTCGGAATTGGAACTTTGATAATAACATTCTTTGCAGGACCTTTTATTCAATTCACAAGAAAATTGCTTGCTCCTTCTCTTAAAAAAATATTGGGAGAAGAGTTAGTTGAGTCTGTTAATAAAGACGAAGAAAAATTTGAAAAAGAAGTTATTGCTTAAATTAAATAGGGGGGAACCCTATTTTTTTTTATTGCAAAAAGTGGTATTATATTTCTATATTATTCTATTAAAAACAAGGAGGTTTTTATGGATATTTTAAAATTAGTAAAAGAAAAAGAAGAAAAAGTTATAAAGATTAGACGAGATTTACATCAAATTCCAGAGCTAGAATTGGAACTTCCAAAAACTATGGAATATATTTCAAAAGTTTTAGATGAAATAGGAGTAAATTATAAAAAACTATTAAATGGGAATGCAATTGTGGTTCAAATCGACGGAGAACAAAAAGGTAAATGTATTGCAATAAGAGCTGACAGCGATGCACTTCCTGTCGTTGAAGAAACCGGACTTCCTTTTGCATCTACAAATGGAAATATGCATGCTTGCGGACATGATGGACATACTGCAATGGCACTTGGAGCTTGTATGATATTAAATGAAAATAGAGATAAACTTAAGGGAACTGTAAAAATATTTTTCCAACCTGGAGAGGAAACACCGGGAGGAGCTTTACCTATGATTGAAGAAGGCTGTATGGAAAATCCAAAAGTCGATGCAGTAATTGGACTCCATGAAGGTTGTTTGATTCCTATTGAATATGGAAAGATAGGAGTAAAAGCAGGAGCTATAATGGCATCAGCAGATATTTTTGAAATAAATGTAAAAGGAAAATCCTCACATGCCGCAACACCTCATCTTTCTGCTGATCCAATTGTAGTTTCATCAGAAATTGTTCTTGGACTTCAAAAGATAATTTCAAGAGAAATAAATCCTATTTCAAATGCAGTTTTGACTATTGGAATAATTAGAGGAGGAACTGCTCATAATGTAATTCCTGAATCTGTTTACATCAAAGGAACAGTTAGAACTTTAGACGAAAAAGTAAGAGAATTTATCGCAAAGCGAATTGAAGAAATTGCAGATGGAATCGCAAAAGCCTACAATTGTGAAGCTGAAACAATTTATCACTTTATGTATCCTGTAGTTATGAATGATGAAAAATTTACTGAATTTTTTATAGAAAATACAAAAGAAGTTTTAGGAGAGGATTCAGTTGAAATTATAAAAAATCCGAGCATGGGTGGAGAAGATGTTGCTTATTTCCTACAAAGAGCAAAAGGAACTTACTTTATGCTTTCAAATCCGAAAATTTATGATGGAGATAAAATATATCCTCATCATCATAGTAAATTCGATGTTGAAGAAAGTTTATTTTACAAAGGAATGTGTGCAGTTCTGGGAACTGTTTTTAAATATTTAAGCTAGAAAAATGGATTGTCGATAAACGACAATCCATTTATTTTTTATCTAACTAAAATATTTTTTGTAGATCATTTACTGTTTGCGTTAAGCTATTAAACGAAGTATTATTACTTATACGTCATTTCGACTGTAGCGAAGCGAAATGGAGAAATCTCATACTTTTGCTTGAAAAGCAAAAATAAATGTATCGAAGATATATAAGTTAGAAGAATTTCATCCTAAAGAAGCTTTAGGAGATCTTTCGACTCCGTTACACTCCGCTCAAGATGAGGTGTTGGGGGCATTACTTTACTAGTTGTTATGACGTAAAACTTTTTATTTTTTTGGAAATTTTTTATTTTTTAAGATTATTTACTGTTTACGTTAAGCTATTAAACGAAGTATTATTCCTTATACGTCATCTCGAGTGTAGTCGAGAGATCTCACACTTTTGTTGAAAACAAAAGTGAATGTATCGAAGATACATCCAAAAAATATAACCAAAAATCCCCAACATTGTTGAGGATTTATTTTAAATATCTACTATTTAACTTTTTCTGCAACTGCTTTCGCAACTGTATCAGCTACATTTTCTTCAAAAGCTGAAACAATAATATAATCTTCTCTAATTTTGTCATCAGGAATCATACTTGCAAGTCCGTATGATGCAGCTAATTTCATTTCATCAGTAATTTTCTTAGCCTTTGCTTCTAAAGCACCTTTGAAAATTCCAGGGAAAGCAACTACATTGTTAATTTGGTTAGGCATATCGGATCTTCCTGTTGCAGCAATTCTAGCTCCAGCTTCTTTTGCATCTGCATAAAGAATTTCAGGTTGAGGATTTGCCATTGCAAATACAATCGCATCTTTATTCATTGAAGCGACCATTTCTTTAGTAACTAAATCTTTTTGACTTACACCAATGAATACGTCAGCACCAACAAATGCTTCTTTCATAGTCATATCTTTTTGTTCTTTATTTGTAATTTCAGCTAATTCTTTCTTTACAAAATTATAATTTTCTGAATGTTTTTTATTAATTGCGCCTTTTGAGTCGAATGCAATTACATTTTCAACACCTAACATCATAATTAATTTTATGATTGAATATCCAGCAGCGCCAGCTCCTGAAACAACAACTTTAATATCCTTAGCTTCTTTTTTAACTAATTTTAATGCATTGATTAATGCAGCTGTAACAACTATTGCAGTACCATGTTGGTCATCGTGGAATACTGGAATGTCAAGTTCATCTATTAATGTTCTTTCAATTTCAACACATCTTGGAGAAGAAATATCTTCAAGATTAATTCCACCAAATGTAGGAGCAAGAGCTTTTACAATTGAAATAATTTCCTTTGGATCTTTTGTATCTAAAACTATAGGAACAGCATTAACTCCGCCGAATTTTTTAAATAAACAGCATTTTCCTTCCATAACAGGCATTGCAGCTTCAGGACCTATATCCCCAAGACCTAAAACAGCAGTTCCGTCTGAAATAACAGCAATAGTATTAGCTTTACTTGTATATTTATAAGCTAAAGAAGGGTCTTTGCTTATTTCCATACAAGGTCTTGCAACACCTGGAGTATATGCATAAGTTAAATCCTCAGCATTTTCCAATTTTGCTTTTAATTCTGTTGATAATTTTCCTTGCCATTGTTCGTGAAGTAACAATGCTTTTTCGTAAACATCCATTTTTTTCTCTCCTTTATAATAAAATTATTCATTCGTTGTTAATATACTACAAAGATTTCTAAAAGTCAATACAAGCAAATAATTCAATTAATAATTTAACTTGCAAAAATTATTCAAATTTTGCCTATTGCTTTTTGAAATTTTTTACATTAAAATATAGTTGGTGATTAAAATGAAAACAAAGAAAAAATATATATGTTCTAATTGCAAGAAAGAGTCATTGGGCTGGCAAGGAAAATGTAGTTTTTGTGGTAGTTGGGGAACTATAGAAGAGATTGAAGTTTCCGACGTGAAGAGTTCAACTGACAAAATTGTTGCAAAGGGGAAAGTTGAAAAGCTAAAAAATGTAAATGTAAATGAAAATGATAGATTTATAACTGGAATTGATGAGTTAAATCGTGTTTTAGGTGGTGGAATTGTAAGAGACAGTGTTAATATTTTAACTGCAAGACCTGGTTGTGGTAAAAGTACATTGCTTTTACAACTTGCACTTGACTTTGCAAGTAAAAATGTAAAAACTATCTATATTTCTGCAGAGGAAAGCTCATCTCAGATAAAGTCAAGAGCAAATAGAATTGTAAAAGAAATTCCAGAAAATATTTGGATACAATCTACACAAAGTATGGATGAGGCTTTGAATTCTATCGAAGAGGTTGATGCAGAAATTGTGATTTTAGATAGTATTCAAACTGTTATGTTAAGTTCAATTCCGTCAAGGGCTGGTTCTCCAACACAGACTGTTGAATGTATAAACGAATTAGTTAGAGTTGCAAAAAATCCTAAAAGGCCAAGAGCAATTTTTATAGTTTGTCATATGACAAAGCAAGATGAAATGGCAGGACTTAGGACTTTGGAACATATGGTGGATTCTGTTTTGCTTTTAGAGGGAGAGTCTGACGAAAGTTTAAGAACTCTTACAAGTACAAAAAACAGATTTGGAAGAACTGGAGAAATCGGACTTTTTAAAATGGAAGAGTATGGACTTTTAGAAATTAAAAATCCATCAGAATTTTTTGTAACTCAAAGAGAAAAAGATATTTGTGGAAGTGTACTATCTGTTGTAAAAGAGGGAAGCAGAATGTTAGTTGTTGAAGTTGAAAGTCTAGTTTCTCAATCTTTTACAAGTTATCCCGCGAGAATTGGAGATAGCCTTAAAAAAGATCAATTAAATACATTGCTTTCTATTTTAGAAGAAAGAGCCGGATTTAATTTATACAATAAAAATGTAATTTTAAAGACTACGGGAGGACTTAAAATTTCAGAGCAATCTGTTAATCTAGCTGTAATTATTTCCGTTGCATCTTCAATTTTAAATAAATCAGTTCCAAGAGATAATGTATTTATCGCAGAGGTTGGACTTACCGGAGAACTTAAAAAAGTTCCTAATTTAAGCGAAAGACTAATGGAACTTGACAGAATGGGATACAAAAAGGTCTATATTTCAAATGAAGTTGTGGATATTAAAAATTTAAAAACATTAAAAGTCGAAAAATCTAAAACACTAAAAGAAGTTATTGATAAAGTTTTCAGAAATGTTTAATATAAAAAACAAGGTTGTGTAGCGCTACACAACCTTTTAAATATTTGTATTAACATAGTCATTAATCTTTGAAATTCTAATCTCATCAATAAATATATTCTTTTCTTTTAACTTCTGTAGAATTTCAACATTCATTGAATGAAAAATTGCAAATTCAACATCTTTAACGACAATTTCAAAAAGAGAATTGTTAAGTCTTTTTGAATTCATATCTATAAAATACGCTTCTGTAGTTTTTTCATCTAAGAAGTCAATCATCTTTAAAAGAAATTTATCTTTTTCCGCATAATAATTATTAGATTTCATAAGATTTTCATTATATTTTTTTTGCTTTTTTTTATTATTTGAATACAAAATTGATTTTTGTTTAAAAAATTTTGCTAAAATATTGTAATATTGATAATTATACATTCCTTCTTCCAGCGAAGATATATTTAAAAGTGGTTTCATATTTAAATTTTGTATCAATTCATAATTTTTTTCCAAAAAAGATATTTTATCAATTTTTCTTATCGAAAGTTCTAAAATCAAATCATTTCTCTTTTTGAAAAAAGTTTCAAGTTGTTTTGTTGGAATATTCATATCACAAAAAAAGCACCTTAACGATGCTTTTTAAATTTAGTCTAACTTTAGTTCGACACAAGTTGCTTGAGCTCCTTCGCAAAGTTCTTCTTTAGGAATATTAATTCCCATGAAAACTTCAAGATTGTGCTTTTCGCAAAATGTTTCGACATCCTTTTTAAATTTGCAAAGCATATCGCCATTCATTTCAATTATTGAATATATACCGTCGATATAAATTTTTTCTACATCGTAGTCTCTTGAAACAATTCCGAAGATAAATCCGAATAATTTATCAAGATTTTCAATGCCGTATTCCTTAGCATTTGTCAATCTAACACTGTGGTCTAAGCTGAAAATATGAGAATCATCTGTGTCAATAAAAATTATATTTCCATTTCCCTTTCTCACTTCTTCATTTGCTTTATCTATCAACCATTTAGTTTTTCCAGATCCTGATGGACCAAGTACAAAATTTAACATTTAAACCACCCCTTAAACTCTTTTTCTCATTATACCATTTTGAAATAAATAAAACAAGTGTTTTTTTATAAAAAAGATTAATATAAACTATTGAAAAATAAATATTTTTTATTAAGTTTAACAAAAATTCTGCAAACGATATTAAGATTGTATAAAATTAAAATCATAAAAAATAAAATTTTGATAGTTTATTTGAAAATATACTATTTTGCGACCTTGATTTTTTTTCGCTTTTGTGCTAAAGTACAATTAGATAATTATGTATAATTTTAATATTTGAATATAAAAATATATTAAATAGGAGGAATTATGGCTTTTGTTGAATTTAAAAATGTTTATAAAAAATATAATGAAGGAAAAAGTTCAGAGATCGTTGCAAATAGAGATGTTTCTTTTGAAATAGAACACGGAGAATTTTGTATTATCGTAGGTCCTTCAGGAGCTGGAAAATCTACAATCCTTAATATATTAGGTGGAATGGATGATGCAACAAGTGGTGAAATCTTTATAGATGGAAAAGATATTTGTAAATTTAATAAAAGACAACTTAATGATTACAGAAGATTTGATGTAGGTTTTGTTTTTCAGTTTTACAATCTAATTCCAAATTTAACTGTTTTGGAAAATGTAGAACTTGCAGGGCAAATCGTAAAGGAAAGTTTAAATCCGGCAGGAGTTTTGGAATCTGTTGAATTGTCTCATAGACTTAAAAATTTTCCAAGTCAATTATCAGGGGGAGAACAACAAAGAGTTGCAATAGCGAGAGCTCTTTGTAAAAATCCTAAACTGCTTTTATGCGACGAACCTACAGGAGCTTTGGATTATCATACTGGAAAGAGAATTTTAGAGCTTTTACACCAAAGATGTAAAAGTACGAATACAACTGTAATTTTAATAACTCACAATCAAGCAATTACTCCAATGGCAGACAGAGTTATTGAAATTAACGATAGTACTGTAAAAAAAGTGATATTAAATGATAGTCCTAAGAACATAAAGGAAATTGAGTGGTAGTATGAAAAAATCATTGTTTAAAAATTTTTACAGAACAATCTTTAGAACATTTCCGAAATTTATTTCCATTGTTTTTATGATTGCTCTTGGAGTAATGGTTTTTGTTGGACTTAAAATAACTCCATACATTATGAGAAGAAGTGTCGATGAACGTGTAAAAGAAGGAAATTTATATGATTATAAAATTTATTCTAATTTTGGCTTGCAAAAAGAAGATGAGGACATAATTTCCAATTTAAAAAATCTAAAAGATGTAGAATATGGTTACAGTATAAATCTTAAAGACGAAGAACGAGAAGTTGACCTTACCATAGAAAGCAAGGCAGAAAAAATTAGTACTGTTCAAGTAATAGAAGGAAATGACATCGAGTCTGACTCTGATATTTTGTTGGATGAAAGACTAAAAGATAAATATAAAATTGGAGATGAAATAGACTTTAAAAATGTCAAAAAATTTGGAATTTTTAAAGATGAAGTAAAAAAATTAAAACAAAATAAATTTACAGTAAAAGGCTTTATTAAAAGTTCAGAAGTTTTAGCTACATTGCTAACAGGGACTACTGAAAATGGATATTTGGCAATAATATCAAAAAATGCTTTTGACTTTAGCTATTATTCTTATGCAAAAATTACTTTTTCTGACCTTAATGACTTGAATAGAAATAGTAAAGAATACAAAAAGCTATCAAACGAAAGAAAAACAGAGTTACAAGATTTGTTTAAAGGTAGAGCTGGAGAAGTTTACAATGTCATTTATTCTCAAAAGAGAGAAACTTTAGATGATAGTAAAGAAGAAGTTAATAAAAATAAATTTGACATTGAAGAAAGTGAAAGAAAATTACAACAAAATCTTGAAAAAGTTCAAAGTGGTCGAAAAGACTTAAGAAGAGCTTTTGCAGATTTAAATTACCAAAAAAATCAATTTATTACTCAAATAACTAAAAATAAAGAAAAATTGACAACTGCTCTAAACAGTTTGAATTCAAAAAAGAGTGAAATAAATAAAAATAAGACAGAAATAGTTGAAAAAAATAAAACTTTAATAAAAAGTAAAGAAGATATAGAAAAAACAAAAGCACAAGTTGATGCTGGAATAAAAACAGTAAATGAAGAACTAAGATTGCTCGAAGAAAATTATCAATCAAAATTAATTGAGGAAAATGAATATAAGGTAAAGAAAGAAGAAATAAATAAAAAATTAGCGGAATTGAATTCATCTTTACAAACAGTTCAAAAGAATTTAGATTCAGTTAATTCAAATCTTTCCAGTATTTCTGCTAAACTTACAGAATTATCAGGAGCCGAACAAAAACTAAATTCAGAAATAAAGACTTTAGAAAGTCAAATGTACCAATTGGAAAAACAAGCCAAACAAGGAATACTAAAATTTGATGAATACTATGCAAAATTAGTTCAAAAAAAATCAGAAGTCGAAGAAAACAACTTAAAATTAAATAAAGGCAAGGGAGATTTAGAGGATGCTAAAGAAAAAGTCCTTGATGCAAATAGTAAAATTTCTGACGGTGACGAAGTCTTATCCAAATTGATAGAACCAAATTACAATATTGAAGAAGGATTTGTTTCATCAATGATGTCAAAAGTTTATTTTGCAGCTAATGGAATCTATGGTGTTTCAAATGTATTCTCACTATTTTTCTATTTCATTGCCCTTTTGGTATCACTTACAACAATGACTAGAATGGTAGATGAAAATAGAATACAAATAGGAACTTTAAAAGCTCTTGGTTATAGCAATATTGATATAGCAAAACAATACTTTTACTACGGACTTTTAGCAAGTATCATTGGAGGAATAATAGGAACTATCCTAGGTTTTAAAGTGATTTCTCCACTTGTTTACAGATCCTACTTAAAAGCCTTTATATTTACAAAAGTTTTTGACAATTACTATCCACAAATAATTATTGCAGGAATATTAATTGCAATTTTCTGCACAGCTTTTGTGTCCTATGTAACATGTATAAGAACTTTAAAAGAAAAAATTTCATCACTTATGAGAGCAAAGGCTCCAAAGTCAGGAAACTTTGTTTTTCTTGAAAAAATACCTTATATTTGGAAAGAACTTTCATTTTTGCAAAAAGCAACTCTAAGAAATGTCTTTAGATACAAACTAAGACTTACAATGACAATTATAGGTGTAATGGGTTGTATGGGACTTTTAGTGCTAGGATTTGGAATAAAAGACAGCTTAGACGGAGTTTCCGATTTACAATACTCAAAATATACAAAATATCATTCATCAGTTATCTACAATCCAATGTCATTGGAAAAAGATTTGGAAAAATTTAATGAAGATATAAAAGCAAATAAGGACATTAAAGAAAGTATTGATTTATCTTTAGTATCTGTAAATATAAAATCCAAAAAGAGCTTTGATGAAAAAATAGGTGTCTTTACAACTGACAATTTGAGTGAGTTTTCTAAGTTCTTTGGACTATATAATGGAGACAAAAAAATTGACAAATTAGATGACGGAATTTATATAAATAGAAAATTAGCCGAAAAATTTTCACTTTCCGTTGGAGATGAAATAACCTTTATAAATAACAATAAAGAATATAAGGGAGTCGTTGCAGGAATCTTTGAAAATCATGTTGGCAATTTCTTTATAATGAACGAAAAAACTTATGAACAAACTTTTTTCAGAAAACCTATAAAAAATACAAAGCTACTAATTTTAAATGATGGAAGCAAGAATAATATCGAAAAAGTAATAAATGAATTAGAAAAAGATCCAGTTGCCGTAAAAGGCACAAACATACACTCATTGAAAAGGATAATTGATGACGCATCTTACAGCATAAACTCAATTATTTTAGTAATCGTAATATGCTCAGGCTTTTTGTCAATCGTAGTTTTATACAACTTAAGTAATATAAACATCTCAGAAAGAAAAAGAGAAATTGCAACACTTAAAGTTTTAGGATTTTATCCTTTAGAAATTGACAACTACATCTACAAAGAAACTGTAATACTAACAATAATAGGAATAGGGCTCGGAATCTTTGTAGGTCACAGTCTGCACATAAATATAATGGAACAACTTGCTATGGACTCAATCAGATTTTTCAACAAAGTAAAACTTATAAGCTACATTTACTCAGCACTAGTAACACTATTTTTCACATTTATAGTTTACTTCGTAGTAAAAATAATGCTTAGCAAAGTTCCAATGATAGAATCATTAAAAGATGTTGAATAGAAATAATCAGGAGTGATAATCTTGGAATATTTTTTTAATATAGAAACAAAAAGGTGTAGGATAAGACAATTTAAACAATCAGATGTAGATGACCTATATTTGATATTAAGTAACCCTAAAGTGATGGAGTACATTGAAGCACCTTTCACTTTGGAAAACACAAAAGAATTTTTAAACAAAAATGCTCTGTCTTATCCTCCACGAGTTTTTGCTTTGGAATATAAAGAAAACAAAAAATTAATAGGACATATTATTTTTCACGAATACGACAAAGACAGTTACGAAATTGGCTTTATTTTAAGTCAAGACTATTGGTGATGTGGCATAGCAAACGAAATAACAAAATCACTCATTAACTATGCAAAAAATAAAAATATCCATTCACTCATTATCGAATGTGATAAAAAACAATTAGCAACACAAAAAATCGCAACAAATAACAATTTTAAGCTAATAAGTAGCGAGGATTTGTTGGTTTATGAATTAATTTTATAAAATTGCAGTAAAATAAATAATTTAAAAATAAAGAGAGGGAGAGAAAATGTCGGATTTTTCAAAAGAAAATAATGAAACTGCACAGAGAGCAGAGCTTCATAGAAAAATATGGGCTATTGCAGATGATGTTCGTGGAGCCGTAGATGGCTGGGATTTTAAACAATATATATTGGGAATTTTATTTTACAGATTTATTTCTGAAAACTTAAGAGATTATTTTGATGAAAATGAACATTTAGCAGGAGACCCTGATTTTAAATATGCAGAAATTTCAGATGATGAAGCAAAAAGAGATTTTAAAAGTGGAACAATAGAAGAAAAGGGATTTTTCATTTTACCTAGTCAGCTTTTTCAAAATGTAGTAGCAAAAGCAAAAGATAATGAAAACTTAAATACTGAACTTGCTAATATTTTTTCTGACATTGAAAAAAGTGCTATCGGCTCAGAATCTGAGGACGACATAAAAGGACTTTTCGATGATATTGACACAACAAGCAATAGACTTGGTGGAACTGTTGCAGAAAAGAATAAGAGACTAAGAGATATCTTAACAGGAATAGCTCAAATTAATTTTGGAGATTTTAAAGATAATCATATTGATACTTTTGGGGATGCTTATGAATATCTAATTTCTAACTATGCAAGTAATGCTGGAAAATCCGGTGGGGAATTTTTTACTCCACAAACCGTATCAAAACTTTTAGCAAGAATTGTAATGGATGGAAAAGAAAAGATAAACAAAGTGTATGACCCAACTTGTGGAAGCGGAAGTTTACTTTTACAAATGAAAAAGCAATTTGATGAACATATCATAGATGAGGGATTTTTTGGTCAAGAAATTAATATGACTAACTTTAACTTGGCTCGTATGAATATGTTTCTTCACAATGTAAATTACAATGCCTTTTCTATCAAAAGAGGGGACACATTACTTAATCCGCTACATAATGACGAAAAGCCTTTTGATGCAATTGTTTCAAATCCGCCATATTCAATTAAATGGATAGGAGATGCAGACCCTACTTTGATTAATGATGTTCGTTTTGCTCCTGCTGGAAAATTAGCACCGAAATCTTATGCAGACTATGCTTTTATTATGCACTCACTAAGCTATCTTTCAAGTAATGGTAGAGCTGCAATAGTATGCTTTCCGGGAATTTTCTATAGAAAAGGAGCAGAAAGAACAATACGTAAATATTTAATAGATAATAACTTTATAGACTGTGTAATACAATTACCTGAAAATTTATTTTTTGGAACATCAATAGCAACTTGTGTCTTAGTTATGGCTAAAAACAAAACAGAAAACAAGGTGCTTTTTATTGATGCAAGTAAAGAATTTAAAAAAGAAACTAATAACAATATCTTGGAAGAAAAAAATATAAGTGCAATAGTAGAAGAATTTAGAAACAGAACAGACAAAGAATATTTTTCAAGATATGTAGATAGAACTGAAATCGAAGAAAATGACTATAACTTATCTGTTTCTACATATGTGGAAAAAGAAGATACAAGAGAAGTAATCGACATAAAAGTTCTAAACAAAGAAATTGAAGAAACAGTAAAGAAAATAGACGAATTAAGAAGCTCAATAAACGAAATTGTAAAGGAGCTTGAAGATGAGTAAAATAGATGAATTACTAAAGAATGAAAAAGTTGAATGGAAAAAACTTGGAGAAATAGCAGAAATAACAGGAGCAGGAGTAGATAAGAAAAAAGTTTTGGGAGAGTTACCTATAAAACTTTTAAATTATATGGATGTATATAAAAATCAATATATTAATTCTAATATTCCTACGATGAATGTTACGGCACCAGAGAATAAAATACAAAATTGTAATATTGAGTTTGGAGATATATTTGTTACTCCTAGTTCTGAGACCACAGACGATATTTTTAGGTCAGGGGTAGCAACTGAGGATATTTTTAATACTGTATATTCATACCATATAATGAGGGTTCGCTTAAAAAATAAATCTTTTATTACGTCTTGTTATTTAAATTATTTATTTCAAAGTGAAAATTTTAGAGAAAAATTATATAAAAGAGTATTTGGAAATACTAGAAAGACAATTGCTAAAAGTGAAATAGAACAATTGCAAATACCTATTCCATCAATAGAAACTCAAGAAAAAATTGTAAAAACACTTGACAAATTTACAAATTATGTTACTAAATTACAGTCTGAATTACAGTCTAGAACTAAACAGTATGAATATTATAGAGATATGCTTTTAAGCGAAGAATATTTGAATAAAATTTCTACTGAAATAATGAGTTCAGATAATAATAGAGAAATAACTTTTTGTAGAATTAAAGATGTTTGTAATAGACAAAAAGGGATAAATATAACAGCAGAAAAAATGAAAGAATTGAACAATGACGATTCACCAGTTAAAATATTTGCAGGAGGAAGTACAACTGCACATCTTGATGTTGATGTAGTTGGTAAAAAGAATGTTATTGAAATTCCAAGTGTAATTGTTAAATCTAGAGGAAATATTGATTTTGAATATTATGATAAACCATTTAGTCACAAAAATGAAATGTGGTCATATTCAACTATAAATGATGAAGTTCTTAGTATAAAGTTTTTATTTTATTTACTAAAAAATAATTTGAAATATTTTAAAGATAATTCAATATCAGGGAAATTGCCACAAATATCAACAGGAGTAACTGATAATTATAAAATTCCAATTATACCAATTGTAATACAAAACAAAGTAGTTGAAATTCTTGATAAATTTCAATCTTTATTAGCTGATACAAAAGGTTTGTTACCACAAGAAATTGAACAAAGACAAAAACAATATGAATATTATCGCGAAAAGCTCTTGACATTTGATGAAAATTCTGTTAAGAGAGAGAGAGAGAGAGAGAGAGCATATCTCTCTAATTCGTATCTAAACTCTCTTAAAGAAGTTGGAGAAATTGTTAGTGTTAATATATTTGGTGTAGAACATAGATGTTTAGGAGAGATTGGTTCTTTTTTTGGAGGACTTTCTGGAAAAAGTAAAAAAGATTTTATAAATGGAAATTCAAAATTTATAACTTATAAAAATGTGTTTTCTAATTTATCAATAAATTTAGAGATTAAGGAAACAGTTAATATAAATAATGGAGAACAACAAAGAACATTGCAAAGAGGTGATATTATTTTTACAGGGTCATCTGAAATATTGGATGAATGTGGTTTGAGTTCTGTTATAACTGAGTACGTAGATGAAGATTTATATTTAAATAGTTTTTGTTTCTTTCTAAGATTAAATGATTCAAATATTTTATTGCCAAGTTTTAGTAAATATTTATTTCGTTCTGAATATGTTAGGAAGCAAATTATAAAAACCGCATCAGGAGTAACTAGGTTTAATGTTTCTAAAAAACTTATGGAAAAAGTTGATATACTTATTCCATCTATCAAAGTTCAAGAGCATATTGTTTCTATTCTTGATAAATTTGATGATATTGTAAATAATATTTCTAAAGGCTTGCCTAAAGAAATTGAATTAAGACAAAAACAATATGAATATTATAGAGAAAAGTTATTAAGTTTTAATAGATAATTTAAAGTGAGGATATATGAATAATATTAGAGACAGGTTAAAGGGTTCGCTCTACGGATTTGCGATTGGAGATGCAATGGGAGCGACTACTGAATTTATGAGTGTGGCTGAGATAAAAAGTGATTATGGAAAGTTAATTGATATAGTAGGTGGAGGTTGGCTTGACTTAAAGGCTGGAGAAGTTACAGATGATACACAGATGTCAATTTGTGTTATGGAAGTTCTTATGAAAAATGATTTTAAGAATTTTAAGAAAGATGTAGCTGATAGTTTTGTGGCTTGGTATGATACAAAACCTAAAGACATTGGAAATCAATGTAGGAGAGCATTGGCTTTTTATAAGGAGTCTGGAAATTATATTGCAGAGGATAATACTGCTTTGGGCAATGGAAGTCTTATGAGAGCTCTGCCTAGCGCACTATTAAATTCAGAGAAATCCATAGAACTTAATTTTATTCAGGGAGATATTACTCATAATAATGATATTTGTAGAAATATTTTAAAGGAATATACAGAAATTATAAAAGCTCATATTTTAGAAAAGAGAATAAGTTTAAAAAGGAGAGTTCTTTTAGAACCTAAAGGATATATTGTCAATACTTTCAATAATGCTATTTATTGGAGTGAAAAGAAATCTTTTGAAGATTGTATCATTGGTGCTGTAAATCACGGCGGAGATGCAGATACAATTGCAGGGATTGCAGGAAGTATCGCTGGTGCAAAATTTGGATATGAAAGTATTCCTAAAAGATGGGTTGAAAAATTGGATAAAGAAGTAGTGAAGAAATTGGAAGAATTTTTAGAATTTATTTCTAAAACTTATGGAGGGAGTATTTAGATGTCAGAGGAAGCGAGTAAATACAGTGTGTCAACTATTGCTGAGATGACAGGAGGAATTATCTTGGCACATTATGACAAAAATAATAGAGTTGGTGGAGGCTCATATCAAAGTGAAGCTGAGCTTGAAAGAGAGTTGATAGGTAATTTAGTTTCTCAAGGATATGAAAGAGTAAAATTTACAACAAGTGAAGAACTGTATGGTAATTTAAAAGTTCAAATCGAAAGATTAAATAATGTATCATTTTCAAAATCTGAGTGGGAAAGATTTTTAACTGAGTATTTGGATTGTCCAAAGGATGGAATGGTTGAAAAGACAAGAAAAATACAAGAGGACTATATTTACGATTTTACTTTTGATGATGGGCATTTACAAAATATAAAGATTATTGACAAGAAAAATATTCACAATAACTTTTTACAGGTTGTAAATCAAGTTACTGCTGGAGAAAAAAATCAAAATCGTTATGATGTAACTATTTTAGTAAATGGCTTGCCTTTAGTTCATATAGAGCTAAAGAAAAGAGGAGTAAATTTACATGAAGCATTTAATCAAATTCACAGATATAGTAAAGAGAGTTTTAATTTAGATTATTCTCTTTATAAATTTGTGCAAATTTTTGTAATCTCCAACGGAACTTATACGAGATATTTTGCAAACACAACTGCAAAAAATAAAAATAATTATGAATTTACTTGTGAATGGGCTGATGCTAAAAATAAGGTTATTCGTGATTTAGAAGATTTTACCAGAACATTTTTTGAAAAAAGAGTTCTTCTTGAAGTGCTTACAAAATATTGTGTTTTTGATGCAAGTAACACTCTGCTTATTATGAGACCTTATCAGATAGCAGCTACCGAAAGAATTTTATGGAAAATAAAGTCAAGCTATGAAAGTAAAAAAGCAGGAACTGCTGAAGCTGGTGGTTTTATTTGGCATACTACAGGTTCTGGTAAAACTTTAACTTCTTTTAAGACTGCAAGACTTGCGACAAGTCTTGATTTTATTGATAAAGTATTTTTTGTAGTTGATAGAAAAGATTTAGACGATCAAACTATGAAAGAATATAAAAGATTTCAACCAGATAGTGTAAATGGAAGCAAGGATACTAAGGAGCTTAAAAAATCCATTGAGAAGGATGACAATAGAATTGTTGTTACTACAATTCAAAAGTTAAATGAATTTGTAAAGAAAAATCCTAATCATCCAATTTATGATAAACATTGTGTTCTTATCTTTGATGAATGTCATCGTTCACAGTTTGGAGACGCACAAAAAAATATCAGAAAATCCTTTAAAAAATATTATCAATTTGGATTTACTGGAACACCTATTTTTGCTGAAAATTCTCTAAAAGGAGATACTACTTCAGGAACATTCGGTGCTCAACTTCATTGTTATGTAATTACAGATGCGATTAGAGATGGAAAAGTTTTAAAATTTAAGGTTGACTATAATAATATTACTCCTAAATTCAAGGAAATTGAAATGGAAACTGATGAGGAAAAGCTAAAGAAATTAGAGAAAAAAATGCTATTACATCCTGACCGTATAACTGAAATTACTAAATATATTTTAAAGGTTTTTGATACTAAGACACATAGAAATGAGTTTTATGATTTAAAACATAGAAGATTAAATGGATTCAATGCGATGTTTGCTGTTCAGAGTGTAGAGGCTGCAAAATTGTATTATGAAGAATTTCAAAAACAACAAGAGGCTCTACCTGAAGAAAGGAGATTAAAAGTCGCTACAATCTATAGCTTTTCTGCCAATGAAGAACCATCTGCTATTGGTGAAATAGAGGATGAAAATTTTGAACCGTCAGCTATGGATTCTACTGCTAAAGAGTTCTTGAATAGGGCAATAAATGACTATAATAAACTTTTTAAAACAAATTTTTCAACTGAAGGAAAGGAATTTCAAAATTATTATTCTGATTTATCTAATAGAGTAAAGAATAAAGAAGTTGATTTGCTTATTGTAGTTGGAATGTTTTTAACAGGTTTTGATGCACCTACATTAAATACTTTATTTGTAGATAAAAATTTAAGATATCACGGACTTATTCAAGCATTTTCAAGAACTAATCGTATCTTAAATAAAGTAAAAACATTTGGAAACATTGTATGCTTTAGAAATTTGGAAAGGGCTACAGAAGATGCAATTAAAACTTTTGGAGATGAAAATAGTGTCAATGTAATTTTAGAAAAGAGCTACGATGAATATATCCATGGTTTTACAGATGAAGAAACAGGAAAGAAATTTAAAGGTTATAAGGATATATGTGAAGAAATAATTGCTAAATTTCCTGACCCAACTGAAATTGTACTTGAAGCTGATAAAAAAGAATTTGTACAGCTTTTTGGAGAGTTGTTAAAGGCTGAGAATATTCTTAGAAATTTTGATGAGTTTGAAAGTTTTGAAAAAATTATTTCTGAAAGACTAATGCAAGATATGAAAAGTGTATATGTTGATATCAGAGAGAGTATTTTGAACGAAAGACGAAGCAAAGAAGCTGAAGAAGCACAAGTTGACTTTTCAGATGTTGAATTTCAAATTGATTTGCTAAAGACTGACGAAATTAATTTAGATTATATTTTAGCTTTGATTCTTGAAAAGGCAAGAGAAAATGACGATATCGAAAGCTTGAAAGCTGAAGTTCGTAGAGTAATCAGATCAAGTCTTGGAACAAGAGCAAAAGAAGATTTAATTATGGAATTTATAAGTAAGACAAGATTGTCAGAGTTGAAAAATACTGATGATATTATTGAAACTTTTTATGAATTTGCAAAAAAAGAAAAAGTAGTTAAAATTAATCAACTAATTGCTGAAGAAAATCTAAATGAAAAAGCCAACAGATTTATTGAAAAATCCATATCTAAAGGATATGTTGAATATGCTGGAGATGAATTAGACGGCATAATTCCACCACTATCCAGAAGAGGCGGAGTAAGAGAAAAGAAAAAAGAAATAGTCTTAGAAAAAATCAGAAAAGTTGTCGAAGTTTTTGTTGGAATTTAGAATAGTTATAAATTAGACGGTAGAGATACCGTCTTTTTTGTTTGGGAGTAAAAGGATAATTCTTTTTTATGTATCTACGATACATTTAGTTTTGCTTGTTTACAAGCAAAACTATGAGATCTCCACAGTCGATTGTTACCAAATCAAAGATTTGGACAATCTTTGCGTCAGACCTACTTTTGTTTACAAGTAAATAAAGTTAGGGCTAGATTCGCTCCAGTCGAGATGACGTATAAGGAGAAATCTTGGTTTAGTGGCTAGACGTTAGAAGTAAATAAACTTTAAAAATATAAAAAATACCAAGTGTTTGAAAAAATTTTTTAATTATTAAAAAAATTATATGAAACTAAATATTTCACGTCATAGCAACTTGCAAAGTAATGCTCCCAACACGTCATTTCGAGCGAAATGAAGCAAAGCTGAGTGCAGTCGAGAGATCTCCTAATGTCCTAACTTTGTTTGCAAATAATAGTAAGTCATGTAAATAACTTGAAAAATAAAATATTAATGTTAATGACTAAACAAAATATAGTATTTAGAAAGATTAAGGTAATTTTTTACAAAATTATAAGATGCTCTATTTTTAAACTATTGTTTATTATTTGATTTTTTTATTTTGATTGTGGTATAATATAGTTGGTTATATATCTCGCGAGTTAGCTTTATATCTTATTTTAAAGAGTTTTTCTTTATAAATATTGGAGTTAATATTTGTTAGGTAAAAACCATATAATTCTATATGTTTATAAGTTTAAGATTAAATGGATAGGAGTTACTAATGTAATTATTAATCTTAAATACTATAAGCATAAAAGTAAAAGGGGAAGATGTTAAAATGAAAAAAATGAAAAGTAGAATCATAGCTTTTGCTATGGCATTGGTATGTTTGCTTGGTGTTGCTGGTTGTGGTAAATCAAGCGATAATTCAGATTCTGGTAAGACTTCTGAAAAGTCATCAGATAAGAAGGGTTCATCAGGCGGAGCTGAAGAAGTAGTAGAATATAGTATGGGTAGCAGTAGGAACGGCGCAAGAGTTATGGTGTTTACTAATAAGGGGAATGCATACTACATAGGTAAGGGCTCAACTGGAAGTACTAAAGGGGAAGCTGATGTTGATAAGCCAACTAAGTTTTTAGAAAATGTAAAACATCTTATTAGTAGTCATACATGGATTGATAACAATGATGATTTATATATAGATGGTGTAGATGGCATTAATGGTGGTACTCATAAAGAACCACAAAAACTAGGCGGGAATATTGTAAATTCAACTAAATATGCTCTAGGAGTTATAGCAGTAGATAAAGATGGTAATTTATATGCTTATGGTAAAGAAAAATCTAATGGATTTGATAAAAAATATAAGGAATTAACTAAAATTGACGATTTAAAAGATGTAACAAAAGTTGGATCTAGTATTTCTAATGTATTTTTTCAAGCTCTTACTAAAGATGGTACAGTTTATCAAAAAAAGTCTGATGGTAAATTTGAAAAGGTAATAGATAATGCCAAAGATATTATAGGTGGACATTATATTATTACAAAAGATGATGAAGTTTACTTTTCCGGAAATGAATTAACTAAAGTTGGAAAATCATTAAAGGTATGTGAAGGTGGCGATCCAAGAAATACAGTATTCGTTGAAAATAATACAATTGCTCGTATTTCATGGGATGGCGAACCATTAAGTGGAGATAAAATAGATAAATTACAAAAATATTATCCTACAGATATAAAAGAAGTAATCTATCATGATATTTATGAAGATAAGAAAGTATCATATAAATATTATCTTACTATGGTATATGAAAATACAAATGGAGAAATAGTTTTATTAAGAGTAGATAATTGTTATGATCCTCAAGGAGAAGGCAAAAAAACCACTGACAAGGTAAGCAAGAGTGTTGATGACATTACAAAAATTTGGAATTTCATAAAAGAAGGACAAGAAAATAGATTGTAGAGATAAGAAGGTAGAGATACCTTCTTTTTTGTGCAAGTAAAATGAGATTTCTTAAGCACATTTATTAAGAGATTTATGAAATTGAGGTATTTACAATACCTATATATTCAAGTAATATTATGAGTTTTTTATTACTAAATACACATTAAAATAGGGACTGTTACCAGCCCCTTTTAGTGTTTTAATTTAATTATCTACCACTATGGTCAAATCCCTTATCAGGTTTTGCATTCTTTTCATTATCATGAAGAACAACTCTTGAACCGTTTAATATTTCAATTTGTTTTTTCATTTCGTTTATACAAAGAATTGCTAAAGGCATACCGAAGTCTTGACGAAGAACAAGTCTTTGTACATCTACATCTTTAATATTTTCAGGCATAGGATATGCAGGAATCATCCAACCATGCATACGGAGTCTATCTTCAAGGTCATATAATGTCCATTGTACATTTGCATTTTCTTTTAGTCTCCAGCATACGATTGGGATTTGGTTTGCTTCTTCAAGCAGTTCAAATATTCCCATTTTTTTGATTTCATCTGCCATATATCTAGCCACATCTATTGTCCTTTGATGAATTTCTTTGTAACCTTTAAATCCGTTTCTCATAAGCATATAGTATTGACCTACAATTTGAGATGCACTACGAGAGAAGTTGATTGCCATAGTAGCTTCTTCTCCTCCTAAGTAACTAACCCAGAAAATTAGTTCTTCCGGAAGAGCTTTTTTGCCACGCCAAATCACCCAGCCTACTCCCGGATATACAAGACCATATTTATGACCTGAAGTACTAATTGACCATACATTTTTTAATCTGAAATCCCATTTTAATTCAGGTTCTATAAAAGGAGCAACCATACCTCCAGAAGCAGCATCAACGTGGATTCTAATAGGTAAATCAGGTTTCTTTTTATTATATTGTTCAACTAGTTTGTCAAGAGCTTTTACATCATCATATTTTCCTGTATAAGTAATACCTAAAATAGCAACTATACCTATTGTGTAATCATCAACATAATCCATTACTGTATCCATATTAAGGGATAAATGTTCCATATCTAGTGGAACAGTTCTCATTTCAATATCCCAGTAACGACAGAATTTTTCCCAACATACTTGATATCCTGAAGAAATTACAAGATTAGGTCTTTTTTTGGTGAATCTATTAACTCCTGCTTTATCTGCAAGATGTTTCCATCTGAAAAGCATAGCTAGTCCACCTAGCATACAAGCTTCTGATGAACCGACAGTAGATGTTCCTATAGGTTCTTCTTTTGGATTCATATGCCATAAGTTTCCAATAATATCGACACATCTGTTTTCAAGGTCTGCAGTCATTGGATATTCATCTTTATCAATTGCATTTTTTTCAAAATTCTCTGCCATCAATGCTGTTGCAGTTGGTTCCATATAAGTTTGACAGAAAGTTGCAAGGTTTTGTGTTGCATTTCCTTCTGTTTTTAGATATTCTCTGATAATTTCTGCTGCAACTTGAGGAGAAACAGGATTTTCATTTATTTTTTTGTTTGGCATTTCAATATCGCTAGCTTCTGTACCGAAAATTGGTGTAAGATATCTAGTTTCTTGATTCATTGATTCAAGAATATCACTGATATGATTAGTGCTTTTTCTACTTGATTTTGATATTTTTTTACTCATATTAATCTTCCTTTCTTTAAATAAAATTTGAACTATATCAATGTATTTAATAATTTATAATAACTACTTACTTTTATCATCATATTTTGTTGCCCATCTATGTTTATTTGAATAAATAATTATAGGAACTATTAAGGAGATAATAAAGCATATAATTAGCACAATTTGATATACTTGATTGTCTACAGTTGTTAATTTTGATGATGGGAAAAATGAAATAATTAAAGTTGCTATTGTAATAAGCAATCCTACTGTAGCAACAATTATTTTAAATACTTTTCCACCAGGAACTTGGAATGTACGTTTTAAATTAGATTTTTTCAATATTAAAACGAAATATCCTAAGAAGAATAATATATATCCAACCAAATAGATTACAACTGTAAGTCCTATTGCTGTTAAATAACCAACTGATGAATCAGAACCTCCTGCCAATGCTATAGAACCACATAGAACTGCATCCCAAATTGTTACTATAATTGCTTGAAGTATAACTGTTTTTACTGACACTCCATTTTTATTAGTTTTTGCAAAAGATGGAGGGAGAATCTTATCATTTGCAGCTTCTAAAAGCGCTCTGGATGGGCCAACGATCCAAGAAGATATTTCTGCTAATACACCAAGAGCTAATAGTATTGCAACTATTAAAACAAGCCAATTATATTGTGAACCAAAATGTTCTGTAAAGATTGCTTCAAATGCCTCAATAACTCCATAAGATAGATTACCATTTAATATTTTGTCTGGAAGAGTTGTAGCTATAGCAAGTCCGCCAAGAGCATCAAGTACAATTGTAAGTATAGTTAAAACAATCATAACTGAAGGATATGTTCTTGTCGGATTCTTAAGTTCGTTAACGTGAGATGCTGATGCCTCTACGCCCATATAACCGAGAATAAAAGAAGCAAAAATTACAAGAGTTCCTGTTTCCTTGAAATTTGGAATTAGAGTTTCTGTAGTAATCTTAATTTGAGAAACACCACCAGTACTAAAGTATGCAATTAAGCCAATGAAAAGTATAATAACAGGAAGAACTATTCCTCCAAGAAAACCAATCTTAGAAATTCTTTCTGTATATTTTGTTCCACCTAATTGTGTAAATGTTAGAACCCACACAATGATTGCAACTCCAAAAAACATAACCATTGGGTTATTGTAAAGTGCATCAAATTTAAATACGTATGCCAATGCTGCAAGTATAAAAAATGACATGGTAACAAATCCTACTGTTATTTGAAACCATTGAAAGAATAAAGCTGAAAATCCCCATCGTTTACCTAGAGTATTTCCAACCCATGAATAAATACCTCCAGATTCCCATCCTTCTACTGTTGCCATTTCTGCAGAGCATAATGCAACAGGCAAGAACCAAAAAAGTCCTCCGACAATTAGAAAGAATACAAGTTGAAAACCAGAACTAGCAAAAGACGGATATTCATATACCGTCATTACCATAGATGCTGTTATAGCAAAAAAACCAAAAAATCCTAGCTTATGCGCTGATTTGTTATTTGATTTTACTGATGATGTTGTCTTATTATTAGTCATAAAATTCCTCCTTTCATTCATCATAATCAAAATATCTTTTTGGTGGTAATTTATACCATTGCTCTTTTTTTAAAAATATTAAAAGTATCAAAATTTAATTCAAAAAATCGAAGTAAATTTATAAAACTTTTATGTAAATTATATATATGTAATATATTATGCAAAAAAACTACTTACATCATAGTGATACCCCTATGTATATTATTATATCGATAATTTTAAAATTTATATTTTGTTTGATTTGATTGGTGAAATAATGTAAATCATAATTGAGTATATTTATTAAAATAAGTTATTATCAATGATTTTATTTTTGTTAGCTAAATTTGGCAAAGGGTATATTTAAAATAATGTTACTAAAGTTGAAAAGAGGCGAACAGATATGAGTAGTGCCATGGAATATAAGAGTCATCAAAATTTTGATTTTTCTTTAGATGATAATATTTTGGATGAGAGAGAATCTTTTTCTCCAAAAGTTAAGGTAATTTATTTTTCACCTACAGGAACTACTAAAAAAATAATTAAGAATGTGATTAAAGGGATTGAGTCAAAGCAAGTAGAGTATGTTGATTTAACAAAGGATAATAGAATTTCAAAGAAAGAAAAAATTGACACTACTAAAGATGATTTAATTATTTTAGGGGCACCAGTTTATGGTGGATTTTTGTATAAAGAATTTAGAAATTATATAAAGAATATTGATTTTAATAATAAAGCTGTCGCTATAGTTTTACTATATGGGAATGCTGCAATTATGTTTTCAAAAAGAGAGATTGTTTCTATAGTAAAAAAGAATAATGGCAATGTTGTGGGTTATGGAGAGTTTGTTGGAGAACATTCTTTTTCAACAAAAGAACTACCTGTTGCTATAAATAGACCGAATGCAGAAGATATTAATATGGCAATTTCATTTGGAAAGGCTATAAGAGAGGAATTAAAAAATAATATAGAAAAGAATAAAAGCTTAAGCTTATTTGATAGATTTATAGGCAAAGTTGCTGATATAAAACCTGTACACACTGGGAGAAGAATATTTACTATTCCTAAAACTGATTATGAGCTTTGTGATAATTGTGGGGTTTGTATAAAAAAATGTCCTAAAGCTTGTATTGATAATCACATTATAACGGATAAAAAAGCTTGTATTGTATGCATGGCTTGTGTAAAGGCTTGTCATAAGAATGCTCGTATAAGCAAGGCAAAAAATCCATTGATAAAAATAGGATTGAAAAAAATTAATAGAAATAAAAATGAATCAAAGTTTGTTGTTTTTTAGAATTAATAGATTGTGTGTTTTAATTAAAAGAAATAAGACGGTTGAGATGCCGTCTTTTTTGTTGTAAAAAATAAATTTATATTCTATGTATCTTCGATACATTTACTTTTGCTAAAGCAAAAGTATGAGATTTCCACAGTCGATTGTACTCAAATCAGAGATTTGAACAATCTTTGCGTCAGACCTACTTTTGTTTACAAGTAAACAAAGTTAGGGCTAGATTCACTACACTCAGCTACGCTTCGCTTCGGACGAGATGACATATAAGGAGAAATCTTCATTTAATGGCAAGACGTCAAAAGTAAATAATCTTCAAAAATTCAAAAAGTATACTAAGTGTTTGAAAAAAATTTATAATTATTAAAAAAATTATATGAAACTAAATATTTCACGTCATAGCAACTTGTAAAGTAATGCCCCCAACATGTCATCTCGAGCGTAGTCGAGAGATCTCCTAAAGCTCCAATAAAGATTAATATACATTTTTGTATAAATTTTTCTAATTTGCAAGCAAAAAACTATTTGAGAGAGTGAGAAATCACTCTCTTTTAAATTTATATATAGAATAGAATTGTAACAAGTGGTATAATAGAATTAAATTAAAAAGATTATTGATAATACGGAAATTAAGGAGCAAAAAATGAATTTTGTTGATATTAATGAGGGTGGCGAAAAGGTAATATTACTTATTCATCCTATGTTATCTTCTGCTGAGGGAATGAAATTTTTAATTGCTGACAATATATTAGGGGATTATAGATATATAATTCCGGACTTATCAGCACATGGAAAGTCAAGAGAAGTATATAAGTCAGCGGAAATGGAAGCTAATAAAATAAAGAATTATTTAATTGAAAACGGAATAGATAAGATAAATTTAGCTTTTGGAGCCTCTTTAGGTGGAGTAGTATTGTTAAATTTATTAAATAGCAAGGATATAATTGTAGATAAATGTGTTTTTGAAGGAGCTAGTTTGTGGCAAAAAGCCTATTTTTTAGATTTTCTTTTTAAGAAAATTTTTTTGAGAAAACATAAGAAAGCTCTTAAAGATAAGAATTTTGCTGTAAAAAAAATGACTACTCTATATGGAGCGGAATTTGGTAAAATAATGGCAGAGTCTTTTATAAGGATGGATGATGAAAGTATTGTGAATATAATTCACGACTGTTCTTTTGTAAAAATTCCAGATTTATCTAAGGATGAGCAAGAAAAGCTGATTTTTTGTTATGGTTCTAAAGAGTTTGATTATAAAGAAGCGAAGAAGGTGATACCCAAAAAACTACCTTATGTTAAATTAAAAGTATGGGAAGGTTATGGGCATTGTGATAAAATTACAGAAGATAATTTAGAATATTGTAAATTTTTAGAAAGTCAAATATAAAAAAAAGTACTATTTTTTGGGGGAAAGTATGAATATAGAATTATCACGATTTCGTGTCAGAAAAGGCAAGTCGGAAGTAGTAGATAAGTGGATGAATTTTTTAAATGAAAATATGGAGGAAGTATTACTTACTTTAGACGGAGAGAAAATGTATGTCGAAACTATTTTTAGAGAAAAATGTGATGATGAAGAGTATCTTTATTGGTATTCAATTCAGGGAGAAAACGGAATAAGAGTGGAAGAGTCTGATTCATGGATAGATAAAAAGCATCTTGAGTATTGGGATGAATGTATAGATAAAAATTACTATGTTGAAATGTCAATGCAAGTTTCTATGATTCCTCATCATATAGCTAATTTGATGATGGATAATTCAATTGTTAGATAAATAATATAGGAGTTTAAGGAGAAAAATATGGATAAAAAGGCACTTTTAAATGAATGGTTACATGAGCAGGAAATTGCTCATATTAAGGGCTGGGATTTTTCTCACATTAGAGAAAGATATAGAGAAGAAGATGATCTTCCATGGGATTTTGAGAGTATTATAAAGTCTTATTTAAGAGAAAATGATTATTTGTTGGATATGGAAACTGGCGGTGGAGAATTTCTTTTATCTTTTATGATAAATCCCAAACATACCGCAGCAATTGAAGGCTATAAGCCAAATATTAAGATATGTGAGGAAAGACTTATTCCTTTGGGAATAGATTTTAAACCAGCCGATGGTGGGGATGAACTTCCTTTTAAGGATAATTATTTTGATATTATTACCAATAGACATGGTAAATATAATATAGATGAGCTTAAAAGAGTTCTTAAAAGTGGAGGGTTATTTCTTACACAACAGGTTGGTGCTGAAAATGACAGAGAATTGGTAGAACTTTTAATTGGTAATGTTGATATTCCATTTCCTAAAGCTTATCTGAATATTTCAAAACAAGAATTTATAGAAAATGGTTTTGAGATTATTGAAGAAGCAGAAGCTTATAGACCGATAGAGTTTTATGATGTTGGTGCTCTAGTTTGGTTTGCAAGGATTATAGATTGGGAATTTCCTTATTTTGAAGTCGAGAAGTATAAAGAAAATCTCTTTAAAGCACAGGAAATTCTTGAAAAAGAAGGAGTAATTAGAGGTAGAATTCACAGATATTATTTTGTTGCAAGAAAGAAATAGTTAAATTACAAGTTTAGGAGGAATAAAAGTATGTTAATTAGACCGATGACTATAGATGATTATGAGGAAGTGTATTCTCTTTGGATGTCCTGTAAGGGAATGGGATTAAATAATCTTGATGATTCAAAAGAAGGAATAGAAAAGTTTTTGATTCACAATCCTAATACATGTTTTGTCGCGGAGGAAAATTGTATTGTAGGTGCTATTATGGTTGGAAATGACGGAAGAAGAGGTTATATTTATCATACAGCTGTTAATCCTAAATATCAAAATCAAAAAATTGGAACTAAATTATTGAATACAGCTATAAATGAACTTATTAAATTGGGAATTAATAAAGTTGCTCTTGTAGTTTTTGATAAAAATGAAAAGGGAAATATTTTTTGGGAAAAACAAGGTTTTACTATTAGAGATGATTTAATTTATCGTAATAAATCACTTAAAGATATAACAAGGATTGACACTTAAAATTATTATAAAAAATGTGCTTTTAATATTTTGATAATATAATTAACTGCAAGTACTTTATAAACTCGCAGTTTTTATGTGTGAATTTAAGGTTAGTTTTTTGTTAGAAACCTTTACAAAATAGTGCAATTAAGATATAATTATTGTAAGTTTATGTTTATTTTTTAGGAGGGAAAAAGGAATGGTTAGATTACGTTTTGCACCAAGTCCAACAGGATATTTACATATAGGAGGACTTAGGACTGCTTTATATAATTATTTATATGCTAAGCAAAATGGAGGAAAGTTTTTGCTTAGAATTGAAGATACTGATAGAACTAGATATGTTGAAGGAGCTATCGAAAATTTGATTCATGAACTTAAGTGGGCGGGAGTTGAGGCAGATGAAGGTGTTTGTCTTGATGAAAATGATAAGATCACAGAAGTTGGTGAATGTGGTCCATATATTCAATCTGAAAGAGTTGAAAAGGGAATTTACAATAAATATGCAGAGGAACTTATTGAAAAGGGATATGCTTATTATTGTTTCTGTAGTAAGGAAAGACTTGACGATATAAAAAATCAACAAAAGGCTGACGGAAAAATTCCAAGATATGACGGACTTTGTAGAGGCGTTAGTATCGAAGATGCTAAAAAGAGAATTGCAAATGGCGAAAGTTATGTTATCAGATTAAAATTACCTGAAAATAGAGATATTGTTTTTGAAGATGTTATTAAAGGCAAAATTACAATAAATACAAATGATATGGACGACCAAGTTTTGATTAAGGCTGACGGTTTTCCAACTTATCATTTTGCAGTAGTTGTTGATGACCATTTAATGGGAATTACTCATATAGTAAGAGGAGATGAATGGATTTCATCAACTCCTAAACATATTTATCTTTATGAAGCTCTTGGCTTTGAAAAGCCTACTTTTGTTCATTTACCAACAGTTTTGAATAAGAGCGGAAAGAAATTATCCAAGAGAAATGATGATGCGTCTGTTGAAGATTTTAGATTAAAAGGATATTTACCAGAAGCACTTATAAATTATCTTGCTCTTGTAGGTTGGAGTCCTGAAAGCAATGAAGAAATTTTATCTTTAGATGAAATGGTTAAACAATTCTCTTTCGATAGAGTTTCAAAATCCGGCGGAGTTTTTGATGTAGATAAATTAGATTGGGTTAATGCTCAATACATTAGAAAGATGGAAGTTTCAGAACTTGCAAAACTTGTTAAACCTTATTTGGTTGAAGCTGGTTTTATAAAAGAAGATATTTGTGAAAAGAGACTTGAGCTTATCACAAAGACTTTCCAAGAGTCTATTTCAAGACTTCCTGAAATTGTAGATCAATCAAGATTCTTATTTGAAGAAGTTGAAGTTGAGGCTGATGCTTTAGAAATGAGAAATGTAGAACATATAGGAATTTTAAAGGAAAAAATAAAAGAAGAATTATCTCAAATTGACGAAATTGATGAAGAGATTGCTAAGGGCTTTATGAAAAAAGTTCAAAAGGCATCAGGTTTTAAGGGCAAAGACTTGTATATGCCTGTTAGAGCATTACTTACAGGTCAAGTTCACGGACCTGAACTTTCAAATATTTTAGAAATTTTAGGTAAGGGAGAAATTTTGAGAAGATTGAAATAGGAGGTTAAGTCTTATGAAAAATCTTAAAAATTTAGTAAAAAAAGTTTTTACATTTTCCATTGTTTTATTAACTTTGTTTGTAATACCTTTCAATAATTCTTTTGCAGACACTTTTTATAAAAATGAAATTAATGTTAAGATTAATAAAGACGGAAGTGCCGATGTTGAAAGTATTATGGATTTTGAACCATCTAAAGGAACTGAATACTATATTCCTATAGAAAATTTAGGAAAAAGTGAAATTTTAAACTATGATGTTTCTGAAATTATAGAAGGAAAAGAAGTTCCTTATGAAACTTTAAATACTTGGAATGTAAAACAAACTAGAGAACAAAAAGCAAAGAAAGCTGGAGTTGTAAAGACTAAAAATGGCTATGAACTCTGCTTTGGATTTGGTGAGTATCAGAGAAAAACTTTTGTTTTAAGATATAGGGTTACAAATTTTGTAAAACTTTTAAAAGACTCTGATATGGTTTATTGGCAATTTGTCAATAAGGGATTGAGTTCTGCCCCACAAGAAGTGAAAATTACTATTTCTAAAGCTGAAGGTAAATTCGATAATTCAAATTCAAAGATTTGGGCTTTTGGAAATAAGGGAAAGATTGAATTTTTAGATGGAAAAATAGTTTTTAATAGTTTAACAGGTCTTTCTAGTTCTAATTATGTAACTATTTTAACTCAGATTAATAAAGGAGAGTTTACCTCTGGTGAAACTATAAATAAAGATTTTTCATATTATAAAGATTTAGCATTTAAAGGCTCTGATTATACTAAAAAAGCCGATAAAAAAAGTAGTAATAAGATTTTTTATGTTGCAGGAGGTATAATTGTTGCCATTGTTGTTCTTGTTAAAATATTTGGCAAGAAAAAGAGCAATGGATATCAAAAAGGAGACTTTAAAGGAGAATATTACAGAGATATTCCTGAAAAAGAATGGTGGAAATTGTCCGATATTTTAGAAGATATAGGTTTCGATGGTCAAGAATCGATAATTAGAGCATATTTTCTAAAATGGATACAAGAAAAAATATTAATACCTGTAACTGAAGAAAAGGGACTTATTTTTAAAAAAGACACATTGGCTTTGAAAATAAAGAGCGGTTTTAACAATGATTTCGAAGAAAAAGTAGAGAGAAAACTATTTGCTATGTTTGCAGGTGCTGCCGGAGCTGATGGAATCTTACAAGAAAATGAGTTTTCTGATTATTTGGAAGATACGGATAATCAAGAAGAATTTGAATCAATAGAAGAAGATTTAGAAGAACTATCCAATGAATATGCAAGTAAAAATGATCTTTTTGAAAAAAGTAGTAAAGGCAAATATTCTCATACTTATAGTGAAAAAGGTAAAGAATTTACCGCAAAATTAGTAAAAAATTATAATTATTTGAAAGACTTTTCATTATTGAGTGAGAGAGAAATTTCAGAGATAAAAGTTTGGAAAAACTTGTTAATTTATGCAACGCTTTATGATGTTGCAGATGAAGTTGAAAAACAATTAAAGAAATTATCTCCGGAATTTTTGAGAAATATAGATATGGATGTAGAATCATTGCATACGGCAGTTATTTATTCTAATGCATTCTCTAATGATTTCGTGGATGCTTATTCAAGAAGTGTTGAAGAGGCTTCTGATGGAGGTGGAGGCTTTACAAGCATCGGCGGTGGAGATGATTCCTTCGGTGGCGGAGATGGTGGAGGAACTCGTTAATAGTATTTAAGACAAAATAGATAATGATTTTAAGGAAATATAGGAGGCTTATGAAAAATTTTAGAAGTATTATCAGGAGACTTTTTATATTCTCATTTATAATAGTTGGCTTTTTTATAATTTCTTCCAATAATTCTTTCGCAGACACTTTTTATAAGAATGAAATTAAAGTTAAAATTAATAAAGACGGAAGTGCTGATATTGAAAGTATTATGGATTTTATGCCAACTAAAGGAACGGAATACTATATTCCTATAGAAAATTTAGGAAAAAGTGAAATATTAAATTTTACAGTTTCTGAAATTCAAGAAGGAAAAGAAGTTTCTTATGAGAGTTTACAGACTTGGAATGTAAAACAAACAAGAGAACAAAAGGCAAAAAAGTCTGGAGTTGTAAAAACGACAAAAGGGTATGAGCTTTGTTTTGGTTTTGGAGAATATAAGAGAAAGACTTTTGTATTAAGATATAGGGTTACGAATTTTGTAAAACTTTTAACTGACTCGGATATGGTTTTTTGGAAGTTTGTAAATGACGGATTAAGTGCATCACCAAAAGAAGTAAAAGTTACTATTTCAAAGGCAGAAGGAAAATTTGACAATACTAATGCTAAGATTTGGGCATTTGGTAATAAAGGAAAAATAGAATTTTTAGATGGAAATATAGTTTTTACTAGTTTATCAGCACTTTCTGGCTCTAATTATGTAACTGTTTTAACACAGTTGAATAAGGGAGAATTTACTTCTGGAGAAGTTATAGATAAAGACTTTTCATATTATAAGGATATGGCATTTAAAGGTTCAAGTTATAAGAAAAATACAACTAAAACTACTAAATCATCAAGACTACCTTATAGAGCAATTATTAGAGGTATAATATTCTCACTTGTAGCTATTTTTGGAGCTACTGCTGCAGCTACATCAAATAAGAAGTTTAAAGGTGGTCATAAAAAGGGAGAATTCAAAGGAGAATATTACAGAGATATTCCTGAAAAAGAATGGTGGAAATTATCCCATATTTTGAAATGTGCGGGTTTTGATGGTCCAGAGTCAATAATTAGGGCTTATTTTCTAAAGTGGATTCAAACTAAACTTTTAACACCTATGACTGAAGAAAAAGGATTTATCTTTAAAAGAGAAATTTTATCTTTGAAAATAAATTCTGAATCAAATTACGAATTTGAGACTTCTACAGAGAGAAAATTATTTGATATGGTTAAGGCAGCTGCTAGAGATGATGAAATACTACAGGAAAATGAATTTACTGCATATTTAAGAAAGACAAAAAATCAAAATGCGTTTAAAGCTATACAAGAAAGTCTGAAACAAGAATCTGTTACTTATGCAACACAAAATGACTTGCTTGTTAAAAATAGCAGAAATAAATATGTATATACTTATAGTGACAAAGGTAAAGATTTTACTGCTCGTCTAATTAAGTATTATAATTATTTAAAAGATTTCTCATTATTAAGTGAAAGAGAAGTTTCTGAAATAAAAGTTTGGAAAGATTTATTGATTTATGCAACTCTTTTTGATGTTGCAGAAGAAGTTGAAAAGCAATTAAAGAAATTATCTCCAGAATTTTTGGAAAGTTACGATGTTGATGTTTATTCGTTGCATACTGCTATGATTTATTCTCATGTATTTTCTAGTAACTTTTTAGACGCTTACTCAAAAAGTGTTCAAAGTTCCTCTGGCGGAGGCGGAGGCTTTTCAAGTATCGGAGGCGGCGGAGGCTCCTTCGGTGGTGGTTCCGGTGGTGGAACTAGATAGTTGGGTATATATTCAATGAAATATATAAATTTAGAAAGGAGAAAAATATGACTGTTTTATATGTAGTACTTGCAGTAGTAGTCCTACTTGTATTGTGGATTATCTCAAGTTATAACAGATTAATAAGACTTAGAGAAATGGTAAAAAATGCTATGGGGCAAATAGCTGCAAATCTTGAATCAAGATGGGATGCTTTAAAATCTTTGATTGATGCAACTAAAAAATATTCACAACATGAAGCTGAAACATTGGAAAAAGTTGTTCAAGCAAGAGGAGGATTAAATAGTAACAGTTCTGTAAAAGATATTGAAGCTGATGATAATATGTTTACTCAAGCTCTATCAAGACTTGCTGTTGTAGTTGAATCATATCCTGAATTAAAAGCTAATACAGTGTATTTAAATACTATGGATAAAATTGACTCTTATGAACAAGATGTAAAGAACTCCAGAATGATTTACAATGACACTGTTACTAGATTTAACAGATCAATGTTAACTTTCCCAATAGTTTTAGTTTCAAGAATGTTAGGATTCCATGAATATCAATATTTCCAAAATACGGAATCAAAAGCAAACCCACCAAGTTGGGATTAGTAGGAAAATATTATTATAGTTTAAAAAGCACTTGTAAGAGTGCTTTTTAGTTGAGTTTTTATAAAATTTTTTTACAATAAGTAATTGAAAAATTGATTATTATGTGATAAAATTACTTATATATTTTTTATGGAGGAATATTATGAAAAGATTAAGAAATGTTATGTTATCTTTAGCAATGCTTTTTGTTATAGTATTATCAACTGCTTGCTCAAGTAAAGAAACTACTGCTACAAAAACTTTTGTAAAGGAACAAAATGGTGTTAAGGTAACTCTTGTCTATACTTATATTGAAAAGGACGACAAAGTTGTTAAACAAACAAGTAAAACTGAGGCTCTATTCTCAGCATTTCAAGGCAGAGACATAGAACAATTAAAGAAACAAATACAAGATGTTTCTGCTAAATATCAAGGGATTAAAGGTTTAAAAGAAACTTTAGATATTCAAGAAGATAAATTTGTTGAAGAAGTTGAAGTAGATTATACAGACTTTGATTATGAAAAGGCAAAAGGCCTTCCAGGAATGGTGTTCACTGGAAATCCTAGCACGAATAAAGTTAGCATGGAAAAAAGTGCAGAAATGTTAAAATCACAAGGATTTGAAGAACAAAAATAATATTTGTACGATTTGAAAGACGGTATATAATATCGTCTTTTTCATTTTAAATTTAGTGATAATATGATTAGTTTAGAACTTAAACTAGATTGAAAAAAACTTTTTAATATGTTAAAATTAATTATAAAATTTTTACGCGGAGGAAAATTATGAAAAAATTTAGAAAGATACTATTATCAGTAGCTATGCTTTTAGTTGTAGTTTTAGCAACAGCTTGTTCAGGTAAAGAAGCTAATGCAACTAAAACTTTTGTTTTGGATAAGAATGGCTTAAAAACAACTATTACTTATACTTATATAGAAAAAGATGATAGAGTTATTAAGCAAACAACTGTAAATGAAGGTATATATGAACAATTGCCATCTACTAAGACAAAAGAAGCAGTTCAAAAGGTATTAGATCCAATTGCTGCAAAATACCAAGGAATCCAAGGAATAAAAGAATCAATTGATTATCAAGATGATAAATTTATTGAAAATTTGGAAATTGATTATGAAAATATTGACTATGAAAAAGCAAAAACTGTTCTTGGAAGTGGATTTGCAGATCCTTCAAAGACTAAAATTAGCATGAAAAAAACTGAAGAAATGCTATTAGGTAAAGGATATAAAGAACAAAAATAGAAAAATTTTAGAACAAAGAGTAGTATAATTGTTATACTACTTTTTTATTGCAAAATTGTAATATAATTTTAGAATATAATCTTTTACAGTAATTTAGTGGGTTTGTGAAAATTTAGTTTATATTATAGAATTTATATCTAATTTACACTAGTGTAAATTATGAAAATATACAGTGTTTTATCCTGGGTCTATTTGAAAAAAATATGTGTTTATGATAAAATAAACTGAATTATTTTTTATATGGAGGTTAATTATGAGAAAATTAAAAAATATTCTTTTATCATTATTAATGATATCTGTTGTAGTATTATCTACTGCTTGTTCAAGTAAAGGTAGTAATCCTACAAAAACTTTCGAATTAGAAAAAGATGGTATGAAAACAACTATTACTTATACTTATATTGAAAGTGAAGACAAGGTTATTAAACAAAATACTGTAGTTGAAGGCGAATATGCAAAATTAAAGCCAGCTAGAACTAAAGAAGAATTTCAAAAAATAGTTGGACCTATCGCAGAAAAATATCAAGGCATCCAAGGTATAAAAGAATCTATTGATTATCAAGATGAAAAGTTTGTAGAAAATATCGAAATAGATTATGAAAATCTTGATTATGAAAAGTCAAAAACTGTTTTAGGAAATAATTTCCAAGACCCAGCAAAAGTTAAGATTAGTATGAAAAAGACTGAAGAAGGCTTGATTAAACAAGGATATACAGAAAAGAAATAATAAAATTTTAGAATGAAAAGTAGTATAATTTTTATACTACTTTTTTGTTTTAAAAGAAAATGTATCACTTAAATTATATAGCACATTATTATTGTCATATTAGAAATCCATTTAATTATAGTCAAAAATAAAAATAAAAAAATTTTTATGAAATAGATAATCATTATTGATATTTTTTAAAAAATGTGGTAATATATATGGGTAAGAGAAATTAAATTCTTTACAGATTTTTTAGGAGGGAAAAAATGAGAAAAAAAATAATTTTATTACTTGCATTGGTACTTTCTGTGGGAGTTTTAGGAGCTTGTACCAAAAAAGATGATAGTAAAAATAAAGAAGGAGAAAAGAAAACTGAGCAAAAGACTTCAAAGAAAAAAGTTGTTGCTACAAGTACAATGCTTACAGATTTGGTAAAGCAAATCGGTGGAGATAACTTTGAAGTTGAAGGAATGATGAAAGCGGGAGTTGACCCTCATCTATATAAGCCTACAGCAGGCGATGTGGAAAAACTTGAAAAAGCAGATGTTGTAGTTGTAAACGGATTACATTTGGAAGGACAAATGGGAGAAATTTTACAAGGTTTAGAAAAACAAAATAAGAACGTTGTAACTGCAGCAAAAAATATTCCATCAGATAGATTACTTCCTTGGGATGAAGAAGGAGCAGGTCCTAATGATCCACATATTTGGTTTAGTGTTAAGAACTGGAAAATAGCTGCGAAAAATGTAGCAGAAGGTTTGAAGAAAGCTGATAGTTCAAAAGCTGAAGAAATAGATAAAAATCTTGCTAAATATGAAAAAGAACTTGATGAACTTTCTGATTATATAAAGAAAAAAGTTTCTGAATTACCTGAAAATCAAAGGGTTTTAGTTACTGCTCATGATGCTTTTAATTATTTTGCAAAGGAATTCGGATTTAAGGTAGAGGCTATTCAAGGAATCAGTACAGAATCAGAAGCAAGTGCAGCTGATATAAAGAAACTTTCAGATTTCTTGGTTAAAACAAAAATAAAAGCAGTTTTTGTTGAATCTTCAGTTCCTAAGAAAACTATTGAATCTTTAGTTGAATCTTGTAAAGCTAAAGGACATAATGTTAAAATAGGTGGAGAGTTGTATTCTGACTCATTAGGAGATGATAATACAAAAGAAAATACTTATATCTCAATGTTTAAATATAATATTGATACTATAGTTGATGCTTTAAAATAATACTTGAAAAAAATCTCCTAAATATATATACTTATATTGTGGAGATTTTTTGTTTTTTGGAGGAAAAAATGGACGAAATAGCTGTAAAAGTTGAAGATTTAACTATTGCCTATTATCTTAAACCTGTAGTTTGGGATGTAGATTTGGATATTAAAAGAGGTAAACTTACCGCGATTTTGGGACCAAACGGTGCAGGTAAATCGACTTTGTTAAAGGCAATGTTAAATTTAATCCCCATTTCATCCGGAAAAATTTCATTTTTCGGCAAGCCTTATAAGGAATTTAGAAAAGATATTTCTTATGTGCCACAAAGTGAGTCTGTCGATTGGGATTTTCCGACAGATGTTTTGGATGTTGTTATGATGGGAACTTATGGGAAGCTCGGTTGGATAAAAAGAGCAGGTAAAAAAGAAAGAGAATTGTCTTTAGAGGCTTTAAAGAAACTTGGAATGGAAGAGTTTGTCGATAGGCAAATAAGCGATCTTTCCGGCGGCCAACAACAGAGAGTTTTCTTGGCGAGAGCATTAGTTCAAGATAGTGAAATTTATTTTTTAGATGAACCGCTAAAAGGGGTTGATGCTAAAACGGAAAAAGAAATTATGAAAATTTTGAAAGAACTTAGAGATAGCGGAAAGACAATCATAGTTGTTCATCATGATTTAAGAACTGTCGAAGAATATTTTGATGAAGTTGTACTTTTAAATAAATTGGTTATCGCTTCAGGTTCCGTTAAGGATGTTTTTACAGAAGATAATATAAATAAGGCATATAGGGTGTAGATTATGAACGGAATTTTAGATTTACTTACTGACTATACTTTTTTGATGATAGCTTTAGGTTCCGGACTTTTGGGACTTTTAAGTGGAATTATGGGAGTATATGTTACAGTGAGAAAACAAGGACTTATCTGTGATGCAATCAGCCATTCAACTCTTCCCGGTGTTTGTATTGCTTTTATGGTACTTGGAATTAAAAATTTGGAATTTTTACTTCTTGGAGCTTTTATCGCAGGAGTTATAGCGGCACTTTTTATTTTCGGAATTGATTTAAAATCAAAAGTAAAATTTGACAGTGCATTGGCAATTGTTTTGTCAACATTTTTTGGGCTTGGCGTTGTTTTACTTGCACTTATTCAAAGAGAAGCAAATACTAATCAAGCGGGTCTTGATAAATTTATATTTGGACAAGCTGCCGCTTTTTTGAAAAAAGATATATATTTTTTAATCGGAATAATTATTTTGGTGTTGTTTGTAATTTTACTATTTTGGAAAGAATTAAAACTTTTTTCCTTTGATCCGGAGTTTGCACAAACAAAGGGATTTTCTATAAATTTAATGACCGGAATATTAATAGTTTTACTTGTAATTTCAATAGTTATGGGAATTCAATCAGTTGGAGTAATTCTTATGAGTACAATGTTAATTGCACCACCTGTTGCTGCAAGACAATGGACGGATAAATTCAATGTTATGATGATTTTATCAGGAATTTTTGGAGCTTTCTCAGGAATTACCGGTTCATTTATAAGTATGTACTATAAAGGGTTGTCAACAGGACCGGTTATAGCGATAGTTGCAAGTTTAATTGTATTTTTTAGTATATTATTTTCGCCTAAAAAAGGAATTTTATTCAGTAAAAAGAGAACTATGCAAGGAGGGACTAAATGAGACAATTAGAAATTTTAATAGCTGTAAGTTTAGTTTCAGCTGCTTGTTCACTATTGGGACCATTTTTAATTCTTAGAAAAATGTCTATGATGATAGATTCTATAACTCATACAATTTTACTTGGAATCGTAATTGCTTTTTTCATTACAAAAGATTTGACAAGTCCTTTGCTGATTGTCGGTGCCGGACTGGTTGGAATACTTACTGTATTTTTGACGGAGCTTATAAATCAAAAGACAACTTTGCATGAAGATGCGTCAATAGGGCTTGTATTTCCATTTTTGTTCAGTATTGCTATAATATTGATTTCAAAATTTTTAAGAGGAGTGCATCTCTGTATTGACTCCGTTTTAGTTGGAGAAGTTGCATTTTCAATAATTCCGAGAATCGAGTTTTTCGGTTATGAAATGTCAAAGGTTATTTTTGTAATGGCAGTAATATTTTTAATTGATTTGATTTTTATTTGGATGTTTTTTAAAGAATTAAAAATTTCTACATTCGACAAAAATTTAAGTTTGATTTCCGGATTTGCACCGGCTGTTATTTATTACGCTTTGATGAGTTTAGTTTCTATAACAACTGTAGGAGCATTTAATGCGGTAGGTTCAATACTTGTAATTTCATATATGGTTGTTCCGTCTGCAACGGCATATCTATTAACACATGATTTGAAGAAAATGATATTTCTAAGTGTTTTCACGGGAGTTTTAAGTAGTGTAATAGGATTTTATATGGCATATATTTATGACCTTTCTATTGCAGGAACAATAGCCATAGTTAACGGATTGATATTTTTATTAGTATTTATATTTGAACCGAGAAACGGAATTATCAAAAAAATATTAAATGAAAACAGAAAAAGAGCTGAATTTGCAGAGGTTACAATGATGCTTCATATAATAAACCACGAAAATACTCAAAGAGCTGATATTGAATGTAATGTTGTAAAAATAAATGAGCATCTATGTTATGCAAAGAATAAATTTGAAAGAGTTTTAAAGAATTTATTGAATAAAAAATTTGCATATATAGAAAATGATATTATTAAAGTTACTGACATTGGTAGAGAGAAAACTTTGAATAAATTTAATGAGTGGATGAAGTAGAATATAGGTAAATTAATTTTTTGATTATTATTTATCTTTATTTAAATTTGCAAAGTGATTATTTCAAAAATTTAATATTTTTTTAAAAGAGAGACAATTTTTCATAAAATATCTCTCTTTTTAGTGTAAATTTACTTTTTGTATAATTTAGATAAGAACTAATAAATAGGGATAATATTTTTTATAGGGACAAAATAGTCCCTTAATTTTTTTAGAAAAATTTTAAATTATTTAGAAAATCACCAAAAAAATTGTAGATTTTTTTTAGAATTTTGAATATAATTAGTTCTGGAGTGTGTACTCGAAAAAGATATTATTTCTATTTAGGAGGATTTATGAAAAAGAAATTTTTGGCACTTATGTTGTCAGCATTAATGATTGGTGCAACTGCTTGTGGTGGAGGCTCTGATAAGAAAGATGATACAAGTAAAGATATGAAAGCGAATGAAGAAGTTTCTGGAAAAGTTAGAATTTATACTTCAATGTATGAAGATATAATTGCTAATATGAAACCTGCACTTAAAAAGAAATTTCCTAACTGTGAAATTGAGTTTTTCCAAGGTGGAACTGGAACTTTACAAACTAAAATTGCTGGGGAAATCGAAGCAGGAAAACTTGCTTGTGATATTATAATGGTTGCAGAACCTTCCTATGCTTATGAATTAAAAGAAAAAAATGTATTACATAAATTTGATATCGAAAACAAAGATAAATTAGCTTTCGAATATGATAAAGAAGGATATTGGTATCCAGTTAGAATTTCTAATATGGTTTTAGCTTATAATCCTGAAAAAACAAAGAAAGAAGATTTAGCTCAAACTTTTAAAGAATTTGCTGAAAAAGAAAGCCTTACAGGAAAGATTTCAATGTCAGATCCTTTAAAATCAGGTACAGCTCTTGCAGCTATCAGTGGATTAAAAGATAAATATAATGACGAATATTTTGCTAATTTAGCTAAGAGAAAAGTTGCTATTGAAGCAGGTAGTGTTGCTTTGACAAAACTTGAAACTGGCGAAATGGATGAACTAATGATTCTTGAAGAATCTGTTTTAAAGAAAAGACAAGATGATAATTCTTCATTAGAAGTTATATATCCTAAAGATGGAACAATTGTAGTTCCTTCACCAATTATGGTTGTAGATGAAAAATTAACAGAAAACAAGAATACAAAAGCTGCAGAAGCAATTTCAAAATGGTTCTTATCAGAAGAAGGTCAAAAATATATAGTTAAGGGCTGGATGCATTCTGTACTAAAAGATTTCCCTGAAGTTCCTTTTGATGCAATTAAAACTTCTGAAATTACAGCAAATAGTATAAATGTTAAATGGGAACAATTAGTTAAAGATAGAGATTCTCTAAGAAAGATGTTTACAGATACAATTGGTAAGAAATAAATTCACAGAATAATTTGAAATTATTGTTTCAAAATAAAAAAATATAACGGAGGGAGGAAACTCCCTCTTGTTAATGAAAGGTTATTTTATGCAAAAGACAGAAAGAAAATTTAGATTAGATATAAAGTGGATAATAATGCTTTCTATTGTTGCACTTTTACTTATTTTTGAAGTTTTTCCACTTTTATATCTCTTTGTTAAATCGGTATTTCCTAATGGAAGTTTTACTTTTGAGGCATTTAAAAGAGTTTATAGTTATGATGCCAATTTTATAGCTATTAGAAATACTATTGTTACTGCGGTTGCAACAACGTTCTTTGGAATGTTAATCGCTTTTCCACTTGCTTTTTTGGTTGGAAGAACTAATTTATATGGCAAAAAAATATTTAGAACTATGTTTGTTATTACATATATGGTTCCTCCTTATGTAGGAGCAATGGCTTGGCTTAGACTTTTAAATCCAAGAGTTGGAACTTTAAATATGTTTCTTCAAAAGATTTTTGGATTAAGTGAACCAATCTTTAATATTTATAGTGTATGGGGAATGATTTGGGTACTTACTTGTTTTTATTATCCTTATGCTTTTATCACAATTTCTCGTGCAATGGAAAAAATGGATCCTTCTTTAGAAGAAGCTGCTAGAATTTCAGGAGCAAGTCCTTTAAAGACTTTATTTACTGTTACAATTCCGATGATGACACCAAGTTTAATCGCTGCAGGACTTTTAGTTTTTGTAACAGCCGCTTCTTGTTATGGTATTCCGTCAATAATCGGAGCTCCAGGACAAATTCATACAGTTACAACTAGAATAATAGAGTTTGTTCATATAGGAAATGAAGAAGGGATAATTGATGCTACGACTTTAGCAGTATTTTTGATGATAATTGCAAATTTAGTTTTGTATTTTTCAACATTTGTACTAGGAAAGAAACAATTTATAACTATGAGTGGGAAATCAACAAGACCTACAATAGTTGATTTAGGAAAATGGAGATTGCCTCTTACAATATTGGTTTCAATTTTTTCTTTTGTAGTAGTAATAGTTCCATTTATAACAGTTGCTCTTACTTCTATAACTATAAATATGGGTAAGCCTTTATCTGCAAGAAATATCTCATTCAGATTTTGGCAACAAATGCTAACAAGAGATAGTATATTGAGTTCTACAATAAACAGTTTAATTGCAGCTTGTGCAGCAGCATTTTTAGGAATAATAATCTCTTGTATGATGGCTTATTTGCTTGAAAGAACAAAAGTAAAGGGAAGAAAAATTCCAGACTTTTTGATAACTGTAGGTTCAGGAACTCCTAGTATTGCAATAGCACTGGCTCTAATAATGACAATGAGTGGAAAATTTGGAATAAATATTTATAATACAATTTATATTATGATAATCGCATATATGATTAAGTATATGTTGATGGGAATGAGGACTGTAGTTTCAGGAATGAGTCAGGTTCATCCTTCTTTAGAAGAGGCATCACAAATTTCAGGAGCAGGTTGGCTTAGGATGATTAAAGATGTTACAGCACCGCTTATAATGCCTTCAATTGTTGCAGGTATATTCTTAATATTTATGCCTTGTTTCTATGAACTTACTATGAGTACAATTTTGTATTCATCTCATACTAAGACGATTGGTTTTGAACTTTACAATTATCAAACATATCATAGTCAACAAATAGCAAGTGTGCTTGCTACTGCAATTTTGATTTTTGTATTGGTAGTTAACTGGATTTTAAATAAACTTACAAAAGGTAAGTTTTCAATTTAGGAGGAAAAATGTCAACAATTACTATAAAAGAATTAAGTAAATCTTTTGGTGATGTAGAAGTTTTAAAACCTTTTACAGATACTTTTAAAGATGGTGAATTTATAACTCTATTAGGACCTTCTGGTTGTGGAAAAACTACAATGTTAAGACTTATAGCTGGATTTGAAAAACCTACAAGTGGAGAAATTTTAATAGGAGATAAAGTTGTTTCAGGCGGAAAAACATTCCTTCCACCTGAAAAGAGAGGAATTGGAATGGTATTTCAATCATATGCAGTTTGGCCTCATATGAATGTTTTTGACAATGTTGCCTATCCTTTAAAAATAGCAGGAGTTAAAAAAGAAGAAATTAAAGAGAGAGTTGAAAAAGTTTTGGAAATAGTTCACTTATCTCAATATAAAGACAGAGCTCCATCAGAACTTTCAGGTGGACAACAACAAAGGGTTGCACTTGGACGTGCTTTGATTGCTAAACCTAAATTGCTTTTGCTTGATGAGCCTCTTTCAAACTTGGATGCAAAACTAAGAGAAGAAATGCGTTTTGAAATAAAAGAGATACAAAAAAGACTTGAAATTACAGTTGTTTATGTAACACATGATCAAATAGAAGCTATGACAATGAGTGATAGAATTATTTTAATTAATAAAGGAGTTGTTCAACAGATAGGAACTCCAGAAGAAATTTACAGAAATCCTGTAAATCCTTTTGTTGCAAACTTTGTTGGTCGTGTTAATTTCATCAAGGGAGTTGCAAAAGACGGCTTTGTTGAACTTGCAAATACCGGAAAGAAATTACCTTATGACGGAGATAAGACTGGAAATGTTATAGTTGCTATAAGACCGGAAGCTCTTAGAATTGATGAAAGAGATGGAACAATTGATGCTAAGCTTGTAAGTCAATTCTATCTTGGAGATGTAAATGACTGTAAAGTAGATTTAGGAAATGACAATGTAGTCAGAGTTATAGACCATGTTGAAACTTACGGAGTTTATGAAGAAAATGCAAATATCAAATTGAGAATTAAAAATTTTATGGTATTTGATGATGACGGAAAAGATTATACAAAGATAATAACTTAAGAACAGAAGCTATTGAATTTTTTCAATAGCTTTTTTGTGTATTATTTTCAATTTGATTTTTGCGGTTTAATGTAATATAATAAATTATAGAGATAAGAAGGGATGTGAATATATGGAAACTGTAAGATTATATACTAGACAAGATATTAGATCTTTAAAAGAAATTGAAGAGAAAGGTTACTTTACGAATAAAATTTCTTATGTTAAAGAAAATTTTGGAGTGATTTCTGACTATATTTTAAATTGTTATAATTATTTTGTAAAAGAGGCAAGTAAAAGAGTTCCAAAACCAGAAGAAGTTGAAATGCCGGTTTGGTGTGGAGTAAGTAATAAAAATTGTATGCCTCCAATTGAAAATTCAGTTCTATATGTTTTGGATGTTCCTAAAGAAGAAGTAATCTACTTTGATGGAGTTAAATGGGATTATGTACTTAATCATCATTATATTCCATTAGATGAAGAAGATGATAAAAAGTATAAAAAAAGATTAAAAGATAAAGGTATAGATAATGGTTTTGAGTTTTTTGAAGGAAAGTACAAGAATTTTTATCCCGAAGAAAGACAAATAGTTATAGACAGTTGGACTAGAATATTCGATATTGATGAATGGGATATTTACAGAGTTCAAGCAAATATTTGGAAAATAAAAAAAGAATGGATTTTTGCTATGGTAAAAAAAGGAGATATTATTCCTTAAATTTAAAAGAATTTCAAGGAGTATGTTATGAATAATAAATTTAAAATTTTAGTTCTATCTTTCATTTTGCTGACTTCTTGTAGTAAAGAAAAGAATAAATCAACTGAGAATAATATTAGAAAAAATCAATATGGAAATCATATTATTGTAGAAGCTAAGATTGATTCTTATAGAAATTTGAATGATGTTGAAAAGGAATCGGAAATAATTGTTTTAGGTAAAAAAGTAAAGCAAAATCCTTCAATAATACAAAAAGATAAGGGAAATGTTAATGGTTTTTACACAATCTCAAAATTTAAAATTAAAGAGGTCATAAAGGGAGATTTTAAAGCAGGAGATATTATAGATATTTTCGAAAGTGCTGGAATAGATGAAGAAACTGGAAAGATATACCATATCCTAAATTATGAATTAATGGAGACGAATACAGAATATTTGTTATTTTTAAGACGTTCGGAAACTGATTCATGGTATATGATATCAGGATTAAAATATGGAAAAATTTCGCTTTCAGAGAAAAAGGGAGAGTTGAGATTAGAACTAGAAAAAGCAAATGAGTATTTAGAAGAATTTGAAACTGAAGATAGGATAAGGAATGAGGCAATAAAAAAATATATAAAAAAATAGTGATTTTATAAGTATAAGCATTAATTCAAAGGTAGTTTGTCAAGAAAATTGGTTAACTACCTTTTGTTTTTTAGAATTAAATATAAATTATAATCTTGACAAAAATATTTTTTTATGGTCTAATTCTTATGTAAAAATTATAATGAAAGGAGATAAAATGAAAATAAGTACAAAAGAGCTTAATTTAGTAGCCTTGTTCAGTGCATTAATTGCAGTTGGAGCATTTATAAAAATTCCATTTTTGCTTGTTCCAATTACATTACAAACTCTATTTGTTGTTTTATCAGCATTAGTACTAGAACGAAGATTGGCTGTTTTAAGTGTAATTGTATATATAATGATTGGACTCGTAGGATTTCCTATATTTGCGAATGGTGGTGGAATAAATTATATTTTTAGTCCAACTTTTGGATATTTGTTAGCATTTATATTTGCAACTTATTTTATTTCTAGCTTTAAGGAAAAAAATATTTATATAAGTACTGCAATTGGAATGTTAATCATTTATTTTTTGGGAATGATTTACTTTATATTTATACAATATATTCTTAATGGAAAAGTATATTTATTTAGTTATTTATTTTATAATTTATTTTTAGTTTTTTTACCGGGAGATATACTTTCTTGTGTGGTTGCAATCATTGGATATAGAAAAATACTTAGATTAAAGAAATAGAACTTTTTAACGATTTTTAAAAACAATACTCTTAGTGATTTTTTATCATATTTTAAGGGTGTTGTTTTTTATTGCTCAATTATGTGTTTTTATAAATTATTTTTCATAAAAATTTATTTTTTATAAAAATACTTGACATTATAAAACAAATAATATATAATTTGACTGTCAAAACTTTGACTGTCAAATATTTGATAATCAAAATAAAAAAGGAGATAAAATTATGTTAGAAAAAGTTAGAGAAATTTTAGTAGAATCATTAAATATCGAAGGAAGTGAGGTAGTTCCCACTGCAAGATTAAATGAAGATTTAGGAATTGATTCTTTATCATCTATTGAACTTGCGTTGGAAATAGAATCAGAATTCGATATAAAAATTGAAGATGAAGAATTAATGAAATTACAAACTGTACAAGATGTAATAGACATTATTAACTCAAAGACGAAGTAGTAAGCTATCAAAATTAGCTTACTAAATTTTTAGGAGAAATTTATGGATATTGACAAGATAAATAGTATTATTGAATTGTTTAAAAATTCAGGTTTAGATGAAATGACTTTAGAACTTAAAGATTTTAAAATCAATTTGAAAAATAATAAAGTTGAATATGTTACTAAAGAGGTAGTAAATGTTGTAGAGAAAAGTAATTCTGTAAAACCTGTAAAAGAAGAGAAACAAGTTGATGATACTAACGGTGAATGGATTAAAGCTCCTTTTGTTGGAACTTTTTATGTTGCACCAAGTGCTAATGAAGCACCTTATGTAAAAGTTGGTCAAAAGATAAAAGAAGGTGATATTATTTGTATTTTGGAAGCTATGAAAGTTATGAATGAAATAAAGTCCAATAAGAGTGGAACTGTACTTGAAATTAAAGCACAAAATGGAAATATGGTTGAATTTAATGAGGAGCTTATCTTGATAGGAGATTAAGATGATTAGAAAGTTACTAGTTGCTAATCGTGGTGAGATAGCAGTAAGAATAATAAGAACTTGCAAAGAAATGGGCATAACATCTGTTGCAGTTTATTCAGTTGGAGATAAGGACGCACTACATGTTAATTTGGCAGATGAAGCAATATGTATAGGTCCTGATAATCCTTTACAATCATATCTTAATATGAATAATATTATTCAAGCTGCTTGTAGTAGCGGATGTGATGCAATTCATCCTGGATTTGGATTTTTAAGTGAGAACCCTAAATTTGCAAAATTAGTTGAAGAATGTGGTTTAATTTTTGTAGGGCCTAATCATGAATTGATAAGTATGTTAGGGGATAAAAATGAAGCCAGATTACAAATGGAAAATATTGGAGTTCCAGTTATTCCTGGAACTAAAAATGTCATTGAAAATGTTGACGAAGGACTTTTAGAAGCAGAAAAAATTGGCTATCCAGTTATCATCAAAGCCTCTAGTGGTGGTGGAGGTAAAGGAATGAGAATAGTTTGGGATAGTTCAGATTTTACTGAAAATTTTAATACCGCAAAATCTGAGGCAAAAATTAGTTTTAATGATGATAGAGTTTATATTGAAAAATATATTGAATTACCAAAACATATTGAAGTACAAATTTTAGGGGATATGTTTGGAAATATAATTCATCTATATGAACGTGATTGTTCAATGCAAAGGAAAAATCAAAAAATTTTGGAAGAGGCGCCTTGTCATGTTCTTGATAAAAAAATTCGAGAAAAGTTGATTACAGACGCTGTTAAAATTTGTAAGCATTTAAAATATTATTCAGCTGGAACTATTGAGTTTTTAGTTGATAAGTCAGGCAATTATTATTTTATGGAAATGAACACCAGAATTCAAGTAGAACATCCTATTACAGAGATGATTACGGGAGTTGATATAGTAAGGCAACAAATACGTGTTGCATCAGGATTAAAGCTAAATATCAAGCAAAAGGATATAAAAATCAAAGGATATTCTATTGAATGTAGGATAACTGCTGAAGATACTAAGAATAATTTTGCACCTTCTCCAGGTAAGATTGAATTTTTGAATTTACCTTGTGGGAATGGAGTTCGTATTGAAACTGCAGTTTATAATGGTTATACAATTCCACCTTTTTATGATTCTATGATTATGAAGGTGATAGCTTATGCTCCTACAAGATTAGCTTGCATTAAGAAGATGAGAGTTGCTCTTGAGGAATTATTTGTTGATGGAATAAGTACAAATATAGAGTTTCAATATTTGTTATTACACAGTCCAAATTTTATTAATGGGAGATATGATACTGGATATGTTGCAAAATATATAAAGGAGTTAAGTGAAAATGCAGAATATATTTAATACTAGAAAAAATAAAATAAGTAAACTTAAAATTTATAGAAAAAATAATACTACATTTTTACCAAAGGAAATTCCTGATGATCTTTTCAAAGCTTGTCCAAATTGTAATGAGAATATCACTAATGAAGAGTGGGAGTCCAATTTATATGTTTGTAGTAAATGTGGACATCATTTGAGAATAGGTGCACCAGAGAGAATTAGAGAGCTTTGTGATATTAACTCCTTTGATGAATTTGATGCTGAAATTACTACCTTTAATGAAGAAAATTTTTATCAATATGATGAAAAGCTTGAAAAAGCTAAAGCAAATAGCGGAATAAATGAGGCTGTGGTTTGTGGAATTGGAGAAATTTCAGGAAAAAAAGTCGTTATTTGTGCTATGGATAGTAATTTTATGATGGGAAGCATGGGAAAAGTTGTAGGAGAAAAGATTACACGTTCAATTGAATATGCGACATTAAAAAAATTACCTTTAATCATAGCAACTGCAAGTGGTGGTGCCAGAATGCAAGAGGGAATTATTTCTTTAATGCAAATGGCAAAGACGAGTTCGGCTTTGAAAAAACATAATGATAAAGGCTTATTATATATAACTATTTTAACAGATCCAACTACAGGAGGAGTGAGTGCCAGTTTTGCAATGCTAGGAGATATAATTATTGCGGAACCCAATGCTCTTATCGGATTTGCAGGAAAGAGAGTTATTGAAAAAACTATAAATGAAAGTTTGCCTGAAGAGTTTCAAAGAAGTGAATTTTTATTAAAAAAAGGCTTTGTAGATTTTATAGTAAGTAGAAATAAATTAAAAGATACAATACATAAACTTTTAATTTTACATGGAGTAAAGTAATGGAATATAAAGATTATGAACTATTAATAAGGGATCTTATAGATAAAAAGAATAATGCAATAGATGAAAAAGAAAAAGAAATTATAAGAAATAAAATAAGAAAAATCTGTTATGAAGCAAATCAAAATTTAACTTCATGGGATAGAGTTTGTATTGCAAGAAATAAATCACATCCTAAAGCAGAAGATTATATAAAAAGATTATTTTCAAATTTCATTGAATTGCATGGAGATCGCTATTATGGAGATGATAAGGCTATAATATCAGGAATCGGAATATTTCATGACATTCCAGTTACTATAATAGCACAAGCAAAGGGAAAGACTACAGAAGAAAATATTGAAAGAAACTTTGGAATGAGTAATCCAGAAGGATATCGCAAAGCGATTAGACTTGCAAAACAGGCTGAAAAATTTAACAGACCAATAATAACTTTTGTTGATACTGCCGGAGCTTATCCCGGAAAAGACGCCGAAGAAAGAGGGCAAGCAGAGGCAATTGCTAAATGTCTATATGAATTTTCAACAATTGAAACACCTATAATCTGTGTTGTAATTGGAGAAGGTGGAAGTGGTGGAGCTCTTGCTTTAAGTATTGGAGATAGCATTATAATGCTTGAAAATTCAATTTATTCGATTTTATCACCTGAAGGCTTTTCATCAATTTTATGGAAAGATGAAACGAAATGCAAAGAAGCTAGTGAAATGATGAAACTTACAGCTTCAGACCTTAAAGATAAAAATATAGTTGATGAAATAATAAGAGAACCTTTTGGTGGAGCACAAAATAATTTTTCCGAAGTGATAAAACTTTTAGATGAATGTATCTATAAAAAAATCAAAGAATTGAGAAAAGTTAGTAAAAGTAGTTTACTTTCTAATAGATATAAAAAATATAGGAATATTGGAGTTTATTAATGAAAATTTTAGGTTTTGGGAAAGCTGTTCCTAGAAAAATTGTTACAAATGATGATCTTTCAAAATTTGTAGAAACAAGTGATGAGTGGATTTTTCAGAGAACAGGAATAAGAGAACGTAGAATTTCTGATGAAAACACAAGTGAATTGGCATATAGATCAGCTGTTGATGCGATAAAAAATTCAAATATTGATAAAAATGAAATCGACCTAATTGTTTGCGCAACAATGACTCCTGATAATTTTACTCCATCAGTAGCATGTATGGTACAAGAAAAGTTAGGACTTGGGGATAATGTTACTGCATTTGATGTAAATGCTGCATGTACAGGTTTTGTATATGCCTTAAAAATTGTAGCTTCTATGCTTAATACATATCATAAAAAAGCATTAATAATAGGCTGTGAAACACTTAGTAAAATAATAAATTTTGAAGATAGAAATACATGTGTTTTGTTTGGAGATGGAGCCGGAGCAATTGTTGTAGAAAAAGACGAGAAAAATGAGGAATTTTACACTTGTAGTTTAGGAAATGACAAAGATCTCATTGCTGAAAATGTAGAAATGAATTTTGAAATGAAAAACAAAGTTCTTAAATCTGGCTTTTTAAAGATGGATGGTAAAGAAGTATTTAAATTTGCTATAAATGTTGTAGAAAAATCTATAAATAAAATTTTAGATATGAATAATTTAAGAATTGAAGATATTAATTTGATTATTCCACATCAAGCAAATCAGAGAATAATAAATAATGTTGCTAAAAAATTTAATATAAGTAATGATAAGTTTTTTGTTAATTTAGAAAAATACGGCAATACAAGTGCTGCAAGTATCCCAATGGCTCTTTGTGAAGCCTTTGAATCAAAAAAAATTACAAAAGGAGATAAAGTAATTTTAGTTGGCTTTGGTGGAGGATTGACTTGGGGTTCTACAATTATTGAAATATAGGAGAATATAATGATAAATGAAATATTAGGAATAAAATATCCGATTTTTCAAGGTGCGATGGCAAATATTTCAACTGCAGAGTTTGCAGCAGATGTTAGTAATTCAGGTGCTCTTGGGATTATCGGAACGGGTGCAATGGATGCCAAAATGGTAAGGGAATCTATAAAAAAATGTAAAGAACTTACGGTCAAACCTTTTGGGGTTAATGTAATGCTTATGAATCCTTATTGTGATGAAATAATTGAGGTTATTTTAGAAGAAAAAGTTGCAGTTGTTACAACAGGAGCTGGGAATCCTGGTGTTTATGTTGAAAAATTAAAAGCACAAGGAATAAAAGTTATTCCAGTTGTCCCAAGTGTTGCTCTTGCAAGGAGAATGGAAAGTGTCGGTGTTGATGCAGTTATAGTAGAGGGAACTGAATCTGGAGGGCATGTTGGAGAACTTTCAACTATGGCTCTTGTTCCACAGGTAGTAGATGCGATAAATATTCCAGTAATTGCCGCAGGAGGAATTGCAGATGGTAGAGGTTTTAATGCTGCTATAAGTTTGGGAGCGATTGGTGTTCAAGTTGGAACTTGCTTATTAGTTGCTAAAGAATGTCCAATACATCAAAATTACAAAAATGCTGTAATTAAAGCAAAAGATATAGACACAGTTGTTACTGGTCGTACTATAAATACACCGGTTAGAATTTTAAAAAATGATATGAGTAGAAAATTTTTACAATTAGAAAAAGAAATTTCATCAAGGGAAGAATTAGAAAAACTGACTTTAGGTTCTTTAAAAAGAGCCGTGGTTGAAGGCGATGTTAAAAATGGTTCAGTTATGCTTGGTCAAATTTCAGGTATGATAAAAGAAGAAAAAACATTGAAAGAAATTTTTGAAAATATTATGCAAGAAAGTAAAGTAGAATTTGAAAGATTAAAAAATTTAATAGGGGGAGATAATGCTTAATTCTATTAAATTAAAAGATAAAATTTTAGAAGTACCGATTATTCAAGGAGGTATGGGAGTTGGAATTTCCTTATCAAATTTAGTTGGTAATGTTATGAAAGAAAATTGTATGGGAGTTTTAAGTTTTGCCCATCCAGGCTATAATCGTAGTACTTTTATAACAAAAACTTCTGAAGATAATTTTATTGCAATGAAAGAAGAGGTTGATAAGGCTAGAAAGATTTCTGAAGGAAAAGGACTACTTGGAGTTAATATAATGGTTGCTACTTCTCAATATGCACTTTATGTTAAAGAAGCCGTAAGACTCGGAGTTGACGCTATAATTTCAGGGGCAGGTCTTCCTCTTAATTTGCCTGAATTGACTAAAGGAAGTGATGTTCTTATTGCGCCTATAGTTTCAAGTGCAAAGGCTTTAAATCTTATCATTAGAAGATGGGATCAACATCATAATAAAATTCCTGATTTTGTTGTTATTGAGGGAAGTGAAGCCGGAGGACATCTCGGATTTAAAAAAGATGATGTTTTAAATGATAGTTGTGAGAGCATAGATGAAATTTTGGAACAATGTTTGAAATTAGTTGTTGATTATGAAGAAAAATATAGTCAAAAAATTCCTATTTTTGTAGCTGGTGGAATTTTTACAGGAAAAGATATAGCAAAATATGTTAAACAAGGGGCAAGTGGAGTTCAAATCGGAACTAGATTTATTGCAACAGAAGAATGCGATGCTAACGAAAAATACAAAGAGATGTTTGTAAAAGCTAAAAGAGAAGATATCATTATAGTTAAAAGTCCAGCAGGGTTTCCCGGAAGAGCTATAAGAAATAAATTTACAGAAAGATTGGATAAAGAGGGAAGAATTCCAGTAAGATACTGTGTTGATTGTATTTTACCATGTAATCCTAAAAATACAGTTTATTGTATAACAGATGCTCTAATTAGAGCGGTCAAAGGTGATGTGGAAAACGGATTAATATTTTCAGGAACTAATGCTTATAGAATAGATAAGATAACAACTGTTAAAGAATTAATTTCGGAATTGGTTTCTGAAGCGAATAATGAATTGAGGTGATTATATGAAGATAGCATTTTTATTTGCTGGTCAAGGGGCTCAATATGTAGGAATGGGACAAGAATTGTCAAATAGTTCGGCATTTAAAGGAGTATTTGAATATCTACCTTCAAATCTACAAAAGATTTGTTTTGAAGGTCCTGCAGAAGACTTAAATAATACTTTAAATGCCCAACCTTGTATAGTAGCAGTTTCTTTAGGAATAGCAAAAGTTTTAAAAAGTAAAGGTGTTGACTGTGAATATGCAGCGGGCTTAAGTTTAGGAGAATATACAGCTTTAGCCTATAGTGAAGCAATTTCCGTTAAAGATGTTTTAGAGCTTGTAAAGAAACGTAGTGAGATTATGTCTAATGCTGTGCCTAAAAATACAGGAATGGCTGCAATATTTAATTGTGAGGCAGAAATAATTGAAAATGTAATAAAAGATATAGAAAATTTAGAAATTGCAAATTACAATAGTCCTAAACAAATAGTAATTACTGGCAGTATGAATAGTATTGACGAAGCCATTTTGAAATTAAAGGATTTGGGATATAAGTCAAAAAAATTAAATGTAAGTGGTGCTTTTCATTCAAGTTATCTAAAAAATGCAAGTGAAGAATTATTTTCCATATTAAAAGATGTTGAATTTAAAGAACCTAATAAAAAAATAGTTTTTAATACAGTTGGAAAGATAAGCGATGAGGATGTTAAAATCCTTTTGAAAAATCAAATAAAATCTAGTGTAAAATTCATGCAAAGCATTGAATTTATGATTGAAAATGGAGTAGATACTTTTATTGAAATAGGCCCTGGAAAAGTTTTAAGCGGATTGGTAAAACAAATTAATTCAGAAGTAAATATTTATCCAGTAGAAAGTCTTGAATCCATTGGAAAGGTGGTTGATTTATTAAATGAATAAAGTTGCATTGATTACAGGGGGAAGTGGAGGAATAGGCAGAGCTATTTCAATTAAACTTGCCCAAGAGGGATATGATGTAGTTATAAACTACAATTCCGACTATGAAAAAGCAGTAGAAGTAAAAAAGATTTGTGAAGAATATAATGTTAAAGTTATGTTATATAAATGTAATATTTCAAAATTTGAAGAAGTTGAAATTATGTTTAAAGAAGTTGTAAAAGAAATGGGAAGAGTTGATGTTTTAGTCAATAATTCAGGAATTACAAGAGATACATTGATTTTAAGAATGAGTGAAGAAGATTTTGACAAAGTAATAGATGTAAATTTAAAGGGCTGTTTTAATTGTATAAAAAATGTTTCAAGAATTATGATGAAACAAAAATCTGGTGTTATTGTAAATATTTCAAGTGTAGTTGGACTTTCCGGAAATATCGGACAGGTTAATTATGCTGCAAGTAAAGCAGGAATTTTAGGAATTACAAAATCTGTTGCAAGAGAATTGGTTTCTTTAAATGTAAGATGTAATGCAATAGCTCCAGGTTTTATAGAAACAGAAATGACAGATAAACTTTCCGAAAATGTAAAAGAAGGAATATTAAAATCAATTCCTATGAATAAGATGGGAAGCCCTGATGACGTTGCAAATTTAGTTAAATTTTTAGTTAGTGATGAATCAAAATATATAACTGGTCAAGTAATCAATGTTGACGGTGGAATGATAATGTAGGTGTGATATGAAAAGAAGAGTTGTTATAAGTGGATTGGGAGTTGTTTCTCCAATTGGAAATGATAAGGAAGAACTTTGGAATTCCATAGAAAATGGAAAGTGTGGAATTGATGAGATTACTTTTTTTGATACGAGCGAACACAAGGTAAAACTTGCAGCAGAAGTTAAAGATTTAGATTTTGAAAAGTATTATAATAAACGTGATTTAAAATTTAATGATCGTTTTGTAAAATTTGCAAGAATTGCTACTAAACAGGCTTATGAAGATTCAAATCTTCAAGATTTTGATAGAGACAGAATGGGAGTAATTTTAGCAAGTGGAATAGGTGGAATAGAAACTATTTCAAATTGTGAAAATGTATTGAAAGAAAAAGGGCCAAGTAGAGTATCACCATATTTTATTCCTATGGCGTTGATTAATATTGCAGCAGGAACAGTTGCGATAGATTTAGATGCGAGAGGATATTGTAGTAGTGTTGTTACGGCTTGTGCAGCTGCTACAAATGCAATAGGTGAGGGATTTTTGAAAATTAGAGATGGATATTTAGATATTGTTGTCGCCGGAGGAAGTGAAGCTTCAATTACTCCGCTTGCTGTAGCTGGATTTGCCAGTATGAGAGCTTTAAGTGAAAGTACAGATAAAAATAGAGCGAGTATTCCTTTTGATAAAGAAAGAAATGGGTTTGTAATGGGAGAAGGAAGTGCGGTATTAATTCTTGAAGAATTGGAACATGCCTTAAAACGTAATGCAAAAATTTATGCTGAAGTTGTGGGATATGGAAATTCTTGTGATGCTAATCATATTACAGCCCCCTTAAGTGATGGTAGTGGAGCGGGAAAAGCGATGCTAAATGCGATTAATGATGCAGGGTTAGAGCCAAAAGATATTGAATATATCAATGCTCATGGAACGAGTACTCCTCTAAATGATAAGTCAGAAACTTTAGCAATAAAATACGCTTTTGGAGAAAAATATAAAGATGTGCTTGTTAGTTCGACAAAATCTGCAACAGGACATTTGCTTGGCGCAAGTGGAGCCGTTGAAGCATTAATTACAACTTTAGCATTAAAAAATTCTTACATTCCAGCAACATTGAATACAAATGAAATTGATGAAGAATGTGATTTGAATATCGTAAAAAATAAAGGATTAGAAAAAAATATAAAATATGCAATGAGTAACTCTTTAGGTTTTGGTGGGCATAATGCCAGTTTAATCTTGAAAAAATGGGAGGACTAGTATGGTTTATAATTCAAATGAAATTCAAGAAATAATACCACATAGATATCCATTTTTGTTAGTTGATAGAATTGATTATATAAGTGAAGATAAAACTGAAATAATTGGGACAAAATGTGTAAGTGCAAATGAAATGCAATTTATGGGACATTTCCCGAATAAACATGTTATGCCGGGTGTTTTAATTGTCGAAGCTTTGGCTCAAACGGGCTGTGTTCTATTACTTAGCAAAGAAGAAAATAAAAATAAAATTGGATATTTTGCAGGAATTAATAAAATGAGATTTAAACAAATGGTTCTACCGGGAGATGTACTGACTTTAAAGGTAAAACTTATGAATAATAAAGCGAATATTTATATTGCAGAAGTTTGTGCAACAGTTGAAAACAAGATTGTTTGTAGTGGAGAAATAATCTGTTCGGTTGGAAATTAAAAAACTGATATAAGTATAAGTTATCTTATACTTATATCAGAACTGATTAATTTGATGATTTTTTCTTGTTCTTGGACAATTAGAGAGCCACTATCGTCAATATCTATTGCCTTTGCATAGAATTGTTTATCATTTTGAATTACTTTAATATCTTTTCCAAGAACATAGGAATTTTCTTTATAAAGGTCTATATAATTTGCTTTTTCTATAAAATATAAATCAAAAAAGTTTATTATTTCTGAAATTAAAGCATTTCTTGAAATTTTAAAATTTATATTATTTTCAATAGATGTTGCGATATTTTTTAAACTTGGAGGAAATTCAAATTCTTTTACATTTATTCCTATTCCAACAATCATATTATCAATTATGTTGGTACTTAGGTTTATTTGACTTTCACAAAGAATTCCTCCAACTTTTAAATCATTTAAAATTATATCATTGACCCATTTTAGTTTTACATCTAAATTGCAGATAGACTTTATTGCAGATAGAATGGCAACACTCGTTAAAATTGTGATTTTTAAAGATTCTTCGATTAAACAATTTGGATTAATTAAAATGGACATATATATTCCTACATCTTTATTTGACATAAATTGTCTATTATTTTTTCCATAACCATTAGTTTGTTCATTACTTATTACAATAGTACCATAGTTTTTTTCATTTATCTTTGATTTTAAATATTTGTTAGTTGAATCGATACTATCGAAAATTTCAATATTATGTTTATGCTTTAGATTGTTTTGAATTTCTTGTATATTTAAGTTATTTTTTAAAGTTTTCATATGCTAATTATATATAAATTTTATTAAAAATACAACTATATTGATTTTCTATATTGACTAAAGTAAAATACTATTATATACTTTTAATATAAATTGGGAGGTTAAGAATGGCTGAATGTAAAACTAGACAGACATTAAATGAATTATTGGTTGATTTATTTAATTTTATACTGTATATACAAGAAAAATATATGAAAGAAAAAGGTGTGCCTTTGACAATGTATGAAGTTCATTTACTTGAAAATGTTTCAAAAATTGAAAATAATACAATAGGTAATATTGCTGATGCTATGTTAGTTACAAAGGGAACTCTTTCAGTTAATGCTAGTAGACTTATAAAAAAGGGATATCTAACAAAATATGTAGATAAGGATGATAGAAGAGTTGTTAGAGTTGAAATAACTGATAAGGCTAGAGATATTTTAAAAATTCATGATGAATTCCACGAAAATTTAATAGATAGAGCATTAGAGGACTTAAATTTATCAGATAATGAAGTTTTAAATAAAAGTTTTGAATCTATTTTGAATTATTTTAAAACGGAATATAAAAAAATGACTCAAAAAACTGATGAATCTAAAGTTAATAAACAAAAATTTAAAAAGATTAAGAAAATAAATATGACTAAAAAGAAGTTAAAATATTCTGATTAGGCTGTGAATATAGGGCTGATTTAAAGCGGCCTTTTTTTGTTTTTTTAATTAAAATATGTTAAAATTATACTTGATAATTAATATTTTAGATAGGAGATTTTTATGGTTAGTAAGGAAGAAGTAAAGAAAATTTATTATCTTGCAAACTTGAATGTAAAAGAAGAAGAACTCGATTCCATTGCTAAAAAGTTTGACGATGTTCTTGTTTTTGCCAATGAAATTATGGAACTTGATACTTCAGATTGTGAAGCACTAGAAATTGTTGTTGAACATAACAGTCCTTTGAGAGAAGATGTTGTTGAAGAAAGTATTTCAAGGGAAGATGCACTTTTGAATGCAAGTGATAAAGAGTATGGATATTTTAGATTACAAAGGGTTGTGAAATAATGGATATTTTAAGTATAAGAGAAGATTTTATCAGTGGTAAGGTGGATTTGATTTCATTTTATACTGATGTTATAAAGAGAATTGAAGATAAAAAAGAGTTGAATATTTTTCTTGATTTTTCTAAAGAAAAAATTATGGAAAGAGTTGAATTTTTAAATAATAAATTAAAAAATAAAGAAAAATTGGGCTCTCTTTTTGGAGTTTCAGTTTCCGTTAAAGATAATATTTTAGTTAAAGGATATAAAAATACTTGCGGTTCAAAAATTTTGGAAAATTATTATCCGATTTTTAATGCTACAATTATTGATAGACTTTTGGAAGAAGACGCTGTTATTCTAGGAAAAGTTAATATGGATGAATTTGCAATGGGTGGTTCAGGTGAGACTTCTTATTTTGGAGCAACAAAAAATCCTCTTGACGAAAGTTTAATTCCTGGCGGTTCATCTTCAGGTTCTGCAAGTAGTGTAAGTGCAGATTTAGCTATGATTAGTTTAGGATCAGATACAGGTGGTTCTGTTAGAAATCCTGCATCTTTTTGTGCTTGTGTAGGATATAAACCTACTTATGGGATGATTTCAAGATATGGAGTTGTTTCTATGGCAAGTAGTTTAGATCAAGTAGGAATTTTATCAACTGACGTTAAATCAATTCTGCCTGTTTTAAATACAATTGGCGGGTTGGATAAAATGGATGCAGTTACAATGAGAGATGCTTTAGATATTAAGGAAGATAAAGATTTTTCTTTAAAGGATATTAAAATTGCAATAGTTTCTAATATCGAAAGCTATGAAATTGATGAAATTATTTTAAAAGATTATAAAAAGGCGATTGAAAATTTAAAAAATCAAGGAGTTATAATTGAAGAAGTAGATTTTAAATATATTAAACATTCTACAAATGTGTATAATGTTGTTATGAGTTCTGAAGTTTCAAGTAATATGTCAAGATTTGACGGTATCAGATATGGATATAGAACTGAAAATTATGACTCAACAAGAGAACTTTTTACAAATACTAGAAGTGAGGGTTTTGGAGAAGAAGTTCAAAGAAGAATTGCAATGGGAACTTTCTATCTTGCAAGCTCAAATAATCAAATTCTTTATAAAAAAGGCTTGGAAGTTAGAGATTTGATAAGTAAAGAGGTAAATAAAGTTCTTTCAAAATATGATTTTATTTTAACTCCTACAACAACTTGTCTGCCAAGCAAGATTGGAGCTGAAAAGGATAATGCTTTAAAATCTTATGCTGGTGATACTTTTAATGTACCTGTGAATTTTGCAGGGCTTCCAGCTATTTCAATTCCTTTAAATCTTAAAAAAATTGGTGGAAGTGTTCAATTTATAGGTAAGAGATTTGATGATGAAAGACTATTAAATCTTGCAATGAATTTTGAAAGGGGGCTTTAATATGAGTTTAAAAACAATAATAGGACTTGAAATTCACGTTGAGTTACAAACTGATACAAAAATGTTCTGTGGTTGTAAAAATGAATATGGTTGTCCTCCAAATACTAATGTTTGTCCTATTTGTTTAGGTCATCCGGGAACTCTTCCAAGAATAAATAAAAGAGCGATTGAATATGCAATAATGGCAGGGAATGCTTTTAATTGTGAAATTTCTATGGATATGAAAATGGATAGAAAAAAATATTTTTATCCAGATTTAGTTAAGGGATATCAAATAACTCAAGAGAGAACTCCTATCTGTAAAAATGGATATATAGAAATTGATACTGAAAATGGAGTGAAGAAACTTAGACTACAAAGAATTCATATTGAAGAAGATACAGGAAAGTCAATTCATAATGAAAACGGACATACTCTAATGGACTACAATAGAGCTGGAGTTCCACTAATTGAAATTGTATCTGAGCCTGACATGAACAGTCCTGAAGAGGCTATTGCCTTTTTGACAAATTTAAAAGAAACTATAAAATATCTTGGAATTTCAGATGTTAAAATGGAAGAAGGCTCACTTCGTTGTGATGTAAACTTAAATGTTGTTGATGAAGAAAGTGGATTTAAGACAAAAATTACTGAAATTAAAAATCTAAATTCATTTAAGGCTGCACTTCGTGCTATGGAATATGAACAAAAAAGACATATAGAAAATGTTAAAAATAATATTGTCGGAGAAAAAGAGACAAGACGTTGGGATGAATCAAAACTTGAAACTATAATTATGCGTCATAAAGAAGAGGGAAATGATTATAGATTTAGTGTTGAGCCTGATATTCCTTATATCAAGCTTGAAAAAGACTTTGTTGAAGCTATCAAGGAAAAAATGCCAGAGCTTCCAAAGAATAAGAAAAATAGATTTTTAAATGAATACAAACTTTCAGAATATGATGCAAATGTATTAACTCAAAATAAATATTTATCTGAATATTTTGAAAGAGTAGTTAAAAAAGTTGATGATGCAACTCTTGTTTCAAACTGGTTGCTTTCTGATGTTTTAAGAAGAGTTAAAGATTTAGAAATTGAATTTGAAGAAATTCCTCTAAATATTGAATCTTTTGCAAGTCTTTTAAAATTGGTTAAAGAAAATAAGATAAATGCAAATGTCGGAAAAAAGCTTCTTAGAGAATTATTTGAAGAAGGAGATTTTGATCCGCTAAAAGTTGTTGAAGAAAGAGGATTAATTCAAATTTCAGATGACAGCGCATTGATTGAAATAGTTGAAGAAGTTCTTAAGAATAATCCATCTTCAATTGAAGACTATAAAAATGGAAAAGACAGAGCATTAGGATTTTTGATGGGACAATGTATGAAGGCTTCAAAAGGTAAAGGAAATCCACAAAAATTCAATGAATTGATTTTAGAAAGGTTAGTTTAATGAAAAAGGTAGCACTATCTACGGATAACAAGAATAAAGTCAAGGAAATGCTTGCGATTTTAAGTAAATATAATTTTGAAATAGTAACTAAAAGCGAATTGGGTGTAAATGAAGAATTTGAAGAAATTTATGATACACTTGAAGAGAATTCAAAACTAAAAGCTGAAAAACTAAGAGAATATTGTTCCTTTGCCGTTTTAGCAGACGATACAGGACTTTTTGTAAATGCTTTAAATGGAGAACCTGGAGTGCTATCTGCAAGATATGCAGGAGAACATGGAAATAGCGAAGCAAATAGAGAGAAGCTTTTAAGAAATCTTGAAGGAAAATTCGATAGAAGCGCATATTTTAAAACAGTAATTGTCTTTGTTGATGAAAACGGAAAAGAATTTATAGCAAAGGGAATTTTAAAAGGAACTATTTCAGAAGTTGAAAGAGGAGAAAATGGCTTTGGGTATGACAAGATTTTTATTCCTGAAAATATGGAAAAGACTTTGGCTGAAATCAGTGCGGAAGAAAAAAATAAATTTAGTCATAGAAAAAGAGCATTAGAAGATTTAAAAAATATTTTAGGTGATAGATATGATAGTAGCAGTTGTTAGTGATACTCATGGAATTGTACTTCCTGTTGCATACAGTTTACAAAGAAATAAGGTTGATATAGTTCTTCATCTTGGAGATGATGCAGAAGATGCAAGAAAAATAGAACAGATAACTGGAATGGAGATTTATGCAGTTTCAGGAAATTGTGATAAAAATTCAAAAGATATTCCGGAAGAATTAGTTTTAGAAATTAGAAGAAAAAAATTCTTTTTAACTCATGGGCATAAATATAATGTTAACAATGGAATTGATAAAATAGTTGAAAAAGCAAAAGAAGTTGGGGCGGATTATGCTCTTTTCGGACATACTCATGTTCATTTAAGAGAAAGAGTTGATGGAATAACAGTTTTAAATCCTGGTAGTACGACAATGCCAAGACAAGGAGACACAAAGGGATATTATATCGTAAACTTGATTGAAAAAAGTGTAAATAGAATAAATTTAAAATAATCGGCTTTATAACCGACCATTTGGTCGGTTCTTTAGCTGATTTTTTCTATGGAGGAATATATGAAAGTAAGAAAAATAGGAATTGTAAGTTTATCCAGCGGAGTATTGGGAGAAGATTTTGTTGCTCATGAAATTAAAATTGGAATTGAAAGGCTAAAAGAATATGGAATTGAAGTTGAATTTTTACCTAATTCAAAAAAGGGTATTGAATTTATAAAAAATAACCCAGAAGCAAGGGCGAAAGATTTAATAAAAGCTTTTAAAGATGATTCAATAGATATGATATTATGTGCGATAGGTGGAGATGATACTTATAGATTATTGCCTTATTTGTTTGAAAATAACGAATTAGAAAAAGTAGCAAAACAAAAGATATTTTTAGGCTTTTCAGATACTACAATTAATCATTTAATGCTCAATAAAGTAGGAATAAAAACATTTTATGGACAGGCATTTTTACCCGATGTTTGTGAATTGTCAAATGAAATGCTGCAATATTCAAAGCATTTTTTTGAAGAATTGATTAATAACGGGAAAATTAAAGAAATATATCCTAGTGATGTTTGGTACAATGAGAGGGAAGACTTTAGTGAAAAGTCTATTGGAATTTCAATGGAAGCACATCCAAATAAAGGTTTTGAACTATTAAGAGGAAAAGCAAAATTTAAAGGTCAAATATTGGGAGGATGTATAAATACTATATTTGATATTTTTGATAACACAAGACATGAAGATTCGGTATATCTATGTAAAAAACATGAATTATTTCCAAGTTTAGACGAGTGGGAAAATAAAATATTGCTTCTTGAAACTAGCGAAGAAAGGCCTAAACCTGAGCTATTTAGAAAGATGGTTCTTAAACTTCAAGAATATGGAATATTTGATGTTATTTCAGGTTTAATTATAGGAAAACCACAAAACGAAGAATATTATGAAGAGTATAAACAAATTCTTCTTGATGAAATAAAAAATCAAGATATGTCAATTGTATATAATATAAATATTGGACATAGTACTCCAAGATGTATTATTCCTTTTGGAGTAAATGCAAAAGTTGATGTCGAAAGGCAAATTATAGAATTTGAAGAATAAAGATATGGAAAAAAGTATTGAAAAGAAAAGAGATAGAGAGAAAAAAGTAATAACTGAAATGGTGAAATTGTATTGTAAAAAGAATCATAAAAATCAAGAACTTTGTGATGAATGTAGGGAGATTTTAGATTATTCTTTAAAAAGAATTGATAATTGTAAATATATGGAGACAAAAACTTTTTGTTCAAATTGTAAAAATCCATGTTATAGTCCAAAAATGAAAGAAAAAATAAAACAAATTATGAAATTTTCAGGACCTAGAATTTTATTTCATCATCCATTATTAGTTATTTCTCATATGTTAAGTAGATCAAAAAAATAGAGATTTTATATCGTAATATATAAAAAATTTTTATGCTGAAAAAGAAAATGAAATTCTGTCGTAAAACTTATCGTTTTTCTTGAAATTTGAGCATTTATTTAACATATTTCTTTTATAATTATCATTGACTTTAATTGATTTTTATAATATATTTAATCTAGTAAATTAAAGCGAAGTTTTTTATAAATTAGGAAAATTTTTTATAAAAAAAGTGCTTGAAAAAATGAAAAAAAAAGTTTATAATAATCTTACGATTAAAATGGGGGAGATTTTTTTTGTTTTTGAAAATGTCGTTACTTTATTTTAACGTAATAGAAAACTTAGTGTTTTAAATTACATAAATTTTATACATTTATTATGAAAATGTTATTTTGTAAATTTTAATTTAAAATTCTATTTAAAATTAGGAGGTGATGAAATGACTACTGATGCTATAAACAGAGTTAAAGAGGCAGAACTGGAAGCAAAATCTTTAGTTGATGCAGCTAAACTTGAAGCTACGAATCTGAAAAAAACTTCAGGAAAAGAATGTACTGAGATTTCTGATAAAGTTATAAGTGAAGCGAATAAAAAAGCTGATGAAATCAAATTCGGATTAATCAATGAAGGTGAAATGTTGGCAAAACCTGTTATTGAAAAAGCTAAAAGAGAAGTTGAGCATATTAAATCTGTTGACGATAAAAAGTTAGAATCTGTGGTTAATTCAATAGTAGAGAGGATTGTGAGTGTAAATGGCAATAGTTAAGATGAAGAAATTCACTTTATTTGCTTTTGAAGCCGAAAGAAAGCGATTGTTAGAAGAACTTCAAAGATTTGGTTATGTAAACTTTTCAAAATCTGACTCTATTGAACAATTTGATTATCTTAAAGATGTGGAAGTATCTACTATAGATAATAATTATATTGAAGAATCCACAAGAATTAAATGGATGATTGATTATGTAGGGAGATTTGTCGAAAAGGAAAAAGGTTTATCCGCTTTGAAAAAAGGTCCCGTTGTTTATACATTTAGTGAACTTGAAAAAGAAGCTAGTTCTTATGATTACATTCCAGATTTTAATATTTTGAGTGAAATAAGTAAAAAGGTAGATTCAAATAATCAAAGATTAACAGCTATAGATAATACAATCAAAGAATTATCACCATGGAAATCTATTAAAGAACCTATTGACGACTTAAATTCATTTAAAAAATCAAAATTCATTATGGGATATTTACCGACTAAGAATCTTGAAAAATTTAAGACATCTACTGTAGATTTGAAATTTACTTATTTTGAAGAAGTAGATATAGTAGGAAAAAATTCATATTGTATTATCTTCACTAATGAGTTAGAAAAAGAAATGGCTCTTGAAAACTTAAGATTAAATGGTTTTTCTGAGGTTAATCTTGATTTTAAAGGCGTTGTTTCTGAAGAGATTGAAAAGTTGGAAGCTGAGAAGAAAGTATTAGAAGATGATAATTCTAAGTTGACTGAGGAAATTAAAAAATTTACTGTTAATATTCAAAAGATGCAAAGTGTTTATGAGTATTATCAAAATTTAGCCCTTAGGAATACAGTTGTTTCTAATTTTAAAGCTACGGATAAGCTAGACATTATTCAAGGCTATATACCTGCAGATAAAGAAGCAAATTTTAAAGCTTTACTTGAAAAAGTTTCTGCATCAAAGATATATTTGGAAATTGAAGATGCAAAAAAGGATGATCCTAATGTTCCTATTATCCTAAAGAATAATAAGATAGCATCGCTTTTTGAATCAGTTACAAATATGTATGCTCTTCCAAAGTATGATGAAGTAGATCCAACATTTATATTATCAATATTTTATTGGATTTTCTTCGGAATGATGGTTGCAGACTTTGCTTATGGATTAATTTTATGTATAGGCTCAGGAATAGCTTTAAAAGTATTCAAATTTAAAGATTCAACAAAAAAATTCTTAAAATTCTTCTTTGCACTTAGTTTTTCAACTATGATATGGGGATTGATTTACGGATCAGCTTTCGGAGATTTGATAACTTTACCAACTCAAATACTGGACTCATCAAAAGATTTTATGAAAGTTTTGATGTTGTCTTTAGCATTTGGTGGAGTACATTTAGCTTTTGGCTTAGGAATGAAAGCTTATGTTTTAATAAAGAACGGAAAGCCTATGGATGCATTCTACGATGTATTCCTTTGGTACTTAACTTTAACAACTGTTATTTTAGTTATTGTTGGTAAGGTAGTAACTTTGCCAAGTATTGTAAATACAATAGCATTTTATGGAATGATAGTTGGTATGTTAGGAATCATAGCTTTTGGAGCTAGAGATTCAAAAAGTATCGCTGGAAGAATTGCTGGTGGATTGTATTCACTTTATGGAATAACATCTTATATAGGAGATTTTGTTTCATACCTTAGACTTATGGCTCTTGGACTTGCAGGTGGGTTTATTGCAGTAGCAATCAATATAATTGTAAAAATGCTTGTAAGTGGAGGAATTGTAGGAATAATTTTCGGAGTAATAATTTTTATATTTGCTCAAATGTTTAATATATTCTTAAGTTTCTTATCAGCTTATGTTCATACTTCAAGACTTATGTATGTAGAATTCTTTAGTAAATTCTATGAAGGTGGCGGAAAAGCATTTAAGAAATTTAGAAGTGATAACAAATATATAGAAGTAAAATAATTCTAAAATAAAAAATAAAAAAACAAACGAAAAGGAGATTTTGTAATGAAAGATTTTATGGCTGTATTAGCACAAAATGGTGGAGTTGTATTTGGTATATTAGGAGCAGCACTTGCTGTATTATTAGCAGGAATTGGCTCTGCAAGAGGTGTTCAAATGGCAGGGGAAGCTGCTGCTGGATTAGTTATTGATGAACCTGAAAAATTTGGTAAAGCAATGGTATTACAATTATTACCAGGTACACAAGGTCTTTACGGATTCGTAATTGGTCTTTTCATAATGTTCAAATTAAGAGTTGATATGAGCTTAGTTGAAGGTTTATATTATGTTATGGTTTCTCTACCTGTTGGTATCGTAGGATTAAAATCAGCTTACTATCAAGCAAGAGTTGCCGTTGCTGGTATTAATATCTTAGCTAAAAACGAAGAACATCAAACTAAAGGTATTATCCTTGCAGTAATGGTTGAAACTTATGCTATCTTAGCATTTGCAATGTCATTCTTATTACTTTCAAGCATTTCATTCAGTTAATAAGCATTAAATAATTTAAAAAGGATGTGATTGAATGTCTAATTTGGACAATATTATAGATGAAATCCTTCAAGATGCTAAAAATGAATCTAAAAAAATAGTAGAAAATGCTAAAAGTGAAGTTGCGGATCTTGTTGGAAAAACAGAAAGTGAAGCTCAAAAAGATGCTGATAAGATCATTGAAAAAGCAAAAGTAGAGGGCGCACAATCAAAAGATAGAATAATTTCAAACTCAAGTTTAACAGCAAGAGATATGATTTTAGTTGCAAAACAAGAAATGATAAATAAAGTTTTTGAACTAACTAAAGAAAAATTAAAAACATTAAATCATGAAGATTATTTAAAATTTGTTGAAAATTCACTAAAGACTTTAGATGTTAAAGAAGATAGTGAAATTATTCTTACTGAAAGTGAAAAGAAACTTGCAGGAGAAAAACTATTTGGAATTAAAGTAGCAGATGAAACTGTTGAAAGTGGATTTTCATTAAAGAATGGAAAAATAATATTAAATAATGAATTTTCAAGTCTAATAGATTTACAAAAGGAAGACTTAGAGAAAGAAGTAGCAATTAGATTATTTAGTTAATAGGAGGTGTATTATGGATAGAGAAGATTTTATCCAATCAAGTGTTAGAATTCGTTATGCTGAGAAAAAACTCCTTACTAAACAACAACTTCAAAGGCTGGCGGATGCAAAAAGTCTTGAAGATGCTATTAAGCTACTTAATGAAACTTCTTATTCAAGCGAAATTTCTAAGTTGGATAGACCTGAAAATTATGAAGAAGTTTTATCCGATGTTTTAAACAAAACATACAGAGATGTTATGGAAATTTCTTCTGATAAGTCTTTGGTTGAGATACTTTCTTGCAAATATAATTATCATAATCTAAAAGTTTTGGTAAAAGAACATATTTTAAAAGAAAAGTTTGACTCAATGTATTGTATGTTAGATGAAAGTGGTATTGAAACATTCAGAGAATTAGCCTTAAAAAATGATGAGGGATTGTCAAAAGATTTTAAGGAATGTTTAGAATTTTATGATAAAACAAAAGACCCTCAAGATATTGACATTTTTATAGATAAAAAGTACTTTGAAAAAGTTTTGAGCTTAGCTGAAGAATTTAAACTTGATATGATTTCTGAATATTTTAGAGCAATGATTGATTTTATTAATCTGAGAACTTTTATAAGATGTAGAAAACAAAATCAAGTAAAAGAAACTTTGGAAAAAGTTTTAATAAAAGGTGGAGATATCGAAACTGAAAGGATTTTAGATATGTTCTACGATGATATAGAAGTTTTACCAATTAAGCTTAAGTCATATAAGATTGGTAGAGTTCTAGCAAAAATAGTAGATGAATATAGAAATACTAGTTCTCTTAATAGTTTTGAAAAAAATATGGATGATTATTTAATTGAAATAGTAAGAAAAACTAAATCAATCCACTATGGAGCTGAAGTTATTTTTAGTTTTCTTTTTGCTAAAGAATTGGAAATTAAAAATTTAAGACTTATTTTAGTAGGAAAAGTCAATGGTTTATCTCCTGAATTTATAAAGGAAAGGTTGCGTGAAGTTTATGTATAAAATAGCTGTAATTGGCGATAAGGATTCTGTTCTTGCCTTTAGAGCTCTTGGAGTTCATGTTTTTACTGCAATCGAAGGCAATGATGCCAGAAGAATTATTGACAAACTAGCAAAAGAAGGATATGGGATTATTTATATTACTGAGCAATTGGCAAAAGATATTCCCGAAACTATTCAAAGATATAACAATGAAGTTATTCCAGCAGTAATTTTAATACCTAGCAACAGGGGTAGTTTGAATATAGGCTTAGAAAATATCAACAAGAATGTTGAAAAAGCTGTTGGATCAAATATATTATAGAAAGCGAGGGCTTATATTGAAAGTCGGTAAAGTTATTAAAGTCTCTGGACCTCTTGTAGTAGCAGAAGGAATGGAAGACGCGAACGTATATGATGTTGTTGAAGTTTCTGATAATAAGCTCATTGGAGAAATTATAGAAATGAGAGGTGATAGAGCCTCAATTCAAGTTTATGAAGAAACTACAGGTATTGGACCTGGAGATGATGTTTATTCAACAGGTAGTCCACTTTCTATTGAACTTGGACCTGGAATGTTAGAACAAATGTTTGACGGTATACAAAGACCTCTTGAAGCTTTACAAGCGAAAGCAGGAGATTTCCTTTTAAGAGGAGTAAGTGTATCACCTTTAGATAGAGAAAAAAGATGGGATTTCGTTCCAACAGTAAATGTTGGTGATGAAGTTTCAGAAGGAAATATAATCGGAACAGTTCAAGAAACAACAGTTGTTTCACATAAGATTATGGTTCCTCCAGCTGTAAGTGGTAAAATTGTCGAAATTTTACCTGGTTATCATACAGTTGATGAAATAATTTGTAAAATAGAAACTGATGATGGAATTAAAGAATTAAATATGATTCAAAAATGGCCAGTACGTCGTGGCCGTCCATATTCAAGAAAATTGGATCCAATTAGACCACTTGTAACAGGTCAAAGAATCATTGATACATTTTTTCCAGTTGCAAAAGGGGGAGCTGCAGCAATTCCAGGACCTTTTGGTTCAGGAAAAACAGTAGTTCAACACCAACTTGCTAAATGGGCAGATGCAGAAATTGTAGTTTATGTAGGTTGTGGAGAACGTGGAAACGAAATGACAGACGTTCTTATGGAATTCCCTGAAATTTTAGACCCTAAGACTGGTCAATCACTTATGAAAAGAACAGTTCTTATAGCTAATACTTCAAATATGCCTGTTGCTGCTCGTGAAGCTTCAATCTATACAGGTATTACTATTGGGGAATACTTTAGAGACATGGGATATTCAGTTGCACTTATGGCTGACTCAACTTCTCGTTGGGCAGAAGCACTTCGTGAAATGTCTGGTCGTCTTGAAGAAATGCCTGGTGATGAAGGATATCCAGCATATCTTGCATCCAGAGTTGCAGACTTCTATGAAAGAGCTGGTTATGTAAAATGTCTAGGTGAAGATAGAGAAGGTGCTTTAACAGTAATTGGTGCAGTTTCTCCTCCGGGTGGAGATATTTCTGAACCAGTTTCACAAGCTACTCTTAGAATTGTAAAAGTATTCTGGGGACTTGACTATGCATTATCTTATAGAAGACATTTTCCTGCTATTAACTGGTTGAATTCTTATTCATTATATCAAGATAAGATGGATAAGTTTATGGATGAAAGTATTGATAGAAAATTCTCTGCACATAGAATACAATCAATGGCACTTTTACAAGAAGAATCAAATTTGCAAGAAGTTGTTCGTCTTGTAGGTAGAGATTCACTTTCAGAAACGGATCAATTAAAGCTAGAAGTTGCTAAGTCTTTAAGAGAAGACTTCTTACAACAAAATGCTTTCCACGAAGTTGATACTTATTGTTCTCTTCCAAAACAATTCAAAATGTTAAATCTTATTTTAGGTTTCTATGATGAAGCAAAAAAAGCTTTAGATGCAGGAGTATATCTTGATGAAATTTTGAAGATTGAATCTCGTGAAGGAATAACAAGAAGTAAAAATATTTCTGAAAATGAATTGGAAAAGTTTGATGAATTATTCGAAACAGTTAAAGCTGATATAGAAAAATTAATAAGCGAAGGAGGTAACTCTAATGCTTAAAGAGTATAAGACAGTAAAAGAAGTAGTAGGACCTTTGATGGTTGTTGAAGGTGTTGAAGGTGTTAAATACGAAGAATTAGTTGAAGTTAGAGTTCAAAACGGAGAAAAGAGAAGAGGGAAAGTTCTTGAAATTGATGGCGATAAGGCAATGGTTCAATTGTTTGAAGGTTCAGCAGGAATTAACTTAAGAGATACATCTTGTAGATTTTTAGGTCATCCTCTTGAACTTGGAGTTTCTGAAGATATGATAGGAAGAATTTTCGACGGCCTTGGTAATCCTATTGATAAGGGACCAAAGATTATTCCTGAAATGAAGATTGATATTAACGGATCTCCAATCAATCCTGTATCAAGAGATTATCCTTCAGAATTTATTCAAACAGGTATTTCTACAATAGATGGACTTAATACATTAGTTAGAGGACAAAAATTACCTATATTCTCAGGTTCAGGGCTTCCACATAACAATGTAGCTGCACAAATTGCCAGACAAGCAAAAGTACTTGGTAGTGGAGAAAAATTTGCCGTAGTATTTGGAGCAATGGGAATTACTTTTGAAGAAGCTCAATTCTTTATTGATGACTTTACAAAAACTGGTGCGATAGATAGAGCAGTATTATTTATGAATTTAGCAAATGACCCTGCAATCGAAAGAATTGCAACACCTCGTATGGCTCTTACTTGTGCTGAATATTTAGCATTTGAAAAGGGAATGCATGTTTTGGTAATCTTAACTGACCTTACAAATTATGCGGAAGCACTTCGTGAAGTATCTGCAGCCAGAAAAGAAGTTCCGGGACGTCGTGGCTATCCGGGATATCTATATACTGACCTTTCAACAATTTATGAAAGAGCAGGAAGACTTAAAGGTAGACCTGGTTCAATTACACAAATTCCTATTTTAACAATGCCGGAAGATGACATCACCCATCCAATACCTGACCTTACAGGATATATAACAGAAGGACAAATTATTCTTTCAAGGGAATTATATAAACAAGGTATTCAACCTCCAATTTTTGTAATTCCTTCATTATCAAGACTTAAGGATAAAGGTATCGGTAAAGGAAAGACAAGAGAAGATCATGCAGATACAATGAACCAAATCTATGCTGGTTATGCATCAGGTAGAGAGGCTCGTGAATTGGCAGTAATCTTGGGTGAATCAGCATTGTCAGAAGCAGATAAAGCTTTTGCAAAATTCGCAGACGCTTTTGATAAGAAATATGTTGACCAAGGATATGATACTAACAGAACGATAGAAGAAACTTTAAACTTAGGTTGGGAATTATTAAGTATAGTTCCAAGAACAGAACTTAAGAGAATTAGAGAGGAATATATTGATAAATATTTAGGAAAGACAGAATAAAGGGGAGATATAGATGGCAAAGCTAAATGTAAATCCTACACGTATGGCTCTTTCTAATCTCAAAGGAAGACTTGTAACTGCTAAAAGAGGTCATAAACTTCTTAAAGATAAACAAGATGAACTTATGAGAAGATTTATTGAAATGATTAGAAAAAACAAAAAACTTCGTCTTGAAGTTGAAGAAGAACTCTCAAACTCATTTAAATCTTTTCTTTTAGCGAGTGCTGTTATGAGTCCTGAATTTTTGGAACAAGCTGTGGCGTTTCCAAAAGAACAGGTATCCGTTGCCATTGAAACAAAAAATGTAATGAGTGTAAATATTCCTAAAATGAAATTTGACAGAACAGAATCAAGTGGAGCAATATTCCCTTATGGTTATGCTCAAACTTCTTCTGAACTTGACGATGCGATTTTAGAATTACATTCAGTAATGGATAAGCTATTAGAACTTGCAGAAGTTGAAAAAGCTTGTCAATTAATGGCAGATGAAATTGAAAAGACTCGTAGAAGGGTAAATGCTCTTGAGTATAGAACAATTCCTGATTTGGAAGAAACAATTAAATTCATTAGAATGAAATTAGATGAAAATGAAAGGGCTACTATTACAAGACTTATGAAAGTTAAGGATATAATAGCTAAACAAGTATAAAAAAGGCTGTTGCAAATTGCAACAGCTTTTTTAGTATCCATTTTATACAATTACTTGCAAAAGTTTTTATATAATAGTATAATAAAATAGTATAATGAATGCAATTATATAATTTATTTTTTAGGAGGAATATTATGGATGATTTAAAAAATGATGATTTTGAAACTAAGGAAAACTTAGAAGAAAAACATGAAGAAAATCCAGTTGAAGAAATTAAAGAACAAGAAACTATTAAAGAATCTGTTGAAGTAAATGATGCTGAAGAAAAAGTTGTTGAAGAAAAAATAGAAGAAGAAAAGATTGTTGAAGAAAAAACTGTTGAAAGTAATGCTAATTCTAATGAAGGTGAAGAATCTCAAGTTGATGTGAAAGAAAGCTTTGACAAGTTTATTTCTAAAAAGAATTTGTTAGAATATATAATGTGTGGTATTTCAGTAGTTTTTGTACTTGATTTACTTTATATGGTTATAAAACTTATAAGTGTAGGTAGTCTTGGTAGAGGAGGAAGCAGTACAGAAAATTATTTATCTGGAATAACAAAAGCTGCTTCTAAGTATTCAAGTTTAAGAACAGTTGCTAATCTTAGAGATTTTTCTCACTTCTTAGTTTTCTTATCAATTGTATTAATTCTTGTTATGATTTATAAAAGTATTGTTCTTGATAAGAAGAATGACTTCTTTAAACTTACTAAGAATTTATACTTTATAGGTGCAAATGTTGTTGTTGTAGTAGCTGGATTGCTTTTAAAGTCAGCCTTAAGACATTTATCAACAGTAATGCTATATATATCTATTCTTGTTTATTTAGCAGCAATTGCAGGATTTGGATATATAGTTTATATTCTTTATCTAAGAATGTTTAAAAGTAAAAAATAATTAATTAAAAAAAATATTTTGTTTTTAGTTTATAATTCTATTATTTAAAAGAGTTTATCAGATTTATATTTGATAAACTTTTTTATTGCATAGCATCGTGGTGGGGTTCTTATTACAAAAAATAGAATTCTAAAATATCAATTTTATTACAATTGTAGTGGAAAGATATTTTTGAATAATATTTTTTGTATTCTTTTATAACTGGAAGATTTATTACTGAAAAATGTTATTATGAGACATCAAATGATAATCAAAAAAGTAAAGAGTTTTTTATAAAATTGTGGATAAGTTGAATAACTTGTGGATAAGTGGATATTTTGACCTTTATTTTGTGGATAACTTTTATAAAAATGTGGGATAACTTTTAAATTTTTATAGGAAACCGGGAAAAAATTGTCTATTTTAACATTATCAATAAAAAATGACGATAAAATAATAAAAAAATATTATTTAAAAAATACTATAAAAAGCTATGCTTTTTATTAAAAATGTGGTATCATTATTGTAGATATATATTTCATAATTTTGTGAGAAATATATTTTATCAATTTAAAATTTAAGATTTTAAAAAATTTTAAGGAGGACATACAAAATGGAAGAAAACAAAGGCTGTGGATGTGGCTGCGGTTGCGAAGAAGAAATGGAAGCTGAGTTATTAGTTTTTGAAAATGAAGATGGAAAAGAAGAAACTTTTGAAGTTATAGGAGTTTTTGAAGTTGAAGAAAAAGAATATATGGCTCTTCAAAGTCAAGAAGACGGAAGTATATTACTTTGCAAATATATAGAAAAAGAAGACGGAGAATATGAAGTTGAAGAAATCGAAGATGATGAAGAATTCAATAAGGTTTCTGATGCATTTGACGCTTTAGTTGAAGAAGACGACGAATAGGATTAAAGTCTATAAGGTGCCGTTATCGGCACTTTATTTTTTTGAAAGAGGTGTTTATGTTAAAAGCAGTTTGTTTAGATTTAGATGGGACTTTGTTAGATGATGACAAAAAAATATCTCCTCGTAGTTTTACTTTATTGGACAATTTAATAGGAAATGGTATTGAGGTTGTGATTGCTACAGGTAGACATTTTTATATGGCATCAGGCTTTTTACAACCTTTAAAAAGAGATATAATGGTCTGTGCAAATAATGGAGCAATGAGTAGATTTAAGGAATCCAGTAAATTAGTTAATGTTGAATATGTAAATAATTCTAAGTTTTTAGAAGTTTATAATAAGGCTCTAGATTGTGGAATGAATCCTTATGTTTATGTAGATTCTTTTGTCGATGGTTATCATCTTGCGATTAAAGATGGGCAACCTAAGAAAAGTCATTTTGAAGAAAATATTGTAGATAAAAAGATTGCCACAGATAGTATTAGGTATTTCAGCCAAGTTGATATGAAATCTTTAGAAACTGTTTTATGTATAGCTTTCTTGGATCAAAAAGAAAAGATTGATGAATTTTATGGATTATTTAAAGATGAAAATAGTTTGGTTAAAAATAGGTATATGATTCCAAATGGAAAAAAAGTTTTGGAATTTCAATCTGAAAAAGCTGATAAATGGGTTGCTATAACTAATTATCTTAAGAGTAAGAATATTGAACTTTCAGATGTAGTATCTTTCGGCGATGAATTTAATGATAAATCAATGATTAAAAATTCAGGAATTGGTTTTGCAATGAAAAATGGAATTGATGAACTAAAATCTTTGACAAATAATGTTACTGAATTTACAAACAACGAGGATGGGGTATATTTCGAGTTGAAGAAATTATTTAAGGATGTTATAGGAGAAAAAAATGGCTTGTAATTTAAAGTTTAATGGAATAAATGGTGAATTTTCTTTAGATAAGTTTAAAGGAAATAAGATAGTATTGTATTTTTATCCAAAGGATAATACTTCAGGTTGTACTTTGGAAGCTATTCAATTTAGCGAACTTAAAGATGAATTTGAAAAGTTAAATGCAGTTGTTATTGGAGTTAGTAAAGATTCTCTTGCTAGCCACAAGAAATTTATTGAAAAACATAATTTAACTGTTGAATTGGTTTCTGATGAAGATATTTCTATTCAAGAGTATTTTGATGTTTGGAAACTAAAGAAAATGTGTGGTAAGGAGTATATGGGAACTGTTAGATCTACATTTATTCTGGATGACAAGGGAAATATTTTAAAAGAATTTAGAAATGTAAAAGCTAAAGACCATGCAATAAAAGTTTTAGAAGCATTGAAGGAATTATAATGTTAGAGGAAGATTTTTACAGAACCTATTCAAAATATCTTAAAGATATTTATGGAGAAAAAGTTTATAAACTACCTGTTAAATTGAATTTGAGCTGTCCAAATAGAGATGGTAACATTGCAACAGGTGGTTGTATTTTTTGTGGAGAAGAAGGCGGTTCTTTTGAAAATTGTAATATTTCTATGTCTGTAAGAGATCAAGTTTTGAGAAATAAGGCTTATATTTCAAAAAAGTATAATGCAAAAAAATTCATAGTCTATTTTCAAAATTTTACAAATACATATCTTGGAATGGAAGATTTTAAGAAGATGATTGAAGATAGTGTTGTTGATGAGGACATAATTGGGATTTCTCTGTCAACAAGACCGGACTGTATTTTAGAAGAGCAATTGTTATTTTTAAAGAATTTTCAAAAGAACAGAAATTTAGAGATAGACTTTGAATTGGGATTACAGACTGTAAATTATAGAACTTTGATAAAACTCAACAGAGGTCATACTTTGGCTGAATTTATAAATGCTGTTAATTTAATTCATAAATTTGGATTTAGGGTTTGTACACATATCATCGTTGGACTTCCTTGGGATGATGAGTTAGATATGATAGAATCTGCAAAGATTTTATCTGCTCTAAAAGTTGAAGAGGTAAAATTACATTCACTCTATATTGTAAAAAATACAGTTTTAGGCGAAATGTATTCAAAAGGTGAAATAGAATTAATAAGTAAGGAAAAATTTATTGACTTAGTTATTTCTTTTTTAAGAAATTTAGATAAAAAAATAGTTTTACAAAGACTGCTTGGTCGTGTTCCTGAAGAAAACAGTTTATTTTGTAATTGGAATACGAGTTGGTGGAAAATTAGAGATGAAATTTTAGAAAAAATGGAGAAAAATAATTTTAGACAAGGAGACTTGTTTAATAATTTTGAAGGAGTTGTGAAAAAACAATGAAAAACTATGGACTTTTTGACGTTATTGGTCCTATAATGATTGGGCCTTCAAGTTCTCATACTGCTGGAGCTTGTAGGCTTGGACGAATTTCGAAAATTATTTATGCAAGAGATATAAAGAAAGTAATTTTTCATTTACATGGTAGTTTTAAAAATACATATCAAGGTCATGGAACTGATAAGGCTTTAGTTGGTGGGATATTAGGATATGACACTGATGATGAAAGAATTAGAGATGCTTTAAATATCGCAAAAAGTAGAGGAATAGATGTTTCATTTGTTCCTATGGACTTATTATTTGCACATCCAAATACTGTTAAAACTGAATTTATTGATCCTAATGGAGAGAGCTTTTATGTAATAGGTTCTTCAATTGGTGGTGGAGCCATTGAAATCACCAATATTAATGGAGTTGATGTTAAGTTTGGAGGAGTTTATAACACAATAATTCTTAAATATAATGATAGATATGGAATGATTGCACAAGTAAGTACAATTTTAGCGGAAAACAAGATAAACATAGGTAGTTTAGTTATGAATAGAGAAGAGGGAGTTGCATCAGCAATTATGGAAATTGACGGTGGAATTGATGAAATGGCTATTTATAGAATAAGTAAACTACCAGATATGTTGGAATGTATGATTTTAAAACCATTATAGGAGGTTATATGATTTCTTCAGGAGCACAATTATTACGATTATGTAAAGAAAAAAACAAAAAAATAAGTGAAATTGCATTAGAACATCAACTAGAAGAAATGGGTATAACAGAAGAAGAACTTTTAGAGATGCTTAGAGAAACTTATGAAGTAATGAAAGCTTCAGCATCTGATGTTATAACGAATGATAAAATCAATCCATTCAAAATAACTGGTGGAAATGCAAAGAAAATTTTAAGATATGCACAAAGTGGAAAAAGTATTTTAGGAGAGTCTATGGTTACAGCAATTGCTAGAGGTTTTTCAACTTCAGAAGTAAATGCAGGAATGGGAAAAATTGTAGCTGCACCAACTGCTGGTGGTGCAGGAATTTTACCGGGAAGTCTTTCTTGGATTCAAGACAAATACAATTTTACAGATGATGAAATGTTAATGGCGCTTTTGGTTTCCGGAACAATTGGGAGAATTATTGCAACAAATGCAACAATCTCTGGAGCTGAAGGTGGGTGTCAAGCTGAATGTGGTGCTGCAGCAGCAATGAGTGCAGCTGCAATAGTTGAATTGCATGGTGGAACACCTGAACAATCTTTGACAGCATCATCATTTGCAATGCTTTCTGTATTGGGATTGGTTTGTGATCCAGTGGCAGGACTTGTAGAATTTCCTTGTGCACTTAGAAATGGAACAGGAACTATTAATGCTCTTGTTGCAAGTGATATTGCACTTGCAGGGGTTGAATGTATAGTGCCTTTTGATGAGGTAGTCCAAGCAATGTATGAAGTTGGGAATGCCTTACCTGAAACATTGAGAGAAACTGCTTTAGGTGGATGTGCAGCTTGCCCATCTGCAAAAAAAATGGAATGTAAAGTATTTCCGAATAGATTAAGTTAGTAACGGGCTTTTTAAGTCCGAATTATGCAGAAATGGTGGAACTGGTAGACACGCTATCTTGAGGGGGTAGTGAGCAAAGCTTGTGAGGGTTCGAATCCCTTTTTCTGCACCAACTCCGTTATTTTTACTAGCGGAGTTTTTTTATTATGAAACAACAAGATTTCTCGGAACCATCTCGATGTGAATCATCGTATAAGGGTACAGTTCTTATGTAAATAAAAAAACATATTCTAAAGTATACATATTTAGTTGTATGTTTTAAAAAGTCAAACAATATTGACATAAAAAATATATTTGATACAATATACTTATAGATAAAAGCATTACATTTTAAATATAATAAAAAGGTTTTCTTATAATGCTAGACACAATAATATTTATATTATTGTGATGCTTATTTTATATAAGGAGAATATCATGGATTTACTAATGTTTATATTCAAATGGATATTAATGATTCCAGTTATGTGGGGGTTATTATTTATATCCATATTTTTTCATGAGATGGGTCATTTGATAATGTATCTTATATTTTATCGTGAAAATAATTGGAGAATTGAGATTGGATCAAAAGGGAAAAAATTACTTGAAATTGGAAGATTTACAATTTATCCAAAAATGCTAACTGGTCATATTTATTACAATTTTAAAAAATATAATAAACTTAATTCAATTATGGTTAGTGCTGGAGGACCTTTGGTAAATTTACTTTTAATAATATTTATACTGGGATATATGTTTAACGCTAATCCTGATAAAAATGGCTTATTGTATTGGAATTTGTGCTTTATGTTTTATCATAATCTATCTTTATTTATAACTGCAATAATTCCTATAAATACTAAGAATTATAAAAGTGATGGATGGAGAATTCTAGATGATTTAAGAGGAGATTATGAATAATATTAAAATATATAATTGGAATAATCTTAAGTGAAAAAGAGTTACATTGAATTAAATGAATTTTAATTTTTAGCGCAAAATACAGTAATTAAAATATAATATATTCAAATTCTGATGTGAAATTAATTGCATTATGACAAAAAAATTAAACTTTTGTTAAAGAAATTATGGACTTAAATTAAAAAATATGATAAAATATAGTGAAAAGATTTCTTTAAAAATATGATTTTTAAAAATATTAGAAAAATAGGAATATTAATTTTTTGGGGGACTTTTGTTTTATAATATTAAATTTTTTTGATGTAAAAAATTAATATTTCTTATTGAAAGGAGAAATGGATAGTGAAGAAAAGGGAAATCATTAACAAATTGGTATCTATGCTTACTATATTCGCATTGCTTATGCCAATTGCATCTCAAGTTCATGCAGCTGATTCAGCTAAGGGTTTAGAAATTAATGCTGATCATACTGAATTGGATAAAGCTGTAAAAGAACTTAAGGATTTGGGAGTGAATCCTACACAGACTCCTACTGAAGAAAAAGGAACTGTGAAGACAAAAGCAGATGTAGATGCTAAAGTGGCTGAAGTTAAGGCTGATTATGCTCAACAAATACAACAGCTAAAAAAAGCTAAAGAAGCAATCGAAAAATGCAACAAAGATACTCAAGCTTATGAAGCAGAAAAGAAGAAATATGACGAAGCCTTAGAAAGATATAACAAAGCGAAGGAACAATATGATAAGGATTTAGAGGCTTATAACAAGTCAATGGAAGAGTTGAAAAAGCATAATAAGGAAGAAGGTTATTTATCTCAACCAGTATCTCAAAACTTAAAGTTTTCTTCTGAGCCTCAAGCTAAGATGAGTATTTCAGGAGCAAAGGTATATTCACAAAATGAATTTGATTCTACTGTTAAATCTTGGGGATATAAATCTGGATGGGGATATGCATATTTTGATGCATTAAATAAAGGACTTAAAGGTACTTCAACTCCTTTAGTTGCTGGTGATTCTAGAGTGATTTTAGAAAAGGGAAAACCTGTAACAGTAACTTATACTAATCTTCAAAAATCTTATATGAATGGTGTAAAAATTACAAAGGCTGTATTTACTTATACTTTAAAATCAACATCACCATTACCAAATAAAGTTCCTGTTATTATCAAACAAGATCCTACTGCAACAATTTGGTACACAGACTTTTTTGGGAATACTACTATTGGGGTTAATTTTCAACTATTTGATGAAAATGATAAACCTGTAGATTTAACAGGTGGATTATTGAGTTTTGCATCTCTTAATAAGGGACATACTCCAAAAGTGTTACCAAATTATAAAAATGCTATTGAAAAAGTTGGAAATTTCAATGGGGAATTACTAGAAATAAATGGTTCTAGTATTAAAAATCATAGTGGTTCTGCTTATGCCAATACTAGTAATGCAAATATAGAAGATGGCTCTAAGTATACAACTGGTCAATGGGATACTGAAACTTCTAAACTTAGTTGGTATGGAGCAATTGTTGGAAGGGCAAAAGGTAAGACAGTTAATTATGAAATGTCATCTAATTACTGTGGTAATATTTGGTTTGCACTTAACTCAAAAATAAAAGCTAAAGGTATTCCAATAAAACCAATGGAACCAACAAAACCAACACCTCCAACTGAACCAAAATGTCCAAAGGTAGAAGCTAAATACCATTATGATGTATTTTTCTATCAACCACCGGTTGAAAAGAAAGTTCTTAATCAAAGTGATGCTGATATAAATAATAAAACTGTTGCTACAAATTCTGTTGTTAAATTTGTATTAAATGTTGTAAATTTACCGGCTGGACATGAAAAGCTGGAATCACTTTCATTTAAGGATAAGCTTCCATCAGGATATGAAGTTGATTTAGATGGTACAAAACAAGCAAGTTCTAATTATGATGTAAATTATGATAAGGACACTAATGAAATTACATTTACTGCAAAAGCAGAATATTTAAATACAATTAATGCTGATTTAAATAAAGAAATAAAAATATCTGCTCCTATTATTACTGGTAAAGTAACAAAAGAAGGAACAAAATATGATAATGATTTTGATTTGACTATAAATAATGACTATACTGTTAAATCTAAACCAGTTACTGTTTATACTCCAACTGAACCTAAAAAAGATGTTTTTAAAGGTAGTGATACTACTAGTATTGACGGTAAGATTGTAGAAGCAGGAGATGAATTGCGTTATGATATTACTTATAAGAATACTACAGGAACAAAACAAACTGTAACAATAACTGATAAAATTCCGCAATATACTAAATTTGTTTCTGCAGATAATGATGGTGTAGAAAATGGTGGAGTAATAACATGGGTTAAGGAAGTTGAAAATGGAGCTTCTCTAACAGTTAGTTTTAAAGTAAAAGTTAATGATGATGTTAATGGTAATCCAATAGACAACATATCTCATGTTAAAGATGGATTTAATGAAACTGATACAAATAAGACTCATAATCCAACATCAACAAAACCAGTAAAAGACGTTTTTGATAGCAAAGACGATAAGACAAGTATCGATGGTAATGAAGTAAAAACAGGCCAAGAACTACTTTATAAGGTTACTTACAAAAATACTACAGGAACAAAACAAACTGTAACTATTACTGATAAGATTCCAGAACATACAACATTTGTTTCTGCAGATAACGATGGTGTAGAAAATAGTGGAACTATTAAGTGGGTTAAAGATGTTGAAAATGGTGATTCTTTAACAGTTACATTCAAGGTAAAAGTTGATGAAAATGTAAATGGCGAAAAAATTCTAAATAAGGCTAAAGTGGTTGATGGACATAACGATTATGATACAAATGAAACAACAAATCCAACACCTACAAAGCCAGTAAAAAATGTTTTTGATAGTAAAGACGATAAGACAAGTATAGATGGTAATGAAGTAAAAGCAGGCCAAGAACTACTTTACAAGGTTACTTACAAGAATACTACTGGAAAAGAACAAACAGTAACAATAACTGATAAGATTCCAGAACATACAACTTATGTAGAAAACTCAGCTGATAATAACGGAGTTTTCAAGGATGGAAAAATTACTTGGACTAAAGAAAAAGTAGCCAATGGAGATATATTCGAAGTTACATTTAGGGTAAAAGTTGCTGAAAACGTAAATGGTGAAAAAATTCTTAATAAAGCAAATGTAGTTGAAGGAAAGAATAGTTACGATACGAACGAAACAACAAACCCAACACCTACAAAGCCGGTAAAAGATGTTTTTGATAGTAAAGACGATAAAGCGAGTATCGATGGTAAAGAAGTAAAAGCGGGACAAGAACTACTTTACAAGGTTACTTATACAAATACAACTGGAAAAGAACAAGACGTAACAATAACTGATAAGATTCCAGAACATACAACTTATGTTAAAGACTCTGCAGATAATAATGGTGTTTACAAAGACAGAGAAATTACTTGGACTAAAGAAAAAGTAGCTAATGGCGAAAAATTTGAAGTTACATTTAAAGTAAAAGTTGATGACAATGTAAGCGGAGAAAAGATTTTAAATAAGGCAAATGTTCTTGAAGGAAAAAATAGTTACGATACAAACGAAACAACAAACCCAACATCAACAAAACCAGTAAAAGATGTATTTGAACCACAAAACGATCGTATTAGTATTGATGGACAGGTTGTAAAAGGTGACCAAGAATTACTTTACAAAGTTACTTATACAAATACTACAGGTAAGGAACAAGACGTAACAATAACTGATAAGATTCCAGAACATACAACTTATGTAGAAAATTCTGCAGATAATAACGGAGTTTTTAAAGACGGAAAAATTACTTGGACTAAAGAAAAAGTAGCTAATGGCGAAACATTTGTAGTTACATTTAAAGTAAAAGTTGATAATAATGTAAATGGTGAAACAATCAAAAACAAAGCAAATGTAGTTGATGGAAATAATAGTTATGATACAAACGAAACAACTAATCCAACATCAACAAAACCAGTAAAAGATGTATTTGCTCCTAGCGATAACAAAACTAGTATCGATGGTAATGAAGTAAAAGCAGGTCAAGAACTACTTTACAAAATTACTTATAAAAATACTACTGGTAATGAACAAAAGGTTGTAATTAAGGATAAAATCCCAGAACATACAACATTTGTTTCTGCAGATAATGATGGTGTATATAAAGACGGAACAATCACTTGGACTAAGGAAAAAGTAGCTAATGGCGAAACATTCGAAGTTACTTTCAAAGTTAAAGTAAATGACAATGTAAATGGAGAAAAGATTTTAAATAAGGCAAATGTAGTTGATGGAAATAATAGTTATGATACAAATGAAACAACAAATCCAACACCTACAAAGCCAGTAAAAGATGTAGTTAGCCCTAGTGACAACAAAACTAGTATAGATGGTAATGAAGTAAAAGCAGGCCAAGAACTACTTTATAAAATTACTTATACAAATACTACTGGAAAGAAACAAACAGTAACAATAACTGATAAGATTCCAGAACATACAACATTCGTTTCTGCAGATAATGACGGAAAAGAAAATGCTGGAACTGTTAAGTGGGTTAAAGATGTTGAAAATGGAGATTCTCTAACAGTTACATTTAAAGTAAAAGTAAATGATAATGTAAATGGTGAAAAGATTCTTAACAAAGCAAATGTAGTTGATGGAAATAATAGTTATGATACAAATGAAACAACAAATCCAACACCTACAAAGCCAGTAAAAGATGTTTTTGCTCCTAGCGATAACAAAACAAGTATCGATGGTAATGAAGTAAAAGCAGGCCAAGAATTACTTTACAAAATCACTTACAAGAATACTACTGGAAAAGAACAAACAGTAACAATAACTGATAAGGTTCCAGAACATACAACATTCGTTTCTGCAGATAATGATGGTGTATATAAAGATGGAACAATTACTTGGACTAAGGAAAAAGTAGCTGATAGAGAAGTATTCGAAGTTACTTTCAAAGTTAAAGTAAATGATAATGTAAATGGAGAAAAGATTCTTAACAAAGCAAATGTAGTTGATGGAAGTAACAACTTTGATACAAATGAAACAACAAATCCAACACCTACAAAGCCAGTAAAAGATGTTTTTGCTCCTAGCGATAACAAAACAAGTATCGATGGTAATGAAGTAAAAGCAGGCCAAGAATTACTTTACAAGATTACTTACAAGAATACTACTGGAAAAGAACAAACAGTAACAATAACTGATAAGATTCCAGAACATACAACATTTGTTTCTGCAGATAATGATGGTGTATATAAAGACGGAACAATTACTTGGACTAAGGAAAATGTAGCGGATGGAGAAACATTTGAAGTTATATTCAAAGTAAAAGTAAATGATGATGTAAATGGCGAAAAGATTCTTAATAAGGCAAATGTAGTTGATGGAAATAACAATTTTGATACAAACGAAACAACAAACCCAACACCTACAAAGCCAGTAAAGGATGTATTTGAACCACAAAATGATCGTGTAAGTATTGATGGACAAGTAGTTAAGGCAGGACAAGAATTACTTTATAAAGTTACTTATACAAATACTACAGGAAAAGACCAAAAAGTTGTAATAAAGGATAGAATTCCAGAACATACAACTTATGTAGAAAATTCAGCAGATAATAACGGAATTTACAAAGATGGAGAAATCACTTGGACAAAAGAAAAAGTAGCTAATGGAGAAACATTCGAAGTTACTTTCAAAGTAAAAGTAGATGAAAATGTAAATGGCGAAAAGATTCTTAACAAGGCAAATGTATTAGATGGAAGTAATAACTTTGATACAAACGAAACAACAAATCCAACACCATTAAGACCAAGACCACAAGTACCAAAGACAGGATATGGAGTAAATACAGGATTATATACAGTATTACTAGGATTATCAGCTGGGGCACTTGGAGGAATGAAGATCAGATATAGAAGAAAGAGAAAGAAATAGTTTCTTAAAAGTTAATATTTGATAAAAAGAAAGAAAAGATTGGGAAGCATAATGATCCCAATCTTTTTTTGTATAATAATCAATAAAATTTTTTTATTTAAAAAAGAATAATTTGTGGAAGTTTTAAGGTTATTAATCGATTTGCTGTCTAAATTTAAATTGACATTGAAGTAAAAATGATGTAAAATAATTATGAATACAAGTTTTTAAAATTTTGTTCTTCTGTACTAGCAATTTTTTTATTATTAATTTTGTTTATACAGAGAGTTTTAAAAATTGTGATATGAAAAAAGAGGTGAATAAAGTGAGTGTGAACACTTTTAAAGGTGGAAAGCATATCCACGACTTTAAAGAGTTGACTAATTCGAAGCCAATAAATTTTGGTTTTGTACCTAAGATAGTAACCATACCTCTATCACAACACTCAGGTGCACCCGCTACTTGTTTGGTTAGTAAGAATGATTTAGTAAAAGTTGGACAAAAAATTGGTGAAGCTTCAGCTTTTATTTCTGCAAATGTTCATTCAAGTGTTAGTGGAAAAGTTAAATCTATTGATGAGATTATGACTGCAACAGGTGTTATGTGTCAAGGAGTAACTATCGAAAATGATGGTTTAGACGAATTGGGATATGAAGAAAAGAATTTAACAATTGATGAAGTAAGCGCGACAGACATAATAGACGCCATAAAAGAAGCCGGAATTGTCGGACTTGGAGGTGCAGGATTTCCTACTCATATTAAGTTAACTGCTAGAGAAGGACAAGTTACAGACTACATAATAATAAACTGCGCTGAATGTGAGCCATATTTAACAAGTGATCAACTTATGATGGAATTATATCCTGAAAAAGTTGTTATGGGACTTTTATTAGCAATGAAAGCAATGGGGGCCAAAAAAGGTATATTAGGTATTGAGGATAATAAGCCACTTGCTATTGATAAGTTAAAAGAAGCATCAAAATCTTATCCTGAGGTAACAGTAAGTGTTGTAAAGACTAAATATCCTCAAGGTGATCAAAAAAGGCTTATCCAAGCTACAACCGGAATAGTTGTACCTTCAGGAGCTTCTACTTCTGCGGTTGGAATAAGAGTAATAAATGCCAATACTGCGATTGCTATTAATGATGCTGTTTTACATGGGAAACCTCTATATGAAAAGTTGGTTACTATGACAGGACATGCACTAAAAGATCCACAAAACGTTATGGTTAGAGTAGGATCAAAAGTTTCTGATATTGTAGAATTTATTGGAGGATATGAAAGTGAACCTGGAAAAATTATTTCAGGTGGACCAATGATGGGTGAAACTCAATATACTCCTAATGTAACTACAGGTAAACCTATGGGTGGACTACTTTTTATGACTCAGGAAGAAAGCGCTCCTAAAGCTGTAAGTCCTTGCATAAGATGTGGTAGATGTGTTGATATTTGCCCTGTATACTTACAGCCTTTGTATTTACAGCTATATACTTTGAAGCATAGAGTTGAAGAAGCTGAAAAATTACATTTAATGGATTGTATTGAATGTGGATCCTGTTCATATATTTGTCCGTCAAATAGACCTTTAGTTGAAACTATTAGACTTGGAAAAGCTGAAGTTAGAAAACAAGGTAAAGGAAAGAGAGAATAAGGAGGGTACTATGGACGAAAAAGATTTAAAAGTTGAAGTCCCTTCTGAATTGGAAAAGGGAACAGATATAGATACAAAAGAAACTGAAGTCATAACTGAAAATGTTGAAGAAGTAAAAGAAGTTGAAGGTGAAAATATTGAAACAGCTTCAACTACTGAAGAAACAAAATCAGAAAGACCTGTAAGAGAAAGAAGAGAAAGAACTCCAAGAGAACCTAGAGAGAGGACAGAACGTCCTGCAAGGGAAAGAAGATCAAGAGTTGCATCTGATGATGTATCAACAAGTTCTGAAACTGTAGAAAATTCAGAATCAGGTAAAGAAGCGAAGGCAGAAAGACCCGCAAGAGAAAGACGTGAAAGAACTCCAAGAGAACCTAGAGAGAGGGCAGAACGTCCTGCAAGAGAAAGAAGAGAGAGATCTGCTGAAGCTGGAGATTCTTCAGAAGAAAGACCTACAAGGGAAAGAAGAGAAAGACCCGCAAGAGGAGGACGTAACGAAGAACCACAAATGAGATTATTTGTTGGATCATCTCCTCATTTAAGAAGTGAAGCAACAGTAAGTACTGTTATGAGAGATGTTGTTATAGCTTTGATACCAACATTACTTGCTGGAATTTATTTCTTTGGGTTAAGAGCATTATTAGTTACATTAGTATCTGTAGTTTTTGCTGTAGGTTCTGAATATGTTTATGAAAAATTAACACATAGACCAATTACTATAAAAGATTATTCTGCTGTAATTACTGGTATGCTATTAGCTTTCAATGTGCCATCTACTATTCCTTATTGGATGGTTGCACTTGGAAGTATGTTCGCTATTATAATCGTTAAACAATTATACGGTGGACTTGGAATGAACTTTATGAACCCTGCACTTGCTGCAAGAGCTGCATTAATGGCATCATTCCCAACAGCAATGGCAAATTATGCTGCACCTAATACAACAATTTCAAATTTAATAAATTCATCAACTTACTCTTCACTAGATGCTACAACTTTTGCAACACCTTTATCAAAGGGAACTCAAGTTAATTTTCTTGAAGCATTTATTGGTGTTAGAGGTGGTTGTATCGGTGAAGTTTCAACTATATGCTTATTGATTGGAGCTGGATATTTATTATACAGAGGAGTTATTCAACTTAGAATTCCACTAGTATTTATATCTACAACAGCAGTTGTTTTAGCTCTTACAGGAACAGCTATAGCTGATTTGCCAGTTCAACTTTTAATGGGTGGACTTATATTAGGGGCATTCTTTATGGCTACTGATTATGTATCAGCTCCCGTTAATAGAAAAGCTCAAATATTTTTCGCTATGGGTTGTGGTATAATTACCGCACTTATAAGAAACTTTGGTAATTTACCTGAAGGTGTAAGTTATTCTATTCTATTTATGAATATCTTAACACCACTTTTAGAAAAATATTGTGTCCCTAAAGTTTTTGGAGAAGGGAGAGTTAAAAAGTAATGAAAGAAACTATTAAATTGACAGTCAGATTGTTTATAATTACTGCAATTGCAGGTTTCGTCCTTGCATTTGCAAATAGTTTTACTTCTCCGGTTATTAAAGCAAGAGAAAAGGCTCAATATGAGGCAGCTTTGAAGGAAGTTTTTTCTGATGCAGATAAGTTTGAAACTTTAGAAGAAGAAAAACTTAATACAATAAAAACAAAGATAAAAAATATAGAAAAAATAGAAGTTGCGAAGAAGTCAGATAAAACTGTGGGATATGTTTTTAAAACATTAGGAAAAAATGGTTATGGTGGAGATATTTCAATGCTTATGGCTGTAAATACCGAAAGTCAAACTATAGTTGGGTTTAAAGTTTTAAAACATAGTGAAACACCTGGACTTGGAAGTAGAGTAACGACTGATGAATATGCAAAAAGTGTTGTCGGAAACAAAGTTACTGAACATCTAGTAAAAAATTTACATCCAGATGCAGATAATGATATTCAAGCAATAACAGGAACAACAATAAGTGTTAATGCAGTTTTAAATGGATTAAATGCCGCAATAGATGCATTACAAGAACTTGCAAAGTAGGAGGGACAATATGAAATTAAAAAAGATTTTCTTTGATGGTATATTTTCAAACAACCCTGTACTTGTTCAACTTGTTGGTATGTGTTCTGTTTTAGCCGTAACAACAAGTGTTGTAAATGCGATAGGTATGGGTTCATCAGTAATATTTGTAGTAACTTGTTCAAATATTGTAATTTCGAGCCTTAGAAAATTTATTCCAGATAAAGTTAGAATACCTGCTTATGTAGTAATTATTGCTACATTCGTAACATTAGTACAAATGTTCTTATCAGCTTACATACCTGCACTTTATGATAGTTTGGGACTTTTTATACCACTTATAGTAGTAAACTGTTTAATCTTAGCAAGAGCAGAATCCTTTGCATCAAAGAATTCAGTTTTTTCATCAATGATAGACGGAGTAGGACAAGGAATTGGATTTACTTGTGCATTGATTGTACTAGCAAGTGTTCGTGAAGTTTTGGGTAATGGAACTTGGTTAGGATTTCCAATTCTTGGAAAAAATTATGTAAGTATTGGTGTTATCACACAGGCTCCAGGAGCTTTCATTATTCTTGGACTTTTGGTAGCAGGATTCAATATGTTAAGTAAAAAAGTTAATGCTAAAAAAGAAGGAGGTAACTAATGGCTACAATATTAAAAATTTTAGTTGCATCAATTTTAGTAAATAACTATGTTTTAGGACAATTCTTGGGAATTTGTCCGTTGATTGGTGTATCAAATAAAGTTGAAACTGCATTTGGTATGGGGATGGCAGTTACATTCGTAATTACTATTTCAAGTGCTGTAACTTGGGTAATTCAAAAGACATTATTGGATACTTTAGGTCTTGAATATTTACAAACAATCGTGTTTATACTTGTAATAGCAACTTTAGTACAATTTGTTGAAATGGTGCTTAAAAAAATGAGTCCAAATCTTTATAATGCTTTGGGAGTTTTCCTACCACTTATAACAACAAACTGTGTAGTTTTAGGTGTTGCAATTACAAATATACAAAAAGAATATAATTTGTTAGAAACAATATTTAATGGTTTAGGAGCATCTTTAGGCTTTTTATTAGCCATTGTTTGCTTGGCTTCTATAAGAGAAAAATTGGAAGTAACAGAAGTTCCTAAAAATCTTGAAGGAGTTCCTCTTACATTAATTACCATTGGACTTATGTCTTTAGCATTTTATGGATTTGCGGGATTAGTATAGAGGTGAGATTATGAATGATATAATGATACCAGTTTTGTTACTTAGTATTTTAGGTATTGTATTTGCATTGATACTTGGATTTGCATCAAAAGTATTTTTTGTAAAAGTAGATGAAAAAGTTATACAAGTCAGAAATGAATTACCTGGAGCAAACTGTGGTGCTTGTGGATTTCCAGGTTGTGATGGTCTTGCAAAAGCCATTGCGGAAGGAACTGCAGGAATAAATGCTTGTCCTGTTGGTGGGGCTGACTTAGTTGCAAGACTTGCAAAACTTTTAGGAGCTGAAGCTGGCGAAGTTCAAAGAATGGTAGCTTGTGTAATGTGTCAAGGTGATAAAGACTTTGCAAAAGAAAAATACATATATACTGGCATTAGAGATTGTAGAGTAAACAACTCAATGCAAGGTGGAAGTAAGACTTGTGCTTATGGATGTTTAGGTTGTGGTACTTGTCAAGATGTTTGTGGATTCAATGCAATAGATATGATAAATGGGATTGCAGTTGTAAATAAAGAAAATTGTACAGCTTGTAACAAATGTATAGAAATTTGTCCAAAGAACTTAATTGATTTAGTTCCTTACGAACAAACAGTTATGGTAAAATGTAAGAGTTTTGCAGCTGGGAATGTTGTTAAAAATGCTTGTAAAGTTGGATGTATTGGTTGTAAAATGTGTGCAAGAGTATATCCTGAAGCATTTGTTATCGAAAACAATTTGGCTGTTCTAAATTACAAACATGGTTTAGATGAAGATTTACTTTTACAAGCTGCGGATAAATGTCCTACAAATGCAATTCATCCAGGACTAATAAAGAAAATGGCTGAAAAAGTAAATGAAGTAGCATAAACTTAAGAGCGAAGAAAATTCGCTCTTTTTTTATGCATCCTTTTAATATTTTTTTATAAAAAAACTTGACTTGAAAACATTTCCATATTATAATATCTTTAAGGTATTAATTTATCTATTTTACAATATGTTAGGGGGAATTAGATATGAAATCATATTCTACAGAAAAGATTAGAAATCTTGCGTTAGTCGGACATAGTGCCAGTGGTAAGACTTCAGTTTGTGAAGCTTTACTTTATAAAACAGGCAATTTGAAAAGACTTGGTAAGATTGAGGACGGAAATACCGTAACTGACTTTGATAAAGAAGAAATTTCAAGAGGAGTTTCTATTTCAACTGCTATTGCACCAGTTGAATGGAGAGACTTTAAGATAAATTTAATTGACACTCCGGGGTATTTTGATTTTAGTGGAGAAGTTTATAGTTCTCTAAGAGCATCTGAAGCTGCTTTGGTTGTTTTAGATGCACAAAATGGTATAGAAGTAGGAGCTGAAAAGGTCTTAAAATATACTGAAAGTATTGAATTACCAAGAATCATTTTTGTAAATAAAATGGATAAAGAAAATGTAAACTTTGCGAAAGTAGTTAGTGATTTACACATAGCTTTTGGTAAAAAAGTTATTCCATTTACACTTGCTTTAGGTGAAGGAGAAAATTTTAAAGGTATTATTGACGTTTTAAATAAAAAAGCTTATGAATATGATGGATTTGAAAGAAAAGAAGTTGAAATCCCTGAAATAAGAATTGAAGAAGTAAATCATGTTTATGATACAATAGTGGAAGTTGTAGCAGAAACAGATGATGAACTTATGGAAAAATTTTTCGATGGAGAAGAATTTAGTCACGAAGAATTTATGAAGGGTGTTACAAGTGCATTATTAAATGGATCTGCTGTTCCTTTGATTTGTGGTTCTGCTACAACAGGAGCTGGAATTGATATGTTACTTGATGTTATCACTGATTATATGCCTGCTCCAAATGATGAAAGAGCAAAAAGAGGCTTTAGAAATGAAGATGATAATGTTAGAAAGATTGATGTTAATGAACCTTTCTCAGCAGTTGTTTTTAAGACTATTGTTGACCCATTTGTTGGAAGAATTTCAATTTTCAAAGTGATGAGTGGTAAGATTACTAAAGATACTGAAATTTTTAATTCAACTAAAGATGAATTAGATAAGGCTGCTGGACTTTTCTTCTTAAGAGGAAAAACTCAAATAGAAACATCAGAAATTATTGCAGGGGATATTGGAGCTGTTTCAAAACTTAATTTAACAGAAACAGGAGATACTATTTGCGATAAAGTAAATAAAACCCTTTATAAGAAGATTAAGTATCTTAAACCAAACCTTTATTTTGCAATTGAACCTAAATCAAAAAATGATGAAGATAAGATTTCCCAAGCTCTTCATAAATTACATGAAGAAGATCCAAGTTTTGTTTCTGAAAGAAATGCAGAAACAAAACAACATTTAATCGGTGGACAAGGAAATGTTCAACTTCAAATTGTTTTAGATAAACTAAAAAATGTTTATGGTGTAGAAACAAATATTGTTCCTTTAAGAATTGCATATAGAGAAACTATTAAAGGAAAGTCTGATGTTCAAGGAAAACATAAAAAGCAATCTGGTGGTGCAGGACAATACGGAGATGTATTTATGAGATTTGAACCAACTACAGAAGAGTTTGAATTTGCTGAAGAGGTTTTTGGTGGAGCTGTTCCTAGAAATTACTTCCCAGCTGTTGAAAAGGGTATTAGAGATAGTCTAGAAAAGGGGATTTTAGCAGGATATCCTGTTGTAAATGTTAAGGCAACTCTTTATGATGGTTCATATCATCCAGTTGACTCTAACGAAATGGCATTTAAAATTGCCGCATCTCTAGCATTTAAAAAAGGTATGGAACAAGCTAATCCTGTTTTACTTGAACCTATAATGAAAGTTGAAGTTAGAATTCCAGAAAGCTATATGGGTGATGTAATGGGTGACTTGAATAAGAGAAGAGGTAAAGTTTTAGGTATGGAAATGCTTGAAGATGGAACTCAACTTGTTATTGGAGAAGCACCACATTCAGAGCTTTTTGAATATGCTATAGATTTAAGATCAATGACTCAAGCAAGAGGAGACTTTACTATGGAATTTGATAGATATGAAGAAGTCCCTGCAAATATTGCTGAAAAGATTATTGAAGAATCAAAAGCAGAAAAATAGATAAGTATATAATTATAAAATCCACCCTTCTACGATATAACACATTAGGTAAGGGTGGATTTTTTTACATATGAAGAACTAAAGGAGATAGTATATGCGTAATGAAAGATTACCTGCAGAGGAAAGAAAATGGCAGATAAGATATGCTGCTAAAAATGTATTTCTTAGTAAGGGATTTCATAACACAACTATGGAAGACGTTATTGCCGAGAGCAAAATGAGTAAGGGTGGAGTTTATAGATATTATAAAAGTACTTCTGATATGCTCTATGACCTAATGGAAGATGGTTGTGAATATAGATACAATATAGTAGATAATTTTTTGACTATAAATAAAAATTTGGATAAATATGATGCTGTTGCAGAAATGATTACAGAAAAAATTCTAGATGATAATGAACTTTCTAAGGTTTATGTTATGTTTCTTCAAGAAAAGCAATATGATGAAAATTTAGAAAAATTATTTTTGAAATTGAAAGAAGAGACTTTCATTGAGTTAAAAAAACTCTATGAAAAATTTGGTTTTTCTTTTAATTATTATGAATATGATTTTTTAACAGACTTTATGAACAGTCTAATCTTAGGAAGAGAAATATTAACTGCAAAAAATTCATTTTCTAAGAACAGAGTGGTTCTTAAAAAATTTATTTATGATTATCTAAAAAATTTAGAAGAGTAGTATAACTGCTCTTTTTTTATTGTGAAACAACAAGGCTGCCGGGAGCTCACCCGATTCGAAGCATCGTGGAAGGGTGGGATTCTTATTGATAAATTAAAGTTATCTATTACAATTTTGAAATGATATTTTTTAAAAATATTTTAAATGAAATTTTCAGAATTTTAATAAAATAAATTTTTAACAAAGTTTTTTTATAAAAAATATTGGATTAATTGCCATAATTGAATTAATAAAATATATCATTAATTATAAATAGGTACCATTTTTATTGTTGTTTTGGTTTTTATACTTTTTTTATCGATAATATATAAACAATTATATATATTAATTAAATGTTATATACTGAAATAGAAAAGTGTAAGAAATACTTTAAATCCTTTTATTAGATTATAACACAATATTTTTTAATTATATATTCTATGATAAAATTATAGAAAAATACAGGAGGATTTATATGAATCAAAAAATGTTTAAAAAATTCCTTGTTGCTATGTTGGCATTTAATATTTTTACTACTACAGCATTTTCAATGCAAGTAAATGGAAGTAAGACTACATATGCACAAGAAAAACAAGATTTTGCTTTTGTTATTACAGATCAAAAAGGTCCTATTATGACTAAGGATTTTACGTTTGAAGTTATAAATGAAAAAGGTGAAATTTCAAAGGTAAAAAGTATGATGTCAATGTTGAATTTAAAACTTTCTAATGGTAAATATACTGTTAGGTTAAAAGATGATGAATATACTATGAAAGATGTAAGTTTCACAGTAACGGATGATGGAATTGCTAATTATGATAGTATTGTTAATTTTATGCTTAGAAAGAAAAAATCTGAAGGAAAAGCAAAAGAAATTCCAGTTACTTTAATGCTAACTACTCAAAAAGGAGAAGCTAAGGATGTTGTAATGAGGAATTACGAATTTGAAGTTTTTGATAAGGAAACAGGAAAATTTGTTACATCAGCGACTTCTGATAAATCAATGTTAAATTTAAAGCTTCTTGATGGAATTTATACATTAAAACTTAAGAAGAATAAAGATTACACAATGAAAGATATAAGATTGGATGTATATGAAGATGATGGGTCTTATACTATTGATGAAAAAGAATCTATGGAGTTGAATTTAGTTAAAATCCAATCTGAAGATGAAAAGCCAGCTATTCCGGAAATTAAAGGTTCTAAAGAGGTTTTAGTCAGAGTATTATTTGATGGCAAACCTAAAGTTGATTTTAAAGTTGGTTTAATGGAATTTAATCCAATTCCTAATATAATTCAACAAGGTTCAACAAATGAAAAAGGTGAAGTTAAATTTAGCGGTTTTAAGAGTAATGTTAAATATCAACTAAGACTTAGAAGTACAGATAAAACTATGACTTTTGAAACTGAAGTTTTTGAATTTACTACTAATGAAAAAGGTTTGATAACAAAGATTAATGATAAAGAAGTTAGTAGTAAAGAAGATGCTGTAGTAGAGTTTAGAGGTTCTAATAAAGATTCTGAAAAATTTAAAACTTTTCCGGTCGAATTTTATGCTAAATATAAAGATGGAACTCCTGCAAAAGGAGTAGAGTTTTCTATTAATAGACTTTCTCCAAGATTATCTTCATATAGAAAAGTAAAATCTGATGAAAACGGAAAAGTTGTTTTCATGCTTGAAGGAGAAGCTCCAAAAGATGCTTCCTTTGGAAGATTATATAATATTACAATTTCAAAAATGGAAATGTTTAAACATAAATCAGTTCCTTTTGGTATGGATTTTACTGTTGACGACAAAGGAAATATAAAAGTTATAAGTGTTGAAAGAGAAATAGACGACAAAGAAACAGATACTTCAAATCCTGATAAATATAATAAGACATTTACTCTTGAAAAAGTAGATAAAACACAAATTTATAAAGATTTTAAATTTGTATATGATAAAGCTGTTGAATATTTGAAGAATACTAAATTTGAAAATAGCAAAGAGGCAGATAAAGCAAAAAAAGATTTGGAAAATATAATAGATGCATCAAAGATAGAGTTAGAAGAAACTATTCCTGAATATGCACTTAAAAAGATTGAAGAATTGAATACTGCCATAGATAATTTAAAAAAGTATGAATATAAATCTGAAAAAGTAAAAGACAGTTGGAAATTGATAAACAATGAGTGGTTTAGATATGATAAAGATGGAAATATAATGAAAAATAGTTGGTTTGAAGAAAATGGAAACTGGTATTATCTTGAATCAAATGGTTCAATGTCAAATAGCAAATGGGTATTGGCAAGTGGAAACTGGTACTATGCAAATGCAGGTGGAAGAATTTCACAGAACGAGTGGGTTTTAGTCGATGGAGAGTGGTATTATGCAAATGCAAGTGGACGCATTGTCTCTAATGAATGGTTTATTGTCGATAAAAAATGGTATTATGCAGAAGATGATGGACATATAGCTCAAGGAAAAATACTAAAAATTAAAAATATAAATTATACATTTGACTCTAATGGAGCATTAGTTAAATAATTAATATTGAAAACAGAGAAAAACTCACGATTAAGGAGAGTAAAAAGTGTCAATAAGAAAATATTGACACTTTTTTAATGGAGAAAAGAGTATAGAAAAAATTTGTACTTTTATTTCAATGTTTATTTTGAGATTTTTTCATTGACATAAAAAATTATATGGTTTATAATTTGTTTTAATTGAATTGAAATTTTAAATAAGTGAGATAATTATGAGAGATATTGAAGTTAATAATAATGATTCCGGACAAAGAATTGATAGATTTTTAAAAAAATATTTGAATAATGCGAGTACTTCTATGATTCAAAAATTTTTGAGAACAAAAAAGATAAAAGTTAATAGAAAAAAAGTTGATTCAAGTTATATTTTAGCCTTAAATGATGTAATTAATATTTTTATTTATGAGGAAGAACTTGAAAAACTGATAATTTCGAAATCAAAAAAATATTCTTATTCAAAAAAACTAGATATTATTTATGAAGATGAAAATATTATTGTTATGAATAAACCTAAAAATTTATTGTCCCATGCATCATCTAAAGAAGATTATGGAAATAATTTGGTGGATTTTATGATTGGATATTTGCTTGAAAAGGGAGATTATAATCCAAGAGCTGAAAAGACTTTTGTTCCTGCGATTATCAACAGACTAGATAGGAATACTTCAGGTCTTGTTGTAGGAGCTAAAAATTCTAAAGCCCTAAGAGAGTTAAATAAAATAAAGGAAAAATCTATTGAAAAGTATTATAAAACCATAGTAAGTGGAAAGGTCAAAAAAAATTTTGTAATTAATGAAAAGCTTGAAAAAGATGAAGAAAAAAACAAATCCTCAATTTCTGGAAATGGGAAAGAATCTATAACAGAAGTTTATGTAGAACAAAATAATGATGATTTTAGTCTGCTTAAAATAAAGCTTATTACTGGAAGAACACACCAGATTAGAAGTCATTTAAGTAGTAAGGGATTTTGTATTATTGGTGATATTAAATATGGAAATGCAAAAGTTAATAAGTTTTTTAGAGATAATTTTGATTTAAGAAGTCAATTTTTACATGCGGAAACGATGATTTTTAAAAATATTACTGGAGATTTAAGTTATCTTAACAATAAAGAATTTTTTGCTCCAATGGATAATCTTTATAAAAATATAATTCGAAAAATATTTTGATAAAAAGTTATATAGCTTTTGTGATGGGTATATTTTCCTTACAGAACATTATAGGAGAGTATTATGAAAATTATAATTGATGAAAAAGCAAAAAAATTTTTGAATAGCAAAAATAACAGTGTTATAACTGTTGATGTTAAAGGTTGTAGTTCCTGAAGTGGTACTGTTTTTAAACCAATGGCTTCATTAGGTAGACCTTTAGATGTAGAAAAATACACATTAGAAAATGTAGATGGAATTGATGTGTATCTTATGAATGGAATTAAAGCAGTTAATGATACTGTTAATGTTTCAACTATGAGTTTTCTTTTTATGGAAAATTTAGTAGTTAATGGAATAATTGTTTAAAAGGCTGTTAATTCAGCCTTTTTTGTTAGGAGTGATTTTTATTAAAGTTGTTGTAAATAATAAAGCTGTGAAACTTTTAAGAGAAAATCAAAGAGATATAATTGTTGAGCTTAAAGGTTGGAGCAACTGAAATTGCCCAACGGAATTAAAACCGTCGGTTTCGATTGGTATACCAAAAAATACTAATGCTTTTGACTTTTTTGAAGTTGATGAATATAATGTATATGTAAGTAGAAAAATTCCAAAGGATGCTTTTGTTGAAATTTCTTCTGGAAATTTTTATGGTTTGGAATATTTAATAGCAATTATAAAATAACTTTTAGGGGTTAAAGATTATGAATTATAAAATTAAAAAATATTGGGAAAATTTTTGTAAGGAAAAAAATATTCCTATAGATACAAAATATGAAGCGTGGAGTTTTGGAAACACAAAAGAAATGGCTGATGAATTAGCTGATTTAGTAAATAGTGGAATTAAAACTGCCACAACTGGAGCTTACGATCTTTTCGAAGAAGATGAAGAAATTCCAAAGGTTGGTGAATACAATATTATTTTAGATGGGTCAGGAGAGCCTAAATGTATTACAATAACAAGAGAGGTATATATTTTAGAATATAATTTAATATCATCTAATCATGCTTGGCTTGAAGGTGAAGGTGATAGAAGTTATGAGTATTGGAAAAAAGTTCACGATGAATATTTTACTGAAGAATTTAAAAACTCGGGGAAAGAATTTTATGAACAAGCTCCTATGGTATGTGAAGTATTTGAAAAAGTGTATTAATTATTGAAAACAGTAAATTAAAAGTTTTACTGTTTTTTTGTTGCCTTTCTTATGATTATTATGTAAATTCAACTTTAATAATTTTACATTAATAGAATAGTAAGATAATTGAATTATCAATCTAAGCTAGTTTGTCACTTGAAAATAATTGTAAAATATGATAAAATATGTGAATAAGTAGCAGTAAAATTATTGTTAGGAGGAAATTTTATGTGCGGTATTGTTGGATATATTGGCAGTTCAAATGCCATTGATATAATTTTAAATGGACTAGAAACTTTAGAATATAGAGGATATGATTCATCAGGAATTGCATTCTTAGATAATAATAAGATAGATGTTGTTAAAACTGTTGGAAGAATTAGTAATTTAAGAGAAAAATTAGAAAGTGAATATAAAAATAAAATTTCAAATATTGGAGTAGGTCATACAAGATGGGCTACACATGGAGTTCCGTCAAATGAAAATTCACATCCACATTTGAGTATGAATTCAAAGTTTGCAGTTGTTCATAATGGAATAATTGAAAATTATTTACTTTTGAAAGAAGAACTTTTAAAGAAGAATTTTGTTTTTAAGTCTGAAACTGATACTGAAGTTATTCCACAATTATTGGAAGATTTGGATGATGGAGATTTCTTAAGCACTGTTTTCAAGATGAGAAATAAGGTTAAGGGAAGTTATGCCTTTGGTATTTTAAGACAAGATACTAATGAACTTATCGGAACAAGAAAAGAAAGTCCATTAATTGTAGGTATTGGAGATGGCGAATTTTATATTGCTTCAGATGTTATTGCAGTTTTAAAATATACAAGAGATGTTATTTATCTTGAAAATGGAGATTTAATTCATTTTAAAGATGGAAAATATACAATTTATGATGAAAAAAATAATGTTGTAACAAGAGAGATTAAACATATTGATTGGTCCGTTGAATCAGCTACTAAGGACGGATATGATCATTTTATGTTAAAAGAAATTTACGAACAACCAAAAGTAATTGAAGAAACTTTCCGTAGAAGATTAAATGAAAATGATAAATTAATCTTAGATGGAATGGAAAGTTTATTAGAAGGAAATTTGAAAAAGTTCAATAAATGTTATGTTGTTGCATGTGGTACAGCATACCATTCAGGTCTTGTAAGTAGAGAAATTTTAGAAAAGGCTTTGAGATTTCCGGTAATTGTTGATGTTGCTTCTGAATTTAGATATTCAGACAGAATGATTGATGATAAAACTTTAGTTATAATAATCAGTCAATCCGGAGAAACTGCTGATACTTTAGCAGCTCTTAGAGAAGCTAAAGCAAAAGGAGCAACTATCTTGAGTGTTACAAATGTTGTAGGTTCTTCAATAGCTAGGGAATCTGACAATGTGTTCTATACTTGGGCAGGTCCTGAAATTGCTGTTGCAAGTACTAAAGGATATACAACACAAGTTACAGCTCTTTATATGATTGCTTTGAAATTTGCAGAAATTTTAGGAACAATTTCTGACGATGAATATAAGAATATAATTAATCATTTAAAGGAATTGCCTAGTAAGATAGAATTATTATTAAAAGATACAGAAATTTACAAAAAAATTGCATTAGAATTAAAGGATAAGACTACTTGTTTCTATCTAGGAAGAGGTCTTGACTACTATACTGCTATGGAAAGTGCATTGAAATTAAAAGAAATTTCATATATTTACACTGAAAGCTTTGCAGCTGGAGAGTTAAAGCATGGAACTATTGCATTGATTGAGGACGGTACACCTGTTTTTGTAATTGCGACTCAAGAAAGATTATATGAAAAAATTATTTCAAATGTAAAAGAAGTTAAAGCTAGAGGAGCTAAAGTTTTTGAAATAACTCATTTAGATAACAATCTTGATGTTTCTGATGAAAGAATATTAATTCCAGGTACTATAGAAATTTTAATGCCTATAATTTCGGTTGTTGCAAGTCAACTTATTGCTTATTATGCATCATTGGCTAAGGGAAATGATGTTGATAAGCCAAGAAATTTAGCAAAATCTGTTACGGTTGAATAGATTTAAAGGGACTGGGAAGTCCCTTTTTTATATAAAGGAGAAAATTATGTATAAGTTAATAGCGCTTGATATGGATGGCACTACTTTTAACGAAAATCATGAAATATCTGATGAAGTTAAAGATAGCTTATTTTATGCTATGAGTAAAGGTGTAAAAATCGCATTTATCTCAGGTAGAGAAGAATTTACAGTAAAAGAAATTTTAAAAAATTTAAATTTAGATACTTACTATGGAGCTTTAAACGGCAGTTTGATTTCTACAACTTATAGTGAAGTTCCAAAATTTGTAAAGAGTCTAGAAAAAAAGTATATTTTTGATGTTTTAGATATTATTGAAAATAACGGTTTTTCACCTATTATTTTCTTAAAGGATTTTATTTTTACCAAAGATTTAAAGGATGAATATGTTGAAATTATTTCAAAATTTATTAATCCTGAAATAGCTAGAGTTAAAGATGTAAAACAATATATTAAAGATAATAAATTGGAAGAAAAAGTTTTGAAAATAGGAATTTGTCAAGAATATGATGTATTAAAAGAATTGGACGATAAATTTACTGATACAATAAAGAATGAATACACTATTTCTTTTTCTCTTCCTTTTTTTCTTGAGTTAATGGCAAAAGATACGGATAAAGGCTCTTGCTTAAAAGAAATATGCAGGCTAAATAATATAGATATATCAGAAACTATTGCAATGGGTGATGGAGAAAATGATATACCCATGCTAAATATTTGTGGACTTTCTGTTGCAATGGAAAATGCAATGGAAAATGTTAAGAAAAATGTTGATTATATAACTGATACGAATAAAAATGACGGGGTTGCAAAAGCCATAAGAAAATTTGTTTAGAGGAAATTATGGAAAAGAATTTTGTTGAAAAAATCGAAAATGTGGAAAGTTTTGTAAATGAAGTAATTTTAAATGCAATTAAAAATAATGCTTCAGATATACATTTTGAGCCTAGAGAAGACAATTTTTATATAAGATATAGAATTGATGGAGAACTTATTGATGTTTATCAAATAAATAGTTTTAATGCTCCAATTATTATTTCTCGTATAAAAATTATTTCAAAAATGGATATTACAATTAAGAGAATGCCACAAGATGGAAGACTGGATTTTGATTATAATGGAAATTTAGTTGACATTAGAGTTGCATCAGTTCCTGTAATTTTGGGCGAAAAAATTGTAATGAGAATTTTAAATGCTGGAAATTTTAAAATTGACATAGAAAATCTAGGATTATATGATGAAGAAAGACGATTAATTGAAAATATAATAAAAAGTCCAAACGGAGTTCTTATCATAAGTGGCCCTACAGGAAGTGGAAAGTCATCTACATTGTATTCATTTGTAAAAAAATTACAAAATGAAAATATCAACATAATTACTTTGGAAGATCCTGTTGAAGTTAGAATTAGTGGAATAAATCAAATAAATATAAATTCAGCTTTGGGACTTGACTTTGCGGCAGGTCTTAGGGCGATGTTAAGACAAGATTTTGAAGTTGGATTAGTTGGAGAGATGAGAGATAGAGAAACTGCAAATATTGCTCTAAGAGCAGGAATAACAGGTCATCTTATCTTTACAACTTTGCATACTGCAGACACAGTTTCAGCAATAATAAGACTTTTGAATTTAGGAATAGAAAATTATGTTATTTCTTCAGGTGTAATAGCAATTTTATCTCAAAGGCTTGTTAGAAAACTTTGCCCAAAATGTAAAATTAAAAGAGATTTAACAAATTTTGAAAAAGAAATTTTTAAAGAAAATAATCTTGAAACACCTGAATATATCTATGAAAAATGTGGTTGTGAAGATTGTAATAGAGGATATATTGGTAGAACTTTAATTTTGGAATCTTTAGTTTTAGATGATGAAATAAAAGAAATAATAAATGGAAATTGTAATAGTGTAAGACTTTATGAATATTTTAAGAAAAACGGAAATGAAAGTTTATATAAAAACGGATTAAGAAAAATTGCAGATGGAATAACGAGTTTTGAGGAAGTAAATAAAATTTTATTTTCATTAGGAGAATTTTAAAATGAGCTTTAAAGAAAAAGTTTTTAATATTTTAAATATGGAAATTGGAAATAAACACAACTTATTAGATTTAAGTATTTCTTTAAAAGAAGCAGGACTTCTTTTAAAATCAAATATTAATACTGCAGAAACTATAAACTTGCTTTCAAAAACTTCGCCAAATAAAAATTTAAAGAAAATTTTTTCAGAAGTTTATGAAAATTTATTGCAGGGACATGATTTATATAACTCCTTTTTAAAAGTTAATAAATTTGACAATTTATTTTTATCTTTGATAAAATCAGGGGAAAGTTCAGAAAGACTATCTGAAGTTTTTCTATATCTATCTTTGTACTATGAAAAAAAGTATAAACTTAAACAAAAACTTATAAGTTTATTAACTTATCCCTTTATTTTATTGTCGGTTACAGTTATAGTTTTAATTTTTCTTTTGAATAATGTTATACCGACATTTTTGGATATTTTTGAAGATAGCAATATTGAATTACCTGCCATTACAAAGTTTTTAGTTAAAAGCATTGATTTTGTTAAATATAATTATCTTTATATTATTTTAGGAATCTTGGTTTTTATCATATTGCTAAAACGAATTTCAAAAAAATATAAAGTTAGAAGATTTTTTGGAAAATTGCTATTTAAAATTCCATATATAAAATCGCATTATCAAAACTATATAACTTCTGTAATTGCAAAAAACTTTACTATCTTGCTTAATGGAAATATAAATATAGTTGACAGTTTAGAGATAATAAAAAATTCTACTAGAAATGTATTTATACAAGAACATTTGGATAGAGCAATTTTGGAAATAAAAAACGGTAATTTGATTTCAAAATCTTTAAATGATGAATTAATTTTTAATCCCGCATTTATAAACATGCTTGCAATAGGAGAAAGTAGTGAAAATTTAGTTGAAATATTAGAGAGTGCAACGGAATACTATGATTCAAAAATAAATTATTCAGTTGATAAAATTTTACAGTATTTACAACCTTTAATTATAGTTTTAATCTCCTTATTTGTAGCATTCATTGTATTTGCAATAGCTATTCCAATTTTTGATTTATCAAACGGAATAAGTATAGAATAATTATTTTAATGGAGGTAATATATGAGAGCATTACTTGTAATTGATTTACAGAAAGGAATAATAAGTCAAAGAGATTGTAGTAATGAAATAGATAAAATTAGATGGTTGATTGAGGATTTTAAATGTAAGAATATGCCAATTATTTTTACCAAACATCTTGATGAAAATGTTGAAAGTCCTTTATATAAAAATTGTGAAGGGATTGAAATAATAGATAATTTGGATATAAACGCAAAATATATAGTTGAAAAAAGTAAGCCAGATTCATTTTTCAATACTAATCTTGAAAAAATTTTAAAAAATGAAGGTATCACTGAATTGGTTGTTTGTGGCTTTAATACTGAATATTGTTGTTTGTTTACTTCTATAGTTGCAGCTGATAAAAATTTTAAGGTCTATTTTATAGAAGATGCAACCGGAACGGTTTGTGATGAAAATACTTACGAAATGCCCGGATTGGATATTCAAGATTTTATAGGGTCAATACTAAATTGGTCAAATATGGTAAATGTTTTGTATTTAGATGAATATAAAGAAGAATTTATTTAATAAATTTTTAATTAAAGTAAAGCAAGTTATTTTAAAACTAACTTGCTTTTTTGCTATATATAACTTTATTATTAATATAATTAGGTCCAGCATTATTCTTGAAAATTATTAACATAAGTTGTATAATTTAATTAACGACGAAAACGTCTTTAAGTTATATAATTATTTAAAATATAATTTTTAAGGCTTGTTATTAATAATAAATATCGATAAGAAAATAATTAATTTTTATGTAGCGACTAAATTTTATAATCTTTTTTATAATTAAGTACTTTAGTTATTCACATTTCTTTTCTAATATGATACAATATATGTGAGAAAATTTTGGAGGAAATTTGTTGAGTAGAGAAAAAATATATGTAAAAAACCATTATAGATATGATGCGATATTTGTATTTTCTATTTTAGCGATGTCTGTAGGCTTTCTTTTTGACAGTCCTAAAGAAATTTTATACGGATATATTAATATTTTAAAATCTCCAAGTCATTTACTTACTGATTACATGGCGGTAGGAGGAATAGGAGCAACATTTTTAAATGCTGGTCTTCTTATGTTGCTTGCGTCTTTTGTATTGTGGAAAAGACAGCAGTTGTTGACAGGTCCTATTATAGCAGCACTTTTTACGCTTTTTGGTTTTTCTCTTTTTGGAAAAAATCTATTTAATACAATTCCAATAACTTTTGGAGTTTACCTTTATGGTAAAATCGAAGGGTTAAAATTTAATACATTGACAATGAATAGTCTGTTTGGAACAGCTCTCGGTCCTGTTGTAAGTTATTTATGTTTTGGAATAGGGCTTCCGTTTTTTAAAGGATTACTTATTTCTTATGCAGTTGGGATTTTTATTGGAATGATTATTCCTGCACTCTCTGCATCATTTTTACGTTTCCATCAAGGTTACAGCCTATATAATATTGGTTTTACATGTGGGGTTATTGGCCTTTTCATTCAAGGGGTTTTTAAATCTTTTAATTTAGAAGTAAAAAATGTAAATGTTGTAAGTGATGGAAATTTACGAATTGCAATTATAATGTATATATTTTTTACTATAGTTTTTGTTTTAGGATTTTATCTAAATGGATTTAGTTTTAAAAATTTAGGAAATTTATTAAAGAATAGTGGTAGGGCTCCATCTGATTTTGGGAATATTTATGGTAGAGGTGTCAGCATGATTAATATGTCTGCACTTGGAATTATATATACTACTTATGTGTTAATTATGAATCAACCTTTAAACGGACCGGTTCTTGGTGGTATATTTACTATTTTTGGTTTTGGAATATTCGGTAAACATATTAGAAATGTATTACCTATTCTTGTAGGAACATTAATTGCGTACTTTTTAAATATTTATGATCCACATAGTGTTTCTGCAACAGTTACTATTTTATTTGCAACAAATTTAGCCCCGGTTGCTGGAGAGTATGGTTTTATTGCTGGAATATTTGCAGGCTTCTGCCATGTATCAATTGTTTCTAGTGTTGGTGTCTTGCATGGAGGCTTAAACCTTTATAACAATGGCTTTTCAGGAGGCTTTGTAGCAGCAACATTAGTTCCAATTTTTGAGTCAATTAGAAATTCGAGATTTTTTTATAATAAAGGAGAGGAATAATTTTGAATACAATAAAAAATGAAGAAAATTGTGCTAAGTTAATAGTTAGTGGACTTGTTCATTATTATTTTAGTAAAAGAGTTCAAAATTTAAAAATAGATTTTAAAATAGAAAAAGATTCCCTAAGAGTTATTGCTGAGGGAAATGTTAAAATAAAGCCAAAAGATTTAGAAGAATTAAATAGAATTTCGAATTCTGCAAGACTTCCTGAGTTTGAAAATTATTATGATAATTTAATAGGATTAGGAAGCAATTCAAGTGACATATCAAATATAGATGCATTAGGCTCTATGGTTGATGAAGCTATAGTTTCTTATTCCGATGATGGTCTTTTGACTATTTTATTAGTTAGAAATTTCTAGCCTTTAGTATTTGGTGAATTGTACATATTAGTTTATTGTCTTGCTCTATGGGGTATTACAATTATGCTAAATAAAACTACTATAAGGAGTAACATATATGAAAATATTAGAGGTAAAGGATCTTCATGTTAATGTTGGAGATAAAGAAATTTTAAAAGGTATAGATTTAGATATTTTTGAAGGAAAGGTTCATGTTATTATGGGACCTAATGGTGCAGGAAAATCTACTCTTACTAATTCAATTATGGCTCATCCAAACTATGAAGTTACAAAAGGCGACATATTTTTCAAGGGCGAAAACATAAATGAATTAAGAGCTGATGAAAGAGCAAAACTTGGAATGTTTATGTCTTTTCAAAATCCTGAAGAAGTACCTGGAGTTACTGTTTCTAATTTTATTAGAGCTGCAAGAATGTCAATAACAGGAGAAAAAGAAAGTGTTGTTGAGTTTCAAAAAGAGCTTGAAGAAAAAATGGAAAGTTTAACAATGGATACTTCCTATGCTCAAAGATATTTGAATGTTGGTTTTTCAGGTGGTGAAAAGAAAAAGACAGAGATTTTACAAATGGTAATGTTAAATCCTACATTTGTAATGTTGGATGAAACAGATTCAGGTCTTGACATTGACGCTGTTAGAATTGTTTCAGAAAATGTTGAAAAATTTAAAAATGAAAATAAATCAATTTTAATCATAACTCATCATAGAGCAATATTATCAAGAATTAAACCGGATTATGTTCATGTTTTATATGATGGTAAAATTGTTAAAACATCAGATGCTTCTTTGATTGATAAAATTCAAAAAGAAGGTTATTTATGGATTGAACAAGAGGTGTAGTTATGACATCAGAAAGAAAAAAAACACAAGTAGAAGAAATGGACAGAGGTGTCTATGATATAAAAAACGAGGTAAGATACTCTTCAAAAACAGAAAAAGGCTTAACTCGTGATATTGTTAAACAAATTTCTAAGGAGAAAAATGAACCAGATTGGATGTTAGATTTAAGACTTAAAGCTTTGGAAGTTTTTGAAAAGTCTAAAAATCCAAATTGGGGACCTGATTTATCTCCTGTTGATATAAATGAAATTACAACTTATATCAGTCCAGATGCGAAAATGAGTGGAGATTGGAATGAATTACCTGAAGATATTAAGGGTACATTTGATGCTCTTGGAATTCCGGAAGCTGAATATAAGAGAGAACTTTCAGGGGTTGGAGCTCAATATGACAGTGAAGTTGTTTATCATAGCTTAACTGAAAAAATGAAAAATCAAGGTGTAATCTACACTGATTTTGAAACTGCCGTAAGAGAATATCCTGATATAATAAAAGAATATTTTATGACTTGCATAAAGCCTGAAGATCATAGATATGCTGCATTACATTATGCAGTTTGGAGTGGTGGCTCCTTTGTTTATGTTCCAAAGGGAGTTAATGTAAGTATTCCACTACAATCATATTTCAGACTTAATGCACCGGGTGCGGGACAATTTGAACATACTTTAATTATCATTGAGGAAGGAGCTTATTGTCATTTTATCGAAGGCTGTTCAGCTCCAAAATATAATGTTTTAAATGTTCATGCTGGAGCGGTTGAACTTTTTGTAAAGAAAAATGCAACTTTAAGATATTCTACAATTGAAAACTGGTCAAGAAATATGTATAACTTAAATACAAAAAGAGCAATTGTTGATGAAAATGGAACTATTGAATGGGTTTCTGGATCCTTTGGCTCAAAGGTAAGTTTACTATATCCGATGAGTGTATTGAGAGGAGAAGGAGCAAAGAGTGAATTTACAGGAATCACTTTTGCAGGTAAAGATCAGTACTTAGATACAGGAGCAAAAGTTATTCATGCTGCTCCAAGAACAAGCTCATCAATAAATTCAAAATCCATATCAAAGGGTAATGGAGTTGCTATTTACAGAGGACTTGTAAGTGTAAAACCAAATTGTCCAGGTTGTAAATCAACTGTAACTTGTGAATCTTTGATGTTGGATCAAGAATCTCAATCAGATACAATCCCTGTAATAGATATTCAAACATCAGATATTGACTTAGGTCATGAAGCAAAAATTGGTAGAATTGACGATGATGTAATTTTCTATCTAATGAGTCGTGGTATTCCTGAAGAAGAGGCAAAAGCCATGATTGTTAGAGGTTTTGCTGAACCGATTGCAAAGGAATTACCTTTAGAATATGCTGTTGAAATGAATGCTTTGATTAATCTAGAACTTGAAGGAACTATTGGTTAGGGGGTGTCTGTATGAGAGGAAATTTTATACCAAGTAATACTTGGAATGCAACAAGAGTTAATAATACAGAAGTACAATTACCTAATTTAAATCCAAAAGAGTATTCTTTAATTAAGAGTGAAAGCAAAAATCTTATTTTTTCTTATGAAAAATTTTCTTTTTCAAATGAAATAACTGAAAAATTAAATGAATTTACAAATCTTAAATTGGATTTTGTTTCAACAAAAGAAAATTCTTTAAATCAAGTTGTTTCGTTAGAATTAAATGAAGAAAATAATCAATTAGTTGATATTATAAAAATAAGAGCAGAAAAGAATTCAACTTTAAATTTAACTTTGGATTATTTTTCAGATGAAGCAGTTAAAGGTTTCAGACATTCTATTATAGAAGTTGAAGCTGAAGAAAACAGTAATGTAAAAATTTTCATTTCTCAAAGATTTTCTTTAGATGTTTTGAGTATTCAAAGCGTTTATTACAAGGTTAAAGAAAATGCAAATGTTGAATTTGTTCAAGTCGATTTAGGAGGCAGAGAAAATTATGTTTCCTATATAGGAGATCTCGTTGATAACAATTCAAATGTCAACGTAAATTCTATTTATTTCGGCAAAAACGAACAAAAATTAGATTTTAATTATGTGGCAACTCAAAGAGGACGTGCTACAAATTATGATTTGGCGATTAAGGGAGCATTAGCTGACAAAGCTCAAAAGACTTGTAGAGTAACTATTGACTTTAAGCGTGGATCATCTACTTCTAAAGGTTCTGAACAAGAATATGTAACATTACTTTCAGATGATATAAGAAATGTTGCAGTTCCTATTTTACTTTGTACTGAAGATGATGTTGAAGGACTTCATGCAGCAAGTGCAGGTAAAATTGATGAAAACATATTATTCTACATTATGAGCCGTGGTTTTAGCGAATCAGAAGCAAAGAGATTGATTTTAGAATCAAAATTTGCTGAAACTATTGACTTGATAGATAATGAAGAAATAAGAAAGAGAGTTTATACAACTTTATCCAAAAAACTTTCGGAGGTATAATATGACTAAAACTATTCTTGATATTAGAAGAGATTTTCCATATTTGAACGAAGAAAAAGTTGGGAAAAAAGTTATTTATTTAGATAATGCAGCTACAAGCCAAAAGCCACAAGCTGTTATTGATACTATAACAAATTACTATTCTTATCAAAATGGAAGTCCACATAGAGGCAGTCATTACTTAAGTATGTCTGCAACAGAAATTTATGAGGGAACAAGAAAAAAAGTTAAGAATTTTCTTAATGCAAAGAGAACTACTGAAATAATTTTTACAAAAAATGCTAGTGAAGCACTTAATTTAGTTGCCTATTGTTATCTTAACAAATTAGAAAAAGATGATGAAATAATGCTTAGTATTATGGAACATCATAGTAATTTATGTACTTGGCAATTTTTAAAAGAAAAAACAGGTGCTAAACTTAACTATATTTACCTTGATGACAATTTCCAATTGGATATGAAATCTTTTGAAGAAAAAATTTCCGATAAAGTAAAATTGGTATGTATAACTGCTGCATCAAATGTAGTAGCCACAATGCCTGACATCAAAAAAGTTATTGAAATCGCTCATAAAAACGGAGCAAAAGTTTTAGTTGATGCTTCTCAAATTGTTGCACATAAAAAATTAGACGTCCAAGAATTAGATGTTGATTTCTTAGCCTTTTCAGGACATAAAATGTTAAGTGCAATGGGCGTTGGTGTACTTTATGGAAAATTTGACCTCTTAAAAGAAATGAATCCTTTCCTTTATGGAGGAGACATGATTGAATATGTTTATGAGGATTATTCAACATATCTTTTACCGGCAGGTCGTTTTGAAGCGGGAACGCAAAATGTAGGAGCAGTTGCTTCACTTGGTTCTGCGATTGACTATCTAGAAGAATTGGGATTTGATTATATAGAAAAACTGGAAGGAGAACTTATGAATTTTGCTTTTGAAGAAATGAAAAAGCTAGATTTCATAAAGACTTATACTACAACTGAAGAAAACAGATGTCCAGTTATAGCTTTTAATGTAAAAGATGCACATCCTCATGATGTATCTTCAATACTTGATAGCTTTGGAATTGCAATAAGAAGTGGTCATCATTGTGCAGAGCCTTTGCATAGATATTTGAATGAAAATGCAACTTGTAGAGTAAGTTTTTCTTTCTATAACACTAAAGAAGAAGTAGAATATTTCATTGAGAAATTAAAAGAAGTAAGGAGAATATTACATCTTGGACATTAGAGAAATTTATACTGAGATAATAACAGAAGAAAGTAGAAATACAAAAAATAAAAGATATTTGGAACATCCGACTCACGAAGAAAAAGGTCATAACCCAAGTTGTGGAGATGAAATTACATTACAATTAGATATTGAAGATGGTATAATCAAAGATGCCTCTTATGTTGGAGTAGGTTGTGCAATCTCCCAAGCTTCAACATCTCTTATGATTGATTTAATTAAGGGAAAGACTTTAGACGAAGCAAAAGAACTTTGTGAAACATTTTTGGCAATGATTACAGAAGGACTTGAGGGTGATGAGCTTAAAAAACTTAAGGATGCTGTAGCTCTTCAAAATATTTCTACAATGCCTGCAAGAGTTAAATGCGCTGTTCTTGCTTGGCATACATTAAAAAATATAATCGAAGCTAATTAAATAAGGTCGTAGCTCTTTTGAGTTGCGACTTTTTATTGTGAAACAATAAGGTTACAGGGCACCAACCTGATCCGAAGCATCGTGGAAGGGTGGGGTTCTTATTTTGGAGGGTATATGAGGATATTTTTTATATTATATTTGCTTTTAGACGGTTTGTTATACAACTATAAATTATTGATTTCTATAATTTTTATAATGAATTTAATATCTTTTACAATATTTTATATTGATAAAAGAAAAGCTATAAAAGGCAAGAATAGAATTTCAGAGAATAGCTTATTGTTATCAGCTTTTTTATTAGGCTCAATCGGAGCTTTTTTATCCATGCAAATATTTAGACATAAAACTAAAAAACTTAAATTTAGAATTTTAGTACCACTATTTTTTGTGGGAAGAGTGTTGATTTTATATAATTTATATAAATATGTAATTTAGTATTGACTTTGCTAAATTAAATGAATATAATTGAGTTATAAGAATTGTAAAAGTATTTATAATAATATTTTAAATTATAAGGAATAGAGGTGTTTATATGTCTAATTCAGAAATAACAATTTTGGCATTAATATCTATACAATGTTGTGCAATTGTGTTTTCAATTTATAGTGTGGAGAAAACAATCAATAAAAACAATAAAGAAATGTTGTCTAAAATAGATAAATTAAATAATACAATAAAAAAACTGGAGTCAAAGTTAGAAAAGAAATAAAAAATTATTTAAAGGAAGTGATAAAAATTACTTCCTTTTTTGATTCTGAAATTAAATTAAAATTTATCTTTAAATAAATCGTATAAATGAGAGGCTAATACTATTCCAAAGCAGACAAATGTTATAGTAGAAAGCTCTTTGAAATGAAATATAATTAAAAATACTATTATAGTGATTGTTAAATAATTCATCCATTTTTTTCTCATAATTGCCTCCTTTAGATTAATATTAAATAGTAATTTATTGAACTATCAAAATAATATATTTACAACTATATTATACCATAATATAGTATTTAATTAAAGTATTCATAATATGAAATTAAAATTATCAGGTTCAAAGGTCAATTTCTGTTTAAAAAAATGAAAAAATTCCAAAAAAAGCCTTTACTTTTTATAAAAAATCTGTTAAAATTTAAAGATAATAATGTAATAGTGGGATAATATGTATTTTTATCTTTTTTTAATTTTTCAAAGGGGTGAAGTTTTATGACACATACTGAAAAGTATGGAATCACAGAAAGGGTTAGTTATTCAAAAATTCAAAATGTTTTGGATCTTCCAAACCTAATTGCCATTCAAACTGATAGTTATGATTGGTTTATTAAGCAAGGAATTAGAGATGTTTTTGACGATATTAGTCCGATTAGAGACTATTCCGAAGCTATGAAGCTGGAATTTTTAAATTATCGTTTAGAAAATGCTCCAAAGTATTCAGAACAAGAATGTAAGGATAGGGATATGAACTATTCAACACTTCTAAAAGTAGATGTTCGTTTAACAAACAATAATACAGGCGAAGTTAAAGAACAAGAAGTGTTTATGGGAGAAATTCCTTTGATGACTGACAACGGGACTTTTATTATTAATGGGGCTGAAAGAGTTATCGTAAGTCAGCTTGTTAGAAGTCCGGGTGTATATTATGGAGAAGAAATTGACAAGTCAGGTAATAAGTTATTTTCTTCAACAGTAATTCCGAACAGAGGTGCTTGGTTAGAATATGATACCGACACAAACGGAGTTGTAAGTGTTCGTATTGACCGAACAAGAAAATTGCCTATAACAACTATGATTAGGGCGTTGTTATATGAAACAAATGAAGAAATGGTTGAAAATTTCGGAGATATTAAAGAACTTCATACTACTTTGGAAAAAGATATAACAAAGAGTTATCAAGAAGCTATTCTTGAAATTTATAGAAAATTAAAGCCGGGGGATCCTGCTACTGTTGAAAGTGGGGAAAGTTTATTACATAATTTACTTTTCGATCCAAGAAGATATGATCTTGCAAAAGTTGGTAGATATAAATTTAATAAGAAATTAGCTTTAAGAAATAGATTAATAGGAACAATTTTAGCTGAAGATATTTTCAAGACCGATAAATTTGGTGAAATGGAAAAAATTGCAAGTGTTGGAGATTATATTTCAGAAGAACTTGCTGAAAAAATTGAAAATGCAGGATATAAGAGAGTTCATGTAAAAGTTGAAGACAAAGAGATTATCGTTGTTGGTAACCACTTTGTTGATATTAGTGCGTTTGAATTGGGATTTGATATTTCATGCAATGGACTTTCAGAAAAAATTTACTATCCAGTTATGATGGAAATTTTAGAAGCTGCATCAGAATATGAAGGCGAAGAATATGAAACACAAGTTAAGAGAGCTGTTAGAAATAGAGTTAAAGAGCTTTCTCCTACTCATATTATTCGTGATGATATTGAAGCTACTGTAAGTTATGAATTTAACTTATTCTATGGTCTTGGAATTTGTGATGATATTGACCATTTAGGAAATAGAAGAGTTAGAGCTGTTGGAGAACTTTTACAAAATCAATTTAGAATTGGTTTATCAAGAATGGAGAGAGTTGTTAGAGAAAGAATGTCAACTCAAGATCCAGATCTTGCTACACCTCAAGGACTTATTAATATAAGACCTCTTGTTGCGTCTTTAAAAGAATTCTTTGGTTCTTCACAATTATCACAATTCATGGATCAAAACAATCCACTTGCAGAACTTACTCATAAGAGAAGATTATCAGCATTAGGGCCTGGTGGTCTTAGTAGAGATAGAGCAGGATACGAAGTAAGAGACGTTCATGAAAGTCACTACGGAAGAATTTGTCCGATAGAAACTCCTGAAGGTCCAAACATCGGTCTAATTACTTCTCTTACAACTTATGCAAGAGTTGATCAATATGGATTTATTGAAACACCATATCGTGTTGTAAATAATGGAATTGCTACAAAGGACATTGTTTATTTAACTGCTGATGAAGAAGATGAAGTTATTATTGCCCAAGCTAATGAACCACTTGATGAAAACGGACGTTTTGTAAACGAAAGAGTAAGTGGTCGTGGTATTAATGGCGAAAATGATATTTATCCAAGAGATACAATTCAACTTATGGACGTTTCTCCTCAACAAATTGTATCAGTTGGTACAGCAATGATTCCTTTCCTTGAAAATGACGATGCAACTCGTGCGTTGATGGGTTCAAACATGCAAAGGCAAGCAGTGCCTCTACTTGTTACTGAAGCTCCTATCGTAGGAACTGGTATAGAACATAAAGCGGCAAGAGATAGTGGGGTTGTTATCGTTGCTAAAAATTCAGGAATTGTTACAAAAGTTGATAGTGATGAAATTCATATCAAAAGAGATTTAGATAATGTAGTTGATAAATATAGATTACTTAAATTTAAACGTTCAAACCAAGGAACAACAATTAATCAAAGACCTATAGTTAATGAAAATGACAGAATTAATGCAGGGGATATTATTGCCGATGGTCCTTCAACAGAAAATGGAGAAATTGCATTAGGTAAAAATATTTTAATGGCATTTATGAACTGGGAAGGTTATAACTACGAAGATGCGATGTTGTTGAATGAACAACTTGTTATAGATGATGTTTTAACTTCATTACACATTGAAGAACATGAATGTGAAGCGAGAGAAATCAAATTAGGTTCTGAAGAAATCACAAGAGATGTTATAAATATCGGTGAAGATATGAGAAAGAACTTAGATGAAAATGGTATTATAAGAATTGGTGCTGAAGTTAATTCAGGAGATATCTTAGTTGGTAAAGTATCACCTAAGGGAGAAACTGAGTTAAGTGCTGAAGAAAGACTTTTAAGAGCTATTTTCGGAGAAAAGGCAAGAGAAGTAAGAGATACTTCTTTAAGAGTTCCTCATGGAGAAACTGGTATTGTTGTAGATGTCAAATGTTATAGTAGAAAAAATGGAGATGAATTACCACCTGGAGTTAATGAAGTGGTTAGAGTTTATGTAGCTACTAAGAGAAAGATTAATGTAGGGGATAAAATGTGTGGTAGACATGGTAACAAAGGGGTTATTTCAAGAATTATGCCTCAAGAAGATATGCCATTCTTACCAGATGGAACTCCTTTACAAATCGTTCTTAATCCATTAGGGGTACCTTCTCGTATGAACATCGGACAAGTACTTGAAGTGCATTTAGGACTTGCAGCTAAAAGACTTGGTTGGAAAGTTGCAACACCTGTATTTGACGGAGCAAGTGATATTGATGTTCTTGATGCATTAAAGCTTGCTGGTTGTCCTGAATCAGGAAAAATAAAACTTAGAGACGGAAGAACTGGAGATGAATTTGACAATCCTGTAACTGTTGGTTATATGTATATGTTAAAACTTCACCATTTAGTAGATGAAAAAATTCATGCTAGATCTATCGGACCTTATTCTTTGGTTACACAACAACCACTTGGTGGTAAGGCACAATTCGGTGGACAAAGATTTGGAGAAATGGAAGTTTGGGCATTGGAAGCATATGGCGCAAGTCATACTTTACAAGAAATGCTAACTGTTAAGAGTGATGACATTGTAGGTAGAGTTAAGACTTATGAATCAATTGTTAAGGGTGTAAATATTCCTGAACCAGGTATTCCTGAATCTTTCAAAGTTCTTATGAAAGAATTACAATCATTATGTTTAGATGTTAAATTGATTGATGAAGAAGGAGAAGAAATCAAACTTAGAGAAAATTCCGATGAAATTAAGGCTCAACTTGTTTTAAATGAAGAGTATGCCAAAGAAGAAGAGGAAGAAGATTTTGACTTTGATTCATTCTATGATCAATCTGGAAATAAGGAAGAAGATTTTGATGGCTTTGACCTTAGTTTCTTAGAAGATAAAGATGAAAAAGAAAAAAGTAGTTCAGAAGAAGTAGAACAAGACGAAATATTTATAGAAGAAGATATTGATCAATAACATAGAGGAAGGGAGTGGACTCCTTGTTGGAATTAAATAATTTTGATGCAATGAAAATTGGCTTAGCTTCACCTGATAAAATAAGAAGTTGGTCAAGAGGAGAAGTTAAAAAACCAGAAACCATAAATTACAGAACCTTAAAGCCTGAAAAAGATGGTCTTTTCTGTGAAAAAATATTTGGACCGGTAAAAGACTGGGAATGTAATTGTGGTAAGTATAAAAGAATAAAATACAAGGGAAATGTATGTGAAAAATGTGGAGTTGAAATCACAAAGTCTAAAGTAAGACGTGAGAGAATGGGTCATATAGAACTTGTTGCTCCGGTTTCTCATATATGGTATTTTAAAGGAATACCTTCAAGAATGGGTCTTATATTAGATATGAGCCCAAGAGCACTTGAAAAAATCTTATATTTTGCAAATTATGTTGTTCTTGATGCAAAAGATACTGACCTTTATGTTAAACAATTACTAACTGAATGGGAATATGGAGAAGCTTGTGAAAAATTTGGTGCAGAAAATTTCAGAGTTGGAATGGGTGCTGAAGCAATTAAAGAGCTTTTAGAAAATATAGATTTAGATGAGCTTTCAGATGAATTGAAAAAAGGTCTTGTTGATGCAACTGGTCAAAAGAAAATTAGACTTTCAAGAAGACTTGAAGTTTGTGAAGCTTTCAGAAAATCAGGAAATAGACCTGAATGGATGATTATTGATGTCGTTCCTGTTATTCCACCTGATTTGAGACCTATGGTTCAACTTGAAGGTGGAAGATTTGCAACTTCAGACTTAAATGATTTGTATAGACGTGTTATAAATAGAAATAACAGATTGAAAAAACTTATTGAAATTCATGCTCCGGAAATCATTATGAGAAATGAAAAGAGAATGTTACAAGAAGCTGTGGATACATTAATAGATAATGGTAGACATGGAAAAGCCGTAACAGGAGCAGGAAATAGAGAGCTTAAATCTTTATCAGATATGTTAAAGGGAAAGACAGGAAGATTTAGACAAAACTTACTTGGAAAGCGTGTTGACTATTCAGGACGTTCAGTAATCGTAGTAGGACCAGATTTAAAATTCCACCAATGTGGACTTCCTAAAAAAATGGCTCTTGAATTATTCAAACCTTTCATTATGAAACAATTAGTTGAAGACGGAATTGTTCATAATATTAAGAGTGCAAAAAAATATGTAGAAAGATTAAATTCAAATGTTTGGGACATTTTGGATAAAGTTATCAAAGATCATCCTGTGCTTTTAAACAGAGCACCGACTCTTCATAGACTTGGTATTCAAGCATTTGAACCGGTTTTAGTTGAAGGAAAAGCAATAAAATTACATCCGTTAGTTTGTACTGCATATAATGCCGACTTTGACGGTGACCAAATGGCTGTGCATTTACCTTTATCAACTGAAGCTCAAGCAGAAGCAAGACTTTTGATGCTTTCTACAAATAATATTTTAGCACCAAAAGATGGTAAGCCTATCACAACTCCTACACAAGATATGGTATTAGGTTCATATTACTTAACAAGTGGAACTGTTGAAGAACAAGCTGTTCGTTCATTTATGGATTATGATGAAATGTTTAAGGCTTATTCTACAAATAATGTTAAAATTCATGATACTGTTAATATCTTGTATAGAGATGAAGAAACAGGAGAAAGTCAAATCGTAAAATCAACTGTTGGTAGATTTATATTTAATGAACATATTCCACAAGATTTAGGATTTGTTGATAGAAGTAAAGATAAATTCTCATTAGAAATAGATAGACTTGTAGATAAAAAAATGCTTGGTAAGATTGTAGATAAATGTTTTAGAAAACATGGAAATATTAAAACTGCTGAAGTATTAGACTATATTAAATCTACAGGATATAAATATTCAACAGTTGGAGCTATTTCAATTTCAATGAATGACGTAATAGTTCCGGAAGAAAAATGGGAAATTCTTAAAGAAGCAGAAAAGAAAATTGCTGTTTATGAAGAATTATTTAGAGACGGTTTAGTTTCCGAACAAGAAAGATATGAATATGTAATCTCTGTTTGGACTAAAGCTACTGAAGATATTACAAAGATTCTTGTTGAAAAACAAGATCCTACAAATAGTATTTCAATCATGGCCGACTCAGGAGCCAGAGGTAATATTAACCAAATTAGACAGTTAGCTGGAATGCGTGGACTTATGAGTTCTGCTACCGGTAGAATTGTAGAAATTCCTATCAAAGCTAACTTTAGAGAAGGTCTTTCTGTACAAGAGTTCTTTATTTCAACTCACGGTTCAAGAAAAGGACTTTCAGATACTGCACTTAGAACAGCTGACTCCGGATATTTAACAAGAAGACTTGTAGATGTTTCTCAAGATGTAATTGTTAGAGAAGATGATTGTTGTACAGATGAATATGTATTAGCTAGAGACTTTAAAGACGGAAATGCTATAGTTGAAAAGCTTGCAGACAGAATTGTAGGAAGACATTCATTTGAAGATGTATTAAATCCTACTACAGGAGAAATATTAATTCATAAAAATGAAATGATTACTGAAGGATTGGCTGAAAAAGTTGAAAAGCTCGGAATTACAGAAATAAAAGTTCGTTCAGTTCTAGGTTGTAAATCTAAACATGGTGTTTGTGCAAAATGTTATGGACGTAATCTTGCAACAGGAAATCCAGTTAATATTGGGGAAGCTGTAGGAATTATAGCTGCTCAATCTATCGGGGAACCGGGTACTCAACTTACCATGAGAACATTCCACTCTGGTGGGGTTGCCGGTGTTGGAATTACTCAAGGTCTTCCTCGTGTTGAAGAACTTTTTGAAGCAAGAAAACCAAAAGGACTTGCTTATATAACTGAAATTGATGGTACTGTAAAATTAGTTGATAATAAAAAGAGATATGATATAGTTGTAACTGCAGATGATGGTGATGAAAGAATTTATGCAATACCTTATGGAGCTAGAATTAAAGTTAAAGATGGAGAAGAAATTAAAGCGGGTGATATGCTTACTGAAGGTTCTATAAATCCACATGATATTTTAGTTATTAAAGGTCCAACAGGTGTTCAAGAATACATCACTAAGGAAGTTCAAAAAGTTTATCGTAATCAAGGGGTAGATATCGATGATAGACATATCGAAATCATTATAAAACAAATGCTTTCTAAAGTTAAAATCGATACTTCAGGTGATACTAATTTCTTAGAGGGAAGTTTAGTTCCATTTAGAGAAGTTGAAGCTGTTAATAGAGAAATGCTTGAAGAAGATAAGATGCCAGCAACTTTTGATAATGTACTATTAGGTATTACTAAGGCATCTCTTGCTACTGAAAGTTTCTTATCAGCAGCATCATTCCAAGAAACAACTAGAGTTTTAACTGATGCTTCTATTAAAGGAAAAGCAGATGGATTAATAGGATTAAAAGAAAATGTAATCTTAGGTAAACTTATACCTGCTGGAACTGGAATGAAAGTTTATAAATCAATCGAAATTGATTATGAAACAATGGAAGAAGAAGATAGGCTTGCAAGAGAAGCTGCTCTTGAAAATGCTGAATCAGAGGAAGATCATATTTTCGAGGAATCAAAAGAAAGTGCTGAATCAGATGAAGCAAAAGAAACTGAAACTGAAATCGAATCTGAAGTTGAAACTGAAGAAGTTGAAATCACGGAAGAAGTTGAAGAATAATATTTAGAGTCGGAAGAAACTTTCCGACTCTTTCTATAAAGTGAGGATTAATATGAAAAAAGCTTTAATTTTAACAGCATCTTTTGGTGGTGGACATAATAAAGCTGCTAATAATATAAGAGAAAAACTTGAACAAAAGGGATTTTATGTAGAAGAAATAGATTTACTAAAAGAAATTTCTGAAAAATTGGATAGTTTACTCGTTGGAGGATATTTAGGTATTGTAACAAAAACTCCTGAAATTTATGGACTAATATACAAGGGAACTAATATAACTCAATCACAAAATGTTTTTTCAAAACCAATTTTAAATATGTTGAGTAATAAAATATTACCTATTTTAGAAGAAAAAAAACCTAATGTAGTTATAGGTACTCATGTTTTTGCGATTGGAATTATGGAACATATTAAGCAAAAAAAATATTATGATGTTCCTTTTATTTCTGTAATTACAGATTTTATTACACATAAGATGTATTTTAGTGATTACGTTGATTATTATATTGTAGCAAGTGAATTTACAAAAAATAGAATGATTGATGACGGAATAAAACAAGATAAGATTTGTGCTTTTGGAATACCTATAAGTGATAGTTTTAAAGAAAGACATTATGAAAAGAAAGATGGTTTTAATATTCTAACTATATTTGGAACATTGGGAATGAATGATTTTTCGGAGTATATAATGCCTATATTAGAAATTTCAAATGATATTAGACTTACTATGGTTTGTGGTAAAAATGAAGAATTAAAAGAAAAACTAGAAAAAAAATATAGTTTGTTTATAGATGAAAATAGACTTGAAATCTTAGGCTATACAAATGAAATTGCAAGACTAATGGAAGAAAATCAGATTTTAATTACAAAACCTGGTGGACTTACAGTTTCAGAGGCAATAGTTAAAAATATACCGCTTATAATTCCTTTCTTTATACCAGGTCACGAAGAAGAAAATAAAAACTTCATTGTTGAAGAAGAAATAGGTGTATATGCAAACGGTATTGACGCTGTTGTAAAGGAAGTTAAAAAATTCTATAATAATAGAAGAAGGGTAGAATACATGGCTTTGAATATGAAAGATATAGCAAATGGATTTTCGGTTGATAAAATTGTAGAATTAGTTGAAAAAATAAGCTAAATTCATTGACAAAAATGTTTTCTTATAGTATAATGCACTATGGATAGAGATTTTTAGGAGGTTTTGTATGAAAATTAAAAAATATTTAATTTCTGCTATGGCTTTATTTTTAATGGGATCAATGGTTGCTTGTCAATCAAAACCAGCTGAAAACAAGAAAGCCGAACAAAAAACAGAAGAAAAGAAAGAAGAAAAGAAGGAAATGGAAAAAGCTTCTGAAGAAGAAAAAAATTCAACTATTAAAGCATTAGAAGAACAAAAATCAGTTGAATTAAAAATTCCAAATTTAAGTGATGCAGACAAAGAAAGTATTGAAAAGAAATACGAAAATCTAATTTCTTCAGTTAAAGAAGACAAAATTGACAAAGAAGAAGTTATTAAATTAGGAAAAGCTGCTGAAAATTATGTTAAGAATGTAAAAGAATCAGAAGGTGAAAAAAAATAATTTGATATTTTTAATGAGGGTTTTAAGACCCTCATTTTTTATTGTGAAAAAACAAATTGTAAATGGGATTTTATATATAATATATGAAGCATAAAATATTCTTAAAAATAATTAATAGTAATTATTATTGAAAGTTGTTGGGTATAAATAAGTCATAAATTTACTTCTTAATATAATTATTTTATTAAATTTAAAATAAAAAGTATAAACACTAATCACAAATATACTATTAGGATGTAAATACCACACTTAAAATTTATAGAGAATAAGCTATGTAAAATTTTTACATAGCTATTTTTTTATTCAAGAGCTATATTATAGACAAAGATAAGAAACTATTAAATCGTTGAAAAAACTCATTTACTATGATACAATAATTATGTAAAATAATGAAAAATTATTTTGTATAATTGAAATTTATGGAGTATTAGTTATTATGAAAAAATTAAAGAAAAATATTTATCTATATTCTATATTAATTGTAATTTTTAGTATTTTTACAGTTTATTCAAATGCTAATATGCCAATGATAATTAAGGAAATTACAGATAGTATTACAGAAAAACAATTTGATAAAATTTTTGGATATTTTGTAAAATATGCACTTCTAATAGTCTTAGTATTGTGTTCTGAATTTATTGGTAAATTGTTGAATGCTAAGTATAGAAGATTATTATATATGAAGCTTAGAAATCTTTTTGTAAGAGGGATTTTATTAAAGGGTAAAAAAGGAGAAAATCCTCAAGAGCTTTACTCTATTTATAATAATGAGATAGAATCTGTTGTAGAAGAATACTATTTAACAATACCACATATTATATTTCAAGCAGTATCTATTATTTGGTATATGTATTTGCTGTTTTCATTGAATATTCTTGCATCATTTATTATCCTAGGAACTAATATTATATCGATCCTAATTCCTTATTTTTTTGAAATAGATATGCAAAGAATAAGAGAAAAGAGCATTTTAGGACTAAGACGATTAAATACAGCTTTTTATGATATTGTTGAGGGAATAGGGACTATAAAAAGATATTCCGTAGAAAAAAATATAAATAATAAAATGGAATCCATTTCATCCGATGAACAAAAATATGCTTATAGATATAGCATAAAAAATGCAGTTTTAGAAATTAGCATGGGGGCAATTTCATTTATATCCCAGTTTCTAATTTATTATGTTGTTATCAGTTCAATTATTAGTGGAAAAGAAACTATCGGAGCTTTTATAGCAATTTTGCAATTATCAGAGTTGTTAATATATCCGATTAATACTATTTCCAGCTATTTGATAACTGTATTTTCTATAAAGAAAGTGAAAAATGATTTATTTAATACCTTATCCGATTGTGAATTTGAAGAAAATGAGCAAGAGAGAGTTGAGAAAATTGAATTTGAAAATGTAAGTTTCTCTTATAACCAAAATAAGTTTATAATAGATAATTTTTCAAATGTTTTTGAAAGTGGTAAAAAATACCTTATTAAAGGTCAAAACGGCTCCGGAAAGAGTACGATTTTGAAATTACTGTTCGGGGAGCTTGAAAATTATAGTGGAAATATAAAGATAAATGGTAAAAATATAAAGAATTATCCAGATATTTCAAAAAATCTTGTCTATGTTGAACAAAATTCTTTTCTATTTAATGAAAATATAGTTTCAAATATAACTCTATTTAAAAATATTGAGGATAATTTGATTTATGATATTTTAAATAAAGTGAATCTAGATAAAAAGCTTATAGAAAATAGAAATGAAAATTTAAATGAATTAAATCTTTCAATTTCGGGGGGCGAAAAACAAAAAATTATAATTGCTAGAGCTTTACTTAGAAATAGTAATTTTTTGGTATTTGATGAAGCTATGAGCAATATTGATAAAAATTCAATTTCAATAATTGAAAAAATGATTTTAAGTGATGAAAGCTTAGTACTTATTAATATTTCTCACAATTATTCAGAAGAAAATTTAAAAATGTATGACTATATTTTAGAATTTACAGGAGAAAAAATTAATATAATAAAAAATTGATAAATGTATCTAAGTTAAACATATATTTTCTAAGGAGGAGTTGTTTTCTAATGAAAAATTCAAAATTTGATTTACCGATTAAGTTAAAAAAATCCAGCGTTATTTTTCTATGTGTTTTTTCGCTTGGAGTTTATTTTATTTCACTTATTTTTCCTTATATTTTTAAGAGTATTCTTGATAATGTGGGGAATATAGACAGTGGAAAATTATATTTATACATATTTGGGATAATTGTATTTGCGGTTTTTGTTCATGGAATTAGCTATTTATGTGATTATCTAAATCAGATATTTTGTAATAAAACTGCTTTAAAATATCAAAAACAAATTGTAAAAAAGATTTCTAAGATAAATACACCGGACTATGAAGGAATGAGCAAGGCTAAGGTGTTGAATCTTTTGAATTATGATATAGCTGTAATTTATACATATATTAATTTAAAAATAGATTTAGTAGTGGATTCTATAAAGATTTTATTAGTAGCTCTTATACTGATAAAAATTAATTACATACTTGCAATAATAACTTTTGTATTAATACCGATTTATTATCTTGGAAATTATTTTAATAAGAATCGAATGGAAAAACTTGCAAGTGAAGAGATGAAATTAAATGACAAGATTTTTGAACAAGAAGAAGATGTTGTTTATAAAAAAACAAGTATCGAGTTATTTAAGGCTTGGGGTTTGTTTTTTAAGAAATTTAATTATATAGCTGAAAAACGTTGGAATATTACAGGTACAAAACATAAGTTCTTAATTTTAAATATGGAATTTCCAAAGTTTATTTCAACTCTCAGCCCTTTTATAGTTTTAATTTTGGGAGCAAGTTTTGTTCATAGGGGAATTTTTACTATTGGAACATTGATTATGTTTTTACAATATGCTCAAATGATTTATACACCAATAACTTCTATTGCAAATTTAAAAGCAAATGCAAATTCTTCGGTAGCAAGTTTTGAAAGAATTAGAAATTTTTTAAATTATGAAAATGAAGAAAATAATTATTCAAAACTTTTTGTAAAACAAGAAAGTCCTATAGAAATTAAAAATGTTGAAATTATAAATGCAAAAGATGAGTTATTATTTAAAATAGAAGATTTTACAATTTCTGAAAATGGACTTTATATTCTAAAAGGAGATAATGGAACAGGGAAAACTACGCTTTTAAATTTACTTGCAGGAGTTTATTCTGTAAAACAAATTAAAGAAAAAGGTGGATATTTTAGAATATCGGAGGATAAAAAAGAAGATATTTCCTACTTGTATAATCCGTCAATGTTATTTAATGGAACCGTTAGAGAAAATATAATTTTAACTGAAGTAGAAAGGGAAGAACAAATTTCAAAGATGCAAAATCTTTTGAAAAGATTTAATGCAAAAGATGAAAATTATGAAGTTAAAACAAATCCGGCAAATCTTTCACTTGGAGAACAGCAGAAATTATTTTTGATAAGAACATTTATGCAAGAAAAGAGTATTGTTTTACTTGACGAGCCGTCAGCAAATTTAGATGTTGAATCAAAAGCTATTTTAAGAGATTTTCTAGAGGAAGAAAAAAGAAAATGCATAATGATTTTAATAGCTCACGACCTGCTTTATGAAAAAATTGCTGATAAAATTTATACCATTAATAATAAAAATTTAGAACTTTCTAAACAAAGATAAAAGAATTTTATTCCCGATACTTATGTGTTGGGATTTCTTTTGATTTTTAGTAGATTTTTGGTGAGAAAATTTTACAATAATATAGTAAGTGTGTTATAATATAAGTAGCTTTGCGCCTAATGGCAAAGCTACTTATATTTCATCATAACTACCATAAAAAAAGTATCGTAAAGGAGTTATGATATAATTAATAGCTTTATGCCTGTTGATAAAGCTATATACATTTCATCATAACTACCTTAAAAAATTTATTTAAAAGGAGTTATGATTTAATTATTAGATTTGTGACTATTGATAAAGCTACATTTAAGAAAAAATAAATTGTTAATATAAATTAAAGTTAATTGTTATTAAAGAAGGAGAGATATACTTTGTTTGATAAATTAGAACTATTAGTTGAAAAATTCGAGGAGCTTGAAAAGAAAATTATAGATCCTGAAATTATGAAAGATATGAATGTTTGGCAAAAACTTGCTAAAGAACATGGCGATATGAAGCCAATTGTTGAAAAATATAGAGAATATTCTAAACATAAGAAAGAACTTGAAGAAAATAAAGAAATGTTAAAGGAAAGTTTAGACGATGAAATGAAAGAACTTGTTAAGGAAGAAATTTCAGAGCTTGAAGATAGTATTGAAAAGGAAGAACAAGATCTTAAAATTTTGTTATTGCCAAAAGACCCTAATGATGAAAAGAATGTATTTATGGAAGTAAGAGCTGGTACAGGTGGAGATGAAGCGGGACTTTTCGCAGAGGATCTTCTTAGAATGTATAGAATGTTCGCAGATAAACAAAAATGGAAAACAGAAATAATGAGTATTTCTGAACAAGGAGTTGGAGGAATTAAAGAAGTTGTTTTCTTAGTTAAAGGTCATGGAGCATATTCAAAATTGAAATATGAAAGTGGCGTTCATAGAGTTCAACGTGTTCCTGCTACAGAATCAAGTGGAAGAATTCATACTTCTGCTGCAACTGTTGCAGTTTTACCAGAAGTTGAAGATGTTGATGTTGTAATAAATCAAAATGACCTTAGAATTGATGTTTATAGAGCTAGTGGTAATGGAGGACAATGTGTAAATACAACTGACTCTGCTGTAAGAATTACTCATATTCCTACAGGAGTTGTTGTTACTTGTCAAGATGAAAAATCACAACTTAAAAATAAAGAAAAGGCAATGAAAATTTTGAAATCAAGACTTTATGAAAAGTATCAAGAAGAACAAAATAAGGATATTGCTGATGCAAGAAAATCGCAAATAGGGTCAGGAGATAGATCTGAAAGAATAAGAACTTATAATTTTCCACAAGGAAGAGTTACAGACCATAGAATAAATATGACTATTTATCAATTAGATAGTTTCTTAAATGGAGATATTTCTGATATGATTGATGCTCTTATCACAAGCGATCAGGCTAAAAAAATGTTAGCAATTGCGGAGTAGATTATGAATTTAAATTTACAAAATAAATTTACTAAATTTGGTGTTTATCTTGTATTATATGTATTTGGGATTTTTGTGTTTTTCAATTTTGTTTTTGCAAAAAAAGAAGATGAAGTTTTAGTTAATACAGTAAAAGAGATTGAAACTAATACAAAAACTTTAAATGCTAATGGAATTGATGTGTCTAAACTTTCAACAAAAGTTAATACTGGTGAAAAGGGAAGCATTTTAACAGAACAAACTGTTATGGACGGACTTGCTAACAGTGAAGATTCAGATATTCAAGAAATTTTAAAAAGTAAGGATAAACTAACTTATCCATATCTAGCTTTACTTTATAGAAATCCGTCTGCAAAACTTTTTATTAAAGATAAACTTGAAAATAGAACAGTGGATAATTTTACTGGAGAAAGTGTTGATTTTAAAAGAGATATTCCGTATTATTTACAATGGGATAGACGTTGGGGACAAAAGAAATACACTGATGACAATATTGCCATAAATGGTTGTGGACCAACTTCGATGGCGATGGTTGTTTCGGGGCTTCTAAAAGATAATTCAATAACTCCTGTGGAATTGGCAAAGTATGAAGAATATGCTGAAGGTTCAGGAACAGGTTGGAAATATTTTACAGAAGTTCCAAAAAAATATGGATTAAAAGTTAAAGACTTGAAAACTGATGAAGAAGTTTTTAAAAAGGAGTTGAAAAACGGAAGACCAATAATTGCAAATGTAGGACCTGGAGATTTTTCTTCAATAGGACATTATATTGTTTTAGTTAGTGTTGATGAAGATGGTATGTTCATAATAAACGACCCAAATAGTCCTACAAACACAAGTGAAAAGTGGAGTTATGAGAGATTAAAATCTCAGATGAAAAATGCTTGGTCTTTTACTAAAGGAGAATAGTTTTGAATTTTTTAGAAAGAATAATAAATTTTTTAGTTTATTTTTTTAGATCAGAACCTGAGGGCTATGACATTGAAAAATTTGGGTTTACTCATATTATACTAATGTTAATTGCCTTTTTGGGTGCAATTTTAATTTATAAATATAGAGATAAAATTAAAAATAATAATAAAAATATTTTAAAAATTTTGGTTATAGTATTATTATTTCAACAAATAATACTATATACTTGGTATATATTTAGTGGGGCATTTTCCATAGAGACAAGTTTACCTTTATATGATTGTAGAGTTGCAATTATATGCTTGATATATGGTGTGTTTTTTAATAATGATAAATCCAAAAGAATTGGGATTTATTTAGGATTTGTTGGTTCAATAGTTGCTTTAATAACACCAGAGTTAGACAGATTTATATTTCCACATTATACTTGGATAAGTTTCTTCGTTGGACATACTTTGTTACTTTGGATAAGTTGTTATATATTCTTTGTAGAAGAAATAGAAATTTCATTTAAAAAATATACAGAAGTTTTTGTTTTTACCAACATCTTGCATATTGCAGTTATTATTTTTAATAGTTTTACTAAATGTAATTATGCATTTTTATCAAAGCCACCAATTTTTACTGATGTGGCAGACAGATTGCATCCTATAACTTATATAGCAATTATGATGTTGGTGCTAAATTTTGGTTTATATCTTGTACATTCATATTTTATGAAATCAAGAGATGGAAAATTTAAAATATCACGTAGAAAAATTGAAAATTAATGATGTTAAGGAAAAAGTACTGACTTTATAGTTAGTGCTTTTTATTGTGAAACAACAAGATTCCTGGGTGCCGACTTGATGTGAAGTGTTGCATAATGTAGGTGCTCTTATTGTTAAATAAAATATTTAAGAGTTGTTATATATTCTTTATTGTTTTGCATTTTGTTCCAACTTCAATTTGTTTAGAAATATAAAATTAGGTATAAATTGACTTAGGTAAAGATTGTGTATTTGTATAGTTTCTCAGTAAATATATATGATATAAATTGTAAATTGTATATTCCATTATCATAATAAAAATTTTTCAAATATAAAGGCTGAGTTTTACTCAGCCTTTATCATTAACTATTCAATTAATACACCATTTGAATCGAATATATAATTTATATTGTTGATGTTAAGTATTTTTTCTTGAGCAATACGTCCATCGTCTTCGGCATAATACCATTTTTCACCAACATACACCCATTCATTAGTAGCAATGCGACCACTTTCATTTGCAAAATACCAATTTCCATCAACATACACCCACTCATTAGTAGAGATGCGTCCATTTTCGTTTGCAAAATACCAGTTTTCGTTAACGAACACCCATTCATTAGTAGCAATACGACCACTTTCATTTGCAAAATACCAGTTTCTATCAACATATACCCATTCGTTTTGTGAAATTCTTCCATTAGTATTTGCAAAATACCATGTTCCACCTACTAGTATCCATTCATCATTTGCCATTGAGCCATTTGATTTAAGGTAGTACCATTTTCCATTTTCTTCAAACCAACTATCCTTAAGCATGTTTCCATCTTTATCAAATCTAAACCAAACATTGTTTATAAGTTTCCAGCTGTTTTTTACTTTTTCATTGTTATCTGGGATATCTAATCCTGACTTTTCAAATTCTATTACTAAAGGATGAATTCCTAAACTATGAACATCAGTAATTTTTACAATATCTCCAACTTGTTCAAATTTCAATTCTTCTTTGTTATTTCCGTTTAGATAATAAGCGGAAGAAACTTTTTTACCTGTAGGGATTTTTCTTAGAATTTCAAAATCTCCATAGGCTAATTTAGTTCTTTCACAATTTTGTCTTACATGATTAAGTAGAACTAAATCGAGAATCATAGCATCTTTTTCTTTTAATTCAGGATAATCAGATTTATCTAAGTGGTCAGTAAGCAAGAATAAATTTTTAAAGTCCATTCCTTTTATTGTTGTGTTACCCGGTTTACAAGTAATAGAGCCATTAGTTCTACCTGAAATTTTATTTTTTACTTTGATAATTTCAGCACTTCCACAAGATGAATGATCAAAAACATATTTAATTCCCGGAGTTCCCCATTCAGTTTTATCTTTTACAACGATAGGGAATGTATCAATTATAAGATTTTCATTAGTTGGTTTAGCAACATAAGTTACATCTTCCATTAATCTAACTTTTAAATGTCCTAATTCATCTGTTGTAGCTTTTGTAGTATGAATTGCACTAATAAATTGAATTTCTTCATTTACAAGAGCTTTATTATCTTTTACGAACTTAATGTCAATTTCATAAGTTCCATCATTTTTAACATTAGATGTATTATTCTTAACAACAAGTTCTGTTAATTCTTTTTTATCCTTGAAGGCAAATGGGAACTTACCTTCTTTTACAGCTTCAAAATGTTTATTGTGCATAAAATATTTGTTTGAAACTAATTGTAAGAAATATGAATTCTTTTCAAATAACTCAAGAGCTGGTAACTTTCCGTTTTCATCTAGAGTAAATTCTCCTTCATATTGTTGTTTACTTGAATTAAATAATTTGAATTTTATATCTTTTTTGTCTGCACCTTCCGGTAGTTTTACAGAAATCGGTAAAGTTTTTACTTTGCTTTTACTTACTTCACAAACAACATCTGAATTATCAGGACAACTTGGACAAGAAGGATCTGTATCATTTCCACCAAGACCTGGAATATTATTTCCTACACCGTCATAACGTTTTAAAAATACAGCTTTAAGTTTTCTATTCTTACCTTGAGAAGTATCTCCTTCTGGTACTTTTGGCCAATATAAACCGTCTTCTTTATCTTTTTCAACTGTAAATTCTATAGGCTTTTCTAAATAATATTCAGAGTCCTTATCCTTCATAGTTATTTTATAAGACTTACCGATTTTTGCATCAAAATTTAAAAAGTTATTTTCATTTTTTCTAATTTGAACTGAGTTTGTTCCAATTTCTTCAATTTTAAAATCAATAGATTTTTTTAGATGTTTTCCACCTTGAATAACATAAATTCTAACTAGATAGGAACCTTGATATACATTTAGTTTTTCAACCTTCTCTTTTGATTCGTTTTCAATACTATTATCATCATTTATTCTGAATTTAAAGCCGCTCATTTTATAAGTATTTTCAACAGATCTAACTATATTTATAGTATATTCGGTATTTTTATAAAGTTCTAATTCGATTTTTCCATTTTTACTTACAAATTCTTTAGTTTCTCCACCACCCATAACTACGAATTTTAAATTATTTTCAGTAACTGCTTTATGTGAAGTAATATCAAAAACTTCTAGAATTTTTTTTGTTAATATTCCATTTTCAGGTTTTTTACCAATTAAGTCTGATTTTTTAACAACAACTATTTTTTCTACAGTTTTTTCGGATAATTCTCCGGTTATTTCATTATAATATTTTGCTATACCGTTTTTATCTGCCTTAAACCAAATATAGTTTTCGTATCCATTATCAGTTTTTAAAGTATATTTATCCTTATCAGTTGAAATACCTAATTTCATTCTAGCTCCAACCGGTACTTTAACTACTGATAATTTTCCATTTGAAGTTACATAATCAGCCATATCCTTGTTTTCCTTGTTAAATGTATGGAAATTAACTCCATCCGGAACTTTACTTCCATCAGGGAAAACAACTTCTATTTCTTTAATAGTAACATCCTTATTTTCATCCTCAGTATTTTCGTTATCATTTGATTTTTTTTCAAAAATTAAATTATTGATTTCAACTTCATCACCATTTAAGTTAGAAGTACGCAATGTCTTCTTTACAGAATCAAATTTTAGAATATTAAGATTTTTATTGTCTTTTTTAATATTTGATAATTGATAATCTGATTCTCCTTTAATCTCAATAGTGTAAAGATTACCTTTATCTTCAACTACTGAAAAGTCAAAAACCCCATTAACACTTTCAATATCGTACTCTTCCTCGCCCCAAAATGCATAATCTGGGTGAGTCTTTACTTTTAAAGTAATTTCTTTTGTTAATCTTTTTCCTGTAGCTTTATCAATACCTTCTAAACAAAAGTTTGGAAGTTTTGCATTTTTGGCTTTCTCTGTGTTTTCAGCATATACGGTATTACCAGTAGCCATAGCCATAGGAGTCAATGCTAAACTTAAAAGCAAAGACATTACTACAAATTTTCTAAAAATTCCTTTTTTTCTTTTCATATTTTCCTCCGTAAAATAATTTTTGCAATATAATTGTATACTGAACAACTTTTTTTTGTCAATAAGCACTTAAATTTTCTTTTTTTCTAAATTTTTAGTTTTTGTGACTCTTTTCTTTTTTTGCAGTGTGTAAAAATATATATAAAGATGATTGTTAATTTTTTTGTATATATAATTTTTTTGTGAAATAAAAAATAATTAAAGCCTCTTAAGATAGAATTTTGTTTTATATAAAAATGATAATATTTTAACTTGATTAATTTTTAACTCTTAAAAGATAACTTTATTATATTAAATCTAACAGTAAAATTTATAATTAAATAATTTTTAGAGAAATAAAAAAATGATTTATTAAACGAAAAAACATATTGATAAAAAATGTAAAAAAGATAATTAAAAATTTTTATAGATGTAAAATTTTAAAAAAACAAGTAATATTATGTCATTAATTCATTTTATTTACATAATATAAAAAATTTAAATAAAAATTTATTAAAAATATTTTTGAGTTTAATTATGAAAAATATTCTAATTTATGGTATACTATAAGATGATATTTATAATACAAAGAAGGGGTTTTAATTATGAAAAATTTATATTTGTTATATGGAGGAAAAAGTGCAGAACATGAAATTTCAGTTTTAACTGCAAAGTCCGTTATAAATAATTTAGATAGAAAAAAATATAAGATATTTCCTATTTATGTTGATAAAGGTGGAAGATGGAATTACTTAGGAGAAAATACAAAAAATATTGAAGATGAAAAAGAGCTTATAGTTGAAGGACATGGAAATGTTGCGGATTCTATTTCTAATTTTTTTGCAAATGACTTTGTAAATGAAAATGCGATTTTCTTCCCAGCAATGCATGGAACATTTTCTGAAGATGGAACTATTCAAGGTTTTTTTGATATAATGGATCTTACATATGTGGGAAATAATGTTTTATCCTCTGCTGTTTGCATGGATAAGGGAACTGCAAATGATGTTTTTGCGGGTAATGGTATTTTACAACCTGAATATTATTTAGTTACAAAGTATGAGTTTGATAAAAATAAAGATTTGCAAATAAAAAATATTCTTGAAAGAATCGGTGAGGTTTCTTTCGTGAAGCCTTGTAATGCTGGCTCAAGTGTTGGAGTTACAAAGGTAACTAAAAAAGAAGAGATTGAACCTGCTCTTATTGAAGCTTTTAAATATGATAATAGAGTTTTAGTTGAAGAGGCTGTTATTGGAGATGAACTTCAAGTTTTAGTAATGGGAAATAATATTTTAAAAGCTAGTTTACCTGGTGGGGTTAAAGTTACTAGAGAATTTTTTGATTATGAAGCAAAATATTTGGACGAAACAACAGACCACATTATACCTTGGGATTTAACTGAAGAAGAAATTAAAGAAATTCAATCAGTAGCAAAGAAAGCTTATGCAGTTACAAATTGTAAGGGCTTTGCTAGAGTTGATATTTTTGTAAGAGATAGCGATAGAAAAATGTTAGTTAATGAAATTAATACAATTCCTGGAATGACTGCTGTATCTATGGCGCCTGCAATGTATATGAAAACTTTTGGAAAGACTTATAGCGACTTTTTAGATGAGTTGATTGAACTTGCCGTTGAGAATAAAAAAGAAAAAGATTCTTTGACTACAAATAGGGGGTAATTATGTTAAAAGCAACTTTGGAGACAATTGCTAAAATAGTAGGTGGAAATTTGGTTACTACAAGTATGAAAGATAATGTTGTAGAGGGAGTTTCTACAGATACTCGTGATATTCAAGTTCACAATTTATTTATTCCGCTTGTAGGAGAAAAGTTTGATGGACATAATTTTGCTTTTGATGCTATTCAAAAGGGAGCAGTTGCTACTTTATGGGATAAAAAGCATCCTACTCCTTATCTTGATGCTGGAATTATTGTTGTTGATGATACATTACAAGCATATCAAAAACTCGCAAGCAGTTATTTAAAAGCGACAGGAGCAAAGGTTATTGGAATAACAGGCTCAAATGGTAAAACAGGTACAAAGGATATTTTAGCTGCAATTTTAAAAGAAAAATATAGAGTTCATAAGACTGCAAAAAATTTTAATAATGATATTGGTGTTCCTAAAACTATTATGGAAATGGACTTAGATGATGAAGCTGTTGTTCTAGAGATGGGAATGGATCATTTTGGAGATATTAAAACTCTTACAAATATTGCAAAACCTGATATAGCAGTTATCACAAATATTGGTGATAGCCACTTACAAGAACTTAAAACTAAAGAGAATATTGCAAGAGCAAAGTTTGAAATTTTAGAAGGATTAAAGCCTGACGGAATATTTATTTATAACAATGATGATGATATTTTAAGGGAAGTAATAAAAGAATATACAATTCATCAAAAGATTATAAAAATAGGGACAAGAGAAGATTCTGATGTGATTATAAGACCTATTCGTTCTGATGAAGAGGGAAGTAGTTTTTCAATCGGAGAGTATGCTTATAGCATTCCATTTATTGGAAAACATCAAATCTACAATGTTTCAGTAGCAATTACAATAGCAGGGCTTATGGGAATGAGTTATGAAGATATTGTAAGAGGTCTATCAAAAGTAAAGCTTACTGGAATGAGAATGGAACTTATGCACTTGTCAAGTTTTGATATCTTAAATGACTGTTATAAGTCAAATCCTCAAAGCCTAACTTCCTGTATTGAAACTGTCTATACTATGAAAGGCTACAAAAATAAAATTTTAATTCTTTCCGATATGTTGGAGCTTGGTGAAAACGAGAGAAAGCTACATTTTTCTGTAGGAGAAAAAATAGATAGAAATAAGATTGATTATGTGATATGTATTGGAGATTTAGCTAAAGAGATTTACAATGGAGCAAATAGAAATTTCAATGTCAACAACCTTTTCCATTTTGAAACTAATGAAGAAGTCGTAAATAAAGTTAGAGAACTTATTTCGGAAGATACTTTAATTATGGTAAAAGGAAGCAGAGGAATGAAACTGGAAAAAATTATTGAAATGTTAAAGGAGATTTAATATGAATAAAGAAAGACTTTTAAATACATTTTTAGATTTAGTAAAGATTTACTCACCTTCAAAAAACGAAATAAATGTTATGAAATATATAACAGAAAAGTTGGAAAAACTAGGAGTTAAATATATTTTACATGACCATTCAGCTGAATATGGCGGAAACACTCCTGTAATTATTGCAAAACTTGAAAAAAATTGTGATGATGAAAAACTTAAATCAATTTCTCTTTCGGCTCATATGGATGTCGTAGAACCTTCAAAGGATTTAGATGTTTACGTTGAGGATGGACTTGTTAAAACAAGAACAGAAACAACTTTAGGTGGAGATGATAAGGGTGGAGTTGCAATTATTTTAGAAACTTTTGAAAATTTAGTTGAAAATAATTTACCACATAATGATATATTTGCAGTTATAACTCCATCTGAAGAAATCGGACTTTTGGGTGCAAAATCAATTAAATGGGAAGAAATTCCATCTGAATTTATGCCTGCAAAAGATATGCTTGTACTAGATAATGGTGGTGGATCAGATTTAGTAGCGGTTGAAGGACCTTGTATGTATAAGATAAATGTTCATTATGAAGGAGCTTCAGCACATGCTGGAATTGAACCTGAAAAAGGAAGAAGTGCAATTATAGCTATGAGTAATGCTATTGCAAAGATGAAAATAGGAAGATTAAATGACCATACTACTTCAAATATAGGTAGTATTATTTCTGAATTTCCAACTAATGTTGTTCCTAAAGATTGTAAAATCAAAATGGAAGTTAGATGTTTAAATGAAGATGAAGCAAAAGAAAATGTTGATAATTATATAGATATTTTTGAAAAAACTGCAAAAGACTTTGAAGTTAAATGCAATATTGAAGTTAAATACGATTATCCACCATTAAAACAAATTGATGGAAATAATTTATTAAATAGAGTTTTAGATGCATATAAAAAAGTTGGGATTACTGCCAAACCAATTAAAATTGGTGGCGGTTGTGACGGAAATATTTATTTAAAAAATGGATTCCATTCTGTAATTTTAGGAGTTGGAATGTACAAAATTCATACGATTGAGGAATATTTAGTTATTTCCGATATGGAAAAAACGGCTGAGGCGGTTATGGAATTTATTACAAAATAGGAGGGAATATGTATAAAGGATATAAATTAATTCAAGAAAAACATATAAAGGATGTAAATTCCGATTGCGTTTTGCTTGAACATGAAAAAACTGGTGCTAGAGTTTTTTTGATGAAAAATAATGATGACAATAAAACTTTTAGCATCGGATTTAAAACTATTCCTAAAGATAACACAGGAATTTGCCATATAATTGAGCATTGTGTACTATCTGGTTCAAGAAAATTCCAAACAAAAGAACCTTTTATGGATATGGTAAAAATAAGTACAGCAACATTTTTAAATGCTATGACTTTTCCTGATAAGACTGTTTATCCTGTTTCTAGTAGAAATGAAAAAGACTTTAAAAATTTGATGGATGTATATATGGATGCTGTTTTCTATCCTGCGATGAAATCTGATAGAAGGATTTTTATGCAAGAAGGTTGGCATTATGAACTTGAAAATGAAGAAGATGAACTTAATATTAAAGGTGTAGTTTATAACGAAATGAAGGGAGCTTATTCTGTTCCTGAAACAACTCTTTATTATAAAGTAAATAATGCCCTTTGTCCTGATACTGTTTATGCTAAAGAATCAGGTGGAGAACCTTATGAAATTCCAAATTTAACTTATGAAGATTTTTGTGAATTTCATTCAAAATACTATCATCCTTCCAACTCATATATTTATCTATATGGGGATTGTGATATGGAAGAAAGACTTGAATTTTTGGATAGAGAATATCTTTCAAACTTTGAAAAAGAAGAACTTGATAATTTTGAAGGAAGTCAAGTACCTTTTGATAAACCTAAAAATGTCTTTGATGAATATTCAGTTTCAAAAGATGAAGATACTAAAAATAAGACATTCTTAGCTTATGTTTCTTGCTTTGGAGAAAGTGATGGGCTAAAAGATGGAATTATATCAAGATTACTAAATGAAGTTTTGATTGAGATGCAAGGTGCATATTTAAAAGAAGCTCTTCTTAAAGAAAATATATGCGAAGATGTTTCTTCGATTTCTATGGAATCTACAAAATTTTCAAGTTTTGGAGTTTATGTTACAAATTCAGAAAGGGAAAATTTAGATAAATTTAAGGAAGTTGTAGAAAAAACTTTAACAGATGTTGTTAATAAAGGAATTGAAAAAGAAAAACTAATTGCGGTATTGAATAGAACAGAATTTTCTGTAAGAGAACTTTTAAATTCTACAACTGCTGGAATAGAATGTATGTTACATGTTTGTGACAATTGGTTGTATGGTAAAAATCCTATGGAATCTTTAGCTTTTGATGATGCTTTATCAGAAATTAGAGAAGAAATTCTAAATAATAGATTGTTAGAAAGAATTATTGAAGAAAAGATTTTAAATAACAATCATAAGGCATTTATTGTTCTTTCACCGAGTGCTGGACTTAATGACAAAAAAGATTTAGCTCAAAAAGAGTGGTTAAAGAGGTATAAAGACTCATTAAATAAAATTCAAGTTGAAAAAATAATAGAAAATACTAAAAATTTAATTGAATATCAACAAACTGAAAGTTCTGATGAACAAAAAGCTACAATTCCAAAATTAAAAATTGAAGATATTGATAAGGAAACTTTAAAAATTCCGAATGACATAGATAAAGTGGAAGATATAACAGTTTTAAAACATGATATTTTTACTTCAGGTATTAACTATGTAGATATTTGTTTTGATTTAAAACATATCTCAAAAGATGAAATAGTATATTTATCATTAATCGAAAATCTATTAAAATCTTTGGATAAAAAATCAATGTCTTACAAAGATTTTACAGTTGAAACATTTTTACGTTGTGGAGGAATTTCAACTACAATTGCAACTTTGACAAATTCAAAAAATAGGGAAAAATTTGTTCCAAAATTTGTTGTAAGTGTAAAATTCTTCTCTGAAAAACTTAAAGAAACTGCAGAGCTTGTAAAAGTCTTATTAAAAGAAACAATTTTTACAGATAAGAATAGAATAAAAGAAGAAGTTTTAGCTATAAAAGGTGAATTGGAACAAGATATTATCGGAGCTGGTCATCTTTATGGAATAAACAGAGCAAAATCATATTATTCAAATAAGGCTTATTATGATGAAAAAGTTAAAGGTATTGATTATTTGAGATTTATTCAGGATTTAGCCGAGAATTTTGATGAAAAAATTGATAATGTGATTGAAAAAATGGAATTTGTTTACAATAGGATGTTTAAGTTAAACGAAACAATTGTAAATATAACAACAACAGAGGATAATTTTGATAATATAGAAAAAGAATTTGTTGGACTTGTAAAAGAGTTTCCTAAAATAGAAGATTCTCCTTATGATTTTACATTTGAAAAAGAGAATTTAAAAGAAGGAATTGCAACATCATCTGATGTAAATTATGTTACTTTTGCCGGGGATATGAAAAAGTACGGTATAGAGTATTCAGGAAGTTTTGCATTGCTTTCTAAAATTTTGAGTACTACTCATATGCATAATAATATCAGAGCGATAGGCGGAGCTTATGGTGCTGGATTTAGTATAACTAGAGATAGTGAAATAATTATGTTCAGCTATAGAGATCCTAATTTAAAATCCACAAAAGAAATTTTTTCAACAGTAGGGGAATTTGTTTCAGAAATGGAACTTTCAGAAGAAGATTTAGAAAGTTTTAAAATTTCAATGGTAAAAGATTTTAATCCATTACTTACACCAAAACATAAAGGTTATACTTCTATGATTATGTATATTACTGGGTCAGATGAAAAAGAATTAGAAATCTATCTAGAGGAGCTTTTAAATGCAAGATTAGAAGATTTAAAAGGACTTTCAGAAATAATAGGTAAAGTATTAGATCAAGATACTTTTGTAGTTGTAGGAAATGCAAATAGAATAAAGGAAAATTCTGAAGAATTTAAGAATATTCTGGTTTTAAAAAAATAACCAATAAGTTTTATATTTATTATATTACACAAGATAAAAAGCACTGCATATGCAGTGCTTTTTATATAGAAAATCTTTATAAATAGAGCTTTTTGTATAAGAAATTAATATAATAAAATTATTGACTTAAGTAATTATTACAAATATAATTAAATAAAATAGATAGTTAAAATTTAAAAATTATTTTATTAAATGGAGGAATTTTATGAAAAAAAGAAATCTTGTTTTATTATTAGTTTCTGCATTAGTTCTATGTTCTTGTGGAAAAACAGCTAAGAGAGCTGATGACAAAACTACTACAAAAACTGATGATACTAAAGAAAAATTGACTATTGGAAAAGTTGATTTAAATGATCCTGATTTGGAAGAAAAGTGGAAAAAAGAACCAGCTTATGGAAGAAAGATAATTATAAACTTTGATGGTGGACTTTGTGCTTCTACTTTAGGGGTAACTCATGCAAAGGGATATTTTGCAAAACAAGGATTAGAAACTCAAGTTGTTAATAATCCAGAACCTAAAGATGCGATAGCAACAGGGAAAATTGATGTTATGGTTGAACATATTTCAACATCTCTTATTCCTGCTGTTAATGGTCTAGATATAACTTTTACAAGAGCTGTAAATACAGGATGTAGAACTATGTTTGTTTTGAAAGATTCAGATATTAAGTCAACAAAAGATTTAGAAGGAAAAACTGTTGGAGTTCATGGCGGAATTGGTTCAGGTGATCACAATATAAGTCTTAGATTTTTTGCAAAAGATAATGTAGACCAAACTAAGGTTAAATTTAAACCAGTAGAAAGTGCAGCTTTAATCCAAGCTATGAAAAACGGTGAAATACAAGCTTGTGTATTGTCAGATCAATATGCAAAAGAATTTATTGATAAAGGAATAATTAGAGCAATTCGTTCAATAACTTGGGATGATGATTTTAAAATTGAACCATGTTGTGTACTAATTTTAAATAAAAAGTTTGTTGAAGAAAATCCTATTACTGCTGCAAAGATTACTGAGGCACATAGACAAGCAAGTGAATGGGTAGAAGATCACAAAGAAGAAACAGCTGACATTGTAAAGGCAAATAACTGGGGTTCTGGAGATAGAGATACAGATATTTACTTTTTGAATGCTTATAGCTTTAGAATTTCAGATGAACAAACTGAGAAATCCTTAAATGATATAGTTAGAGATTATAAAAAGTTTGATTTGATAGATAAAAATAAAGAAGCTAAAGATATTTTGAGAGATGTTTGGAAACCAATTAATCAAAAATAAATAGTAATTGTTAATAAAAAAGAGTTGTTTAATTATAACTCTTTTTTATTATATATTATGATATGTTAATAATGTATTATTGATTGAGTAAAACTATTTCATAAAATTTACTAATAAATAGGACTTTTACTATTAAAAATTAATATAAATAAATTGTTGACTTAATTATTTAAGATGTTATAATTTATTTAGTCAAAAATATTTTAAATTATAAAAAAGATTATTACATAAATTAACAAAGTTTTTTGGCGATTATTTATATGGAGGGTGTTTATGAATAAGAAAGGAATTAGTTTATTGCTATTATCAGCTATGCTATTTAGTGTTTCAGGATGTGGAAATACTGCAAAGAGGGCTGATAACAGCCAAAGTTCTGAAAAGAAAGAAGAAAAAAGTGGAAGTAAGATGACCATAGCGGATGTTGATTTGAATGATCCTAATTTAGAGGAAAAATGGAAAAAAGAGCCACGTTATGGAACAAAAATCATTTTAGGATACAACGGGGGACTTTGTACTTCTGGTTTAGGAATTGCTCATGTTAAGGGATTTTTGGCTAAACAAGGTTTAGAAGGTGAGATTAAAAACTTACAATTATCTGTTGCAGATGCTATTGGTACAGGTAAGTTAGATGCGACTACAGACCATATTTCTACTTCTGTTGTTCCTGCGGTAAACGGAACTAATATGGTATTTACAAGGGGAGCGCATACTGGTTGTAAATCTCTTTTTGTTTTAAAAGATTCAGATATTCAAAAAACAAGTGATCTAATTGGAAAAGAGGTTGCTATTCATGATGGAATTGGAGCATCTGACCATAATATAGCTTTAAGATTTTTATCAAGAGATAAGGTTGACTATTCAAAAGTTAAATTTAAAAATGTAGAAACTGCTGCAACTATTCAATCTATGCAAAATGGAGAAATTCATGCAGCGATGTTTTCAGATCAGTTTGCACAAAAGTTTGTTGATCAAGGAATTATTAGACCGATTCGTTCAATAACTACTGATGATGATTTTAAAATCGAACCTTGCTGTGTACTTATTTTAAATAAAAAATTTGTTGAAGAAAATCCTATAACTGCAGCAAAACTTACGAAGGCTCATAAGGAAGCTAGTGATTGGATTGAAGAAAATAAAAAAGAAGCTGCACAAGTAATTAATCAAAACAATTGGGGTTCAGGAAATGCTGATTCTGACCAAAAATTTTTAGAAACATATAATTTTAAGGTTACTGATGAGAGAACTACTGAATCATTGACAGATGTTTTAAAAGATTATGCAGAATTTAAATTAATAAAACCAGAAGCTAATTCAAAGGAAACTTTAGCGGAAATTTGGAGACCTATGAAAAAATAATTTGGAGTAAATATGAGTATTGATGTAAAAAACTTGACTAAGGAACAGTTAAAGGAAATAGAACAGAAGCCAAAAAGCAATTTATATAAATTATTTGATAAAATTATTATATTTTTGCCTGTAATAGCTATAGTAATGGCTTTATTAGAATTTTATTATGTTCCTAATTATGGAGAAAATGGAATAACTGATGTTTATGGCATATTTTTGGGAGTACAACTTGCTTTATTTTTAATTTTTGGAATTTTATCATTCTTTTTAAAGAGAGTTTATTATAAAATTAGACATATTGCTCCCCTAGCTACATTTGTCTATATTTTGCTTATTTTATATGATTATGCAACTTTAAAGACAAATTCACTTTTACTACCTTATTTTCCTTGGGTGGATAATATTTTAAATGCAATGTTAACTGATAGAGCTTATTTGCTAGATTGTATTAAAAATTCATTGAAGTTATTATTTACTGGTTATTTTTGGGGAGTTTTAATTGGACTTATAACTGGTATTGCTTGTGGTTATAGTAAAATTGTAAGTTATTGGATTTCTCCTTTTATGAAATTATTAGGAGCAATTCCATCTATTACTTGGATTCCTGTAATAATGGTATTCGCAAGTTCTCTTTTCAAAGGTGCTGTAATAGTAATTGCACTTGGGGTTTGGTTTTCAGTAACAATGTCTAGTTATACGGGAATTAAAAATATCGATGTAGCCTATTATGAAGCAGCGAGGACATTGGGTGCTAGTGAAAGACAGTTAATTTTAAATATAGCAATTCCATCCGCACTACCACATATCTTTCAAGGTTTAGTGATGGGTATGAGTACGGCCTGTGTATCATTGTTAGCTGCTGAAATGATAGGAGTTGAATCCGGACTCGGTTGGTATATAACTTGGCAAAGAGGCTGGGCAAAATTCTCTAATATGTATGGCGCCATAATCATAATTTGTATTATATTTGTTATAGTAAATTTTGCTTTGGGATATATTAGAAAGAAAGTTCTTAAATGGCAAGAAGGAGTGATACAATAATGGAAAAGAGAAAATTAGAATTAAGGAATGTCACAAAGATTTTTCCAAATTTTGATAATAAGGGTATCACTGAAGTTCTTCACGATATAAATTTAACTGTTGAAGAAGGAGAGTTTGTTTGTATAGTAGGACCTTCTGGATGTGGAAAATCTACCCTGTTAAGATTAGTTTCTGGATTAATTCCTGTAACTACTGGGGAGCTTAAGTTAAATGATAAATTAATTGAAGGAACGAATGTTAATAGAGGAATGGTTTTTCAAAAACATACTTTATTTCCTTGGTTGACACTTAGACAAAATGTAGAATTTAGTTTTAGAATGTCAGGAAAATTAAAAGAAAATAAAGAAAAAGTTGATAGATTTATCAAGATGATAGGAATGGAAGAATTTCAAAATTTCTATCCTCATCAACTTTCAGGTGGAATGGCTCAAAGGGTTGCACTCATAAGGACTATGATAACTGAGCCTGAAGTTTTCTTGCTAGATGAACCTTTGGGTGCTTTGGATGCTTTTACAAGAATGAATATTCAGCATGAACTAATAGAAATGTGGAAAAGTAATAAAAATATGATGTTTATGCTTGTAACACATGATGTGGACGAGGCAATTTATCTTGGAACTAGAGTTATTGTTATGGCACCAAGACCTGGAGTTATAAAGGAAGATATAAAGATAGATATGGAATATCCTAGAAATAGAAATAGTGATGAGTTTATAGAACATAGAAAGCATATTTTAGATGTTCTTAACTTTACAACTTAATTTAAGTTGATATTTATATTGACGATAGTTTGATTATATAATGTTCCCTATAAGCAAAAGAGATGAGTTTGTCAGCGACTTGTCTTTTTTGCTTATAATAGATTTATCTTATGAATAATGATTATTTAATAAGAAAAAATAATTTAACATTTTAAAGCAAATAATATATAATCTAAGTAGTTGCTTTTATGTATACTTATAAAACTAGAAAGGAGTTAAAATGAAAGAAGAAACAACTAAAATTAAACTTCCTAGTAAATTTGAGGATTTTAATGAAACTAGAAAAAATGGTTTTTTAAAGATGAAAGAATTGAAAGAATCTGGTCAAAAGGTTGCTGGTATATTTTGTACATACACTCCTCAAGAAGTGATTTATGCTACCGGACTCATTCCGGTTAGCTTATGTGCCACAACTGAAGATTCTATAAAATACGCCGAAAGAGATTTGCCTAAGAATCTTTGTCCACTGATAAAATCAAGTTATGGTTTTGCTGTAAGCGACACTTGCCCATATTTTTATTTTTCTGATATTGTAATTGGAGAAACAACTTGTGACGGAAAGAAAAAAATGTACGAACTTATGGGAGATTTTAAAAATGTTCATGTAATGCAATTACCCCAAAATAATAATGATGAGTTATCATTGAAACTCTGGACTAATGAAATTTATAAATTAAAAAGAAAGTTGGAAGAAACTTTTGATGTGGAAATAACTGAAGAAAAACTTTGGGATGCAATAAAGATGGGAAATCAGGAAAGAAAAAATTTAAGAAATTTTTTTGAACTTGGAAAGCTAAACCCCTCACCTTTAAGTGGAGTTACAATGAGTGGGACTCAAGATGCTTTTGGTTTTAATTTTAATAGAGAAGAAAAAAACAAAAGTATTGTTGAAAAAACTAAAGAAGTTTACGAAATGTGGGAAAACGAACTGAAAGGTAAGAAGAGCAAAAGGCCAAGAATTTTAATTACTGGTTGTCCGGTAGGAGGAATTCGTGAAAAAATATTGACTAAAATTGAGGAAGCAGGAGCTGATATTGTAGTTTATGAAAATTGCTCTGGTGTTCGTGAAAAACTTGAACTAATTGATGAAAATATGGATAATCCAATTGACGCGATTGCAAAAAAATATCTTAACTTAAGTTGTTCTGTTATGTCACCTAATGAAAAGAGATTTAGGGACTTGGATATGTTGATAGATGAATATCAAGTAGATGCAGTTATAGAAATTGTACTTCAAGCTTGTCATACATTTGCTGTAGAATCTACAAAAGTTAAAAAGTTTGTAACAGAGAAGAAAGGCAAGCCTTATATGTATATAGAATCTGATTATTCTATGACGGATGTTGGACAGGTTTCAACTAGAATTGAAGCGTTTTTGGAGATGATATAATGAATATAGGAATAGATATAGGATCAACAGCATCAAAAGTTGTTGTTTATGATAAGAATAAAGATGAAATACTTTATAAAATATTGATGCCATCAGGTTGGAATAGTAAAGAAACTTCTGGAGAAATTTACAATAATTTAGTTGAGAATGGATTTGATGTTGATAATTCATTCGTTGTAGCTACTGGATATGGAAGAGTTTCAGTTCCGTATGCAGATAGAGTTGTTACAGAAATTACTACACATTCCAAGGGAGCAATTTATTTGTTGAAAAGGGATTGTGATGTAATTGATATTGGTGGGCAAGATACAAAAATTATAAATATAACAGATGGTTTAGTTAGTGATTTTATAATGAATGATAAATGTTCAGCAGGAACAGGAAAATTTTTGGAGATTATGAGTAATCGATTAGGAGTTACTTTGGATGAAATGTTTGAATTATCCAAAGTAGGAACACCAATTCCTATAAGTTCAACTTGTACTGTTTTTGCAGAATCTGAAATTATTTCTCTTATGGGACAAGGTCGAGCAAAAGAAGATATAGCGAGTGGTGTTGTTCACTCAATTGCAAATAAGGTTGTTGGTCAAACTAGAAAATTCAGAAATGAAGCGGATTTGTATTTCTTAACGGGTGGCTTTTCGAATAATGCTTATATGGTTGAGCTTTTAGAAAAATTATTAGGTAAAAAAGTTGAAACGCACGAATTAGGAAGATTTGCTGGTGCTTTAGGAGCTGCATTGATGGGAGAATAAAATAAAAAAAGTTCTGTTTTGGGATTTAGCTCATTTTTACAGAACTTTTTTTACTATATAAATTAAACAAAAAAAGAAAGCTTTAAGCTTTCTTTTAAGTTTTACGGTGATTTGGGGGTACACCGCAATTTGGAGAGAGTAACTCATCGAAATTATAATGAGTAATATAGGTTATGTTATTCTTTAAAGTAAAACATCTTTAATGCTAAGCGCTAAAATTTTACTTAACAAAAGTATATCACGCTTTTTAAAATAAGTCAATAGTTTTTATAAATTTTTTTGAAAAAATATTCAAAAAAAATTCTTTTTTAGCTTCTAAATTTTTACCTTATTTTATAATAAAAGGTATAGTAAAAGCTTGAGAGCTTAAAATTTTTGTCTTTTAATTAAAATTGTGGTAAAATAACTAAAAGTATACTATGGATTTATATAATATAAAGGAGATTTTATGAAAAGGAAATCTTATGCAAAAATAAATTTAACTTTAGATGTAATTGAAAAAAGAGAAGATGGATATCATAATATAGATGGAATTATGCAAATGATAGATTTATATGATGAAGTTGAAGTTAAAATATCTGATAAATTTGAAATTACCTCAAATTCTAAAGAAATTCCTTTAGATGAGAAAAATTTGGTTTATAAAGTTTATTATGTTATGAAAGAAAAATATAAATTTAATGAAAATTTCTCAATACATATTGATAAAAATATACCAGTTTCTGCGGGAATTGGAGGAGGAAGTAGTAATTCTGCAGTTGTAATTGAGATGATTAATGAACTTTTAGGACTTAAAATGAGTTTAGAAGATCGAAAACAGATAGGAAGAAAAGTAGGAGCTGATATTCCATATTTGCTCGTTGGTAAAACTGCTAGAACTAGGGGAATAGGTGATGAACTTGAAATTCTTGAAAGTTTACCGACTACAGATATTCTTATTGTAAATAATGGAGTTGAAATTTCAACGCCTTATGTTTATTCAAAAATAGTTCCAAGTGGTAATAGTGAAAGAGTAGATAAACTCATAAGTACATATAAAAATAGAAAATATGATGAATTTTTTAGTAATTTATATAATGTAATGGAAGAAGTGTCAATTTCATATTGCCCTGAAATTAAAAATATCAAAGATAAAATGTATGAATTTAATTGTGTTAAATCTCTTATGAGTGGATCAGGGCCAACTGTTTTCGGGATATTTAATAATAAAGATATAAATGATGCTTATGAGTTTTTTAAAAAAGTGTATAAAAATACTTATAAAGTAAAGACAATGGAGAGATAGAATGGATAATAGAGCGATAGGAGTTTTTGATTCTGGAATTGGTGGACTTACCGTTGTAAAAGAATTGATGAAAGTTCTTCCAAATGAAAAAATAGTATATTTTGGAGATACAGCTAGAGTTCCTTATGGCAATAGAAGTGAAGAGGCAATTAAAAGATTTTCTGAAGAATGTATAGAATTTTTGAACAAAAAGGATATAAAGGCTCTAATTATAGCTTGTAATACAGTTTCAGCAGTTGCGCTTGAAATGCTTAAAGAAAAGTTTGATATGTATATACTAGGAGTAATTGTTCCCGGAAGTAGAATGGCAAGTGCTGTAACAAAAAACAAAAAAATTGGTGTAATTGGAACTAATGCTACAGTTTTAAGTGGAGCTTACGAAAAAAATATAAAAAATGAAAATCTGAAAAATGCAGTCTATTCAAAGGCTTGTCCTTTATTTGTACCAATTGTTGAAGATGGTTTATCAGATTCGAAAATAGCATTGGATATGACTGAATTTTATTTGGATGAATTGATATCTCAAGATGTGGATACTATAGTTATGGGTTGTACTCATTATCCTATATTAGAAAATACAATAAAATTGGTAGTTGGTGAAAATATAAATTTGGTAAACCCTGCAAAAGAAACAGTAGTAGAAATGAAAAGATATTTAGAAAAAAATAATCTATTAAATGAAGAGTTGAAAAACAATAATAATATATTTTATATAACGGATGATGAAAATAAATTTAGAAAAAATTTACTTGATTTTATAAATATTAAAAATCCGAATATTAAAAAAGTAGATTTAAAATAAATGAATAAAAATAAGAACTACAACTTTCTAGGATGCTTCACATCGGTGGGTACCTTGAACCTTGTTGTTTCACAAAAAAAGCCATTTAGAAACATTCTAAATGGCTTATCTACTGTTTAAAATAAATTTTCAAATTAACTATTTGCTTTTGAAAAATAAGATGTTAGGCCAAACTATAGCATTTGTAACTTCACTAGCTTTATAATATCTGTCTTTTCCAACAAGTTGACCATTTTTATATTTTCTAGATCCTGAGTCAGGGTCATATACTTCAAAATAAAGTTCATTATTTATATATTTATATCCCTTAACAATAAAAGTATGACGAACAACTTGTGGATCGTTATGGCTCTTTCCGATAGTTGAAGGATTATTACGAGCTCCGGATATTTTAGTCATATCTGCAAAAAACATTCCAATATAACCATCCTTAACATATTTTCTTATTGGCATATCACTCATATTTCCACGTTTAAAATTATATGTTACATATTTAATATTTCTCTTTTTTAATGCATCTAACATTATATCAGGTATCCATCCTTTACCATCTGCTAGATATTCATTTCTAAGAGATTCTCCAGTATCATTACTATTTGGATCTAAAAATTTTAAAATCATAGCGGTACAAGTAGGAACACAATTATCCATGTGGTATTTTCCTGTTACATTTTGATCCATATACCAGTCATAATCTTTGTTATTGGAAACAGTTACACCTTGAGCTGCTTCTTCTTCTCTAATCTTCTTTTCATTTTCTATTTCTTGTTCATATTGTTTTACTTTGTTTTTCTTTTGCTCTTCAATTTCTTTTTGCTTTTTTGCTTTATCTTCTAGCTCTTTTTCTTGCTTTTCTAAATCTTTCGCAATTCTTTCTGCTTCTTGATTTGTCTTTTTGATATTTTGATTTACGCTTTTATTTGAACAAGCTGAAGTTGAAATTGTAATAACTAAAGCTAAAGATAGTAACCTAATAAATTTTTTCATAATATCCTCCTAAATTAAATATTATTGTAAATTTAATTACAGAGTTATTATACCACAATTTTGTTATGTATAAAAATAATTACATTAATTTATAAAAATATAAGATTTTATACAAAAAACATTAAAAAAAAGTATTGACAAGCACTCTAATAACTGATATAATAAAGACCCAGTGAAAACTGGGTCACTTTTTTTGTAAAAATTTAATAAAAAATTTTTTAAAAAAGTGTTGACAACCAAAAAATGTTGTTGTATAATATAATGGTTGTTGTGAAACATTAAAAATTTCATATAGTGATAAAAACTTTGAGAGTACAAAGAAAAACAATAATTTAGGTGTAAAAAAGTCAGCGAGAGCAGACGAACTTTTAATAGAGAGTTTGATCCTGGCTCAGGACGAACGCTGGCGGCGTGCTTAACACATGCAAGTCGAACGTGATTTTTGTGGAAAGCCCTTCGGGGACGGAAGCGAAATGAAAGTGGCGAACGGGTGAGTAACACGTGAGCAACTTACCTTACACAGGGGGATAGCCGTTGGAAACGACGATTAATACCGCATGAGACCACAAAGCCACATGGCTTAGGGGTAAAAGATTTATCGGTGTAAGATGGGCTCGCGTCTGATTAGCTAGTTGGAAGGGTAAAGGCCTACCAAGGCAACGATCAGTAGCCGGTCTGAGAGGATGAACGGCCACATTGGAACTGAGACACGGTCCAAACTCCTACGGGAGGCAGCAGTGGGGAATATTGCACAATGGGGGGAACCCTGATGCAGCGACGCCGCGTGAGCGAAGAAGGTTTTCGAATCGTAAAGCTCTGTCCTATGAGAAGATAATGACGGTATCATAGGAGGAAGCCCCGGCTAAATACGTGCCAGCAGCCGCGGTAATACGTATGGGGCGAGCGTTGTCCGGAATTATTGGGCGTAAAGGGTACGTAGGCGGCCTATTAA